>JARFPZ010000008.1 GCA_029288035.1 Desulfosarcina sp.
GAGAGATGCGGGTTTTACCTTCGATAGTTTCTCCTTTAATTCGTTGGACAAACTGTGGATATTGGAAAAGTCAAAATTTTGCGGTATTTTAATTCTTTCCAAGTTCTGAAAACGTTCGATTTCCCGAAGCTGTTTTAGAATATAACCTTCGTATTTAATTTCTATTTCAACTTGATGGGCAATCGTATCACTGATGGTATCAGGACTTTTGGCAAGGATATCAACCGCGCGATAGTCCAATTCGGTTCTTTTCAGCAGTTGATCAAGGCGGACACCATGGCGGATCGGTTTTGTGTCTTGGCTCTCTAGATAGGTGTTTACCTCTGCAGTTGGTTTCACAATGGTCTGCTTCACGCGTTGAATCTCTCTGTCAATTTGTTCTTTGCGAGTCTTCAAGTTTTTCAATGTAATGTCATCAATCAAACCAAGTTCGTGACCGATGCCCATCAATCGCAAATCAGCGTTATCTTCTCGCAACATGAGACGATATTCCGCCCGGCTCGTGAACATCCGATAGGGTTCTTTGGTGCCCAGAGTAACAAGATCATCGATCATAACCCCCATATATGCCTGGGATCTGTCCAGCAGAAACGCCGATCTTGCCTGTACTTTGCAGGCAGCATTAATGCCGGCCCACATCCCCTGAGCGGCGGCTTCTTCATATCCTGAAGTACCGTTAATTTGTCCTGCCAAAAAAAGTCCGCTTATAAGTTTGGTTTCCAGAGTTGGTTTAAGCCCGATGGGGTTGACGTAGTCGTATTCAATGGCATAGGCAGGTCGCATGATATCGGCAGATTCGAGACCTTCAATTGATCGCACCAGCTCGATCTGGACTTCCTGCGGTAAACTGTTGCCCAGACCGCTGGCATAAATTTCTTCGGTATCCACTCCCTCCGGTTCTAAGATAATCTGGTGACGGTCTCTATCGGGAAATTTAACAATCTTATCCTCGAAAGAAGGACAGTAACGCGCCGAGGTTCCTTTTATGATTCCACCATAGAGTGCTGAGTGTTGAAGATTTTTACGCATAATCTCGTGACTTCTTTGGCTGGTGTGACCAATATGGCTGGGTAATTGGGGCATGGTTATCTTTTCAGTAAAAAAAGAAAAAGGCGTCGGATGGGAATCAGCATCATGGACGGTGAATTTGCTGAAATCAATGCTTGATTTTTTTAGTCGAGGAGGGGTACCGGTTTTGAGACGACCGAGCTCGAACCCCAGATCCCTGAGACTGGTGGCAAGACCATAGGAAGCGAATTCACCGGCGCGGCCTGCTTTTATAGATTTAGATCCGATATGAATCAGACCCCTTAGAAAGGTGCCGGTAGCTAATACCACCATCGGAGCTTGGTATTCGTAGCCGGTCTGATCCCGAACGCCCATCATGCAATTATTTTCCACCATCAGCTGCTCCGCCATCGCCTGTTTTAGATCGAGGTTTGGTTGAGCTTCGACAACCGCCTTCATGGCTATATGATATCGAATTTTATCGTTTTGGGTTCTGGAAGAGTGGACCGCGGGGCCTTTTTTGGTATTGAGAGTGCGGTACTGAATAGCCGTTTTGTCGGTGGTTTTAGCCATTTCTCCGCCCAGAGCGTCTATTTCTTTTACCAGTTGTCCTTTGGCCATTCCGCCGATTGAAGGGCTGCATGGCATAGCAGCCAACTTGTCGAGATCAATGGCCATCAACAGCACGCTACACCCCATACGAGCAGCTGCCAGTCCCGCTTCACACCCGGCGTGACCGGCACCGATAACGATGATATCGTATTTATTAGAGTAAGATGACATATAATTTGTCAAGGCTCGGAGTTCGGTGGTAAATCAGCACCAGCCGGCCTTCTGTTGTCTGTCGTCAAACGGTATGCTATGGTTTGCAATGAATTATAGTGCCGACCATTGTTTCGGTCAAGCTTTGACGGGCTCTAATTTAGAGGTTATCGACTCTTTTTTTTGCGCCTTGGCGTTTTTGCCTGAAAATTTCAATAGGTGGCCAAAACAATTTAATTTCGGAGCAAATCAAAATAGGATGCTCCCTTTCCGGAGTTCTAATGAACCAAAGGTATAATGATCTCAATACATATTTCCGGTCTATTTTTGGCTGCCGGGTACAGAAAATAACCATTGATGCCGGGCTTACCTGCCCCAATCGGGATGGCACTATTTCTACCGGAGGATGTATTTTTTGCAACGACCGCGGTTCCGGCAGTGGTGCCTCTAATCGAGGGTTGTCGTTAACCGACCAGCTTTTGCAAGGCAAACATTTTCTTTTACGACGGTATAAAGCAAAAAAATTTATTGCCTATTTTCAATCTTTTTCCAACACATATGCACCGCCGGAAATCCTCAAACGTCTATATGACGAAGCCCTGGCAGTGGAAGACATCGTGGGTCTTGCCATTGGCACCCGTCCGGATTGTGTCAGTGACCCGGTATTGGATATTCTGCAGGCATACACGTCGAATTATCTGATCTGGATCGAATACGGGTTGCAGTCTGCCAACGACAAGACTTTAAAATTCATTAACCGGGGCCATAATTTTCAGCGCTTTAAAGAGGCGATCGAGGATACATCAAACCGGGGGATCAAGATATGTGTCCACGTAATTTTAGGACTTCCTCATGAAAGTAGAAGGGACATGTTGCACACCGCCCATACCATTGCCAACCTGGGAGTGGATGGTATCAAACTTCATCTGCTTTATGTGCTGAAAGGAACCCCGTTGGAAACCTATTACCGCCACGGGAAGTATAAATGTCTGGCGCAGCAGGAATATGTCGATCTTGTCTGCGATTTTATCGAACGTATCCCATCCGATATAATCATTCAGCGGCTGACGGGTGATCCTCATCGACCTGAGCTTGTGGCGCCGCAGTGGGCACTGAAAAAATCCGATACGCTGGCGAAAATTAGAAACACCCTTGAAAAAAGGGATTCTTGGCAGGGTTGTAAAAAACGAATGCCGAAGGTCGAATGATGCATCATCCAGATCATGTCCAAAAAAGAACGCCCCAGCGAAAGTGCTGGGGGCGTTCGGGCGATTCTTCAAAACACATGAGCCCCTTCGATCGAATTGATCGTGGGGGTATTGGTTGGGAGGTTGCTTCTATTGAGTTTTAGCGATCGTATTTATATAAATCTGGGCATCCTCATCATCCAATTCAGCCGCTTTTTTAAAATCCTCTATGGCCTTATCTCTATCATCGGCCAGCAGGTAGACTCTGGCGCGGCCATAGTAATACAGCCCGTTGTGGGGCTCCATCTCAATGGCCTTGTTAATTAAAGCAATGGCTTCGAAAAAATTTTCCAGCTGGCCGTAAGATACGCCCTGTTCAAAATAGGCATCGCTTCTGCGCGGGTCGAGGACGATGGCTTTTTGGAAGTACTTAATGGCGGCTGAATCATTTCCGTATGTGGCGCATAGGGCACCTTTGTCAAACCAGTAATCGGCATTTTTTTCGTGACGGGCGTTCTCACTTGAGGATTGGGTTATTAGATCTGCCGAAATGGTTTGAGCCGTCCCCACAGCTGATGAGCCGACCAAAACGATGATTGCCAACAGACCAATGAAAATAGCAAAAGTAACGGATTTATGTTTCATAAGGTTCACCTCTAAGCATTTAATTCGATTAAAATTTGTTGATTTTGTAGTTGTGACACCGATAATTCTCGCTGAATTACCTTTAGAAAGCCGGGCGTTTAAAATCATAAGATTATATCGGCCATTTTATCGGAAAATGAAGATTTTTTTGCTACTGACAAGGTGAAGGTTTTTATTGAAAAAAAATAAAATATTCAATATCTTTCTTTAACCCGGACACTCGGTGGGCTGACAGTCCCTCGTCATCCGCACCAGCGGCGGACAAGCGAGTATTTTCTGATTTTGCTGCAATGACAAAAATTTAAAATATTATGAATGATAAAATAGCTATAGAAAACGATCTTGTGCTCATTTACTTTGAAGACAATCCGCTTAGCTTTGCCAGAATTGAAAGTATTTTGCCGGATTCCAAACCCGACTGGTTTCATGTCAAACTGCTCTTACTGCAAATACCACCTCAGGTGGTTACCTGGATATTGCGGGATGTGTATATCAGTGGGACCGAGTTTACCATGAATGGCAAGCGCATGCGATTGGAAAAAGTGGTGGTCCCGGATGAAGCGACCTCCCCGGAATTGATTGACAAACAGAATGAAACAGAGGCGACCGGTGACGTGGCCGGCAAGGCACAAGTGATCTCTCTGAAAGATATCAAGAAAAAGTAATCCCGGATTAAGCGGTTCAGGTTCAATGTTCCTGGTTGAAAAAAAACAGACAGCACAAAATTAAACGATCATGTCTTCATCTGATTACAAATCCATTTTTAGATTGATCTTAAATGATTAAAACCCACAAGATTGTTATTTCTGCTTCCAGACGAACCGATATCCCGGCATTTTACATGCCCTGGTTCATGGAGCAAATTCGAAGAGGATATTTTGAGGTTACAAATCCCTATAATCAGCGCGTTTCATGTGTCCCGGCAACGCCGGATCAGGTCCATACGATCGTTTTCTGGTCGAAAAATCTTGGACCGTTTATTAAAAAAAAATATGGGGAGCAGCTAATCAAACAGGGTTATCATCTTTTTTTTAACTTTACCGTCAATTCGGATTGCATTGACCTCGAGCCCAACGTTCCACCCTTAGCCAAGCGCCTTCACCAGCTTGAACATCTGTGTCAACGATTTGGCCCCGACGCGATAAACTGGCGTTTTGATCCGCTATGTTTTTTTAAAAAAGGGAAGGGTCCGCTGCAAGATAATCTGCACGATTTTTCCGACATCGCCACCAAGGCTGCAGAATGTGGAATTGTGCGCTGCATTACCAGTTTCATGGACCATTACCGCAAAATCCGCAGACGGCTCTCAACCAGCCCCGGGTTTACGTTCATTGATCCGATGCTTGAAAAAAAAATTGAAATTGTCGGTAAAATGGAAAAAGATCTTGCCGACTATAACATAGATCTATCCGTCTGTTGCGAGAAAGACCTTTTGGAGGCGGTTCCCCAAAGCTCTTCGATAACTGGGAGCTCGTGCATTCCCGGTGACATTATTCAGAAATTATTCGGCGGTCGGCTTTCTCTCAAAAAAGATACCGGCCAACGGATCAAAGCTGGTTGCGGATGTACGCTGTCGACTGACATTGGATCCTACCGTCTGCAGGCGTGTTATCACAACTGTCTGTTTTGTTATGCAAATCCGGCCTCTAGATGTGAAGCTGACTCTAGCGACTCGACGCCAAAGGAGAAAAATTGCAGATAGGCTCTCTAACCCTGCCCAACAAAACCGTCTTGGCTCCGCTGGCTGGAATCACGAACTTGCCTTTTCGCCTGCTGGCCAAAGCTGCCGGCTGCGGCCTGGTTTGTTCGGAGATGATCAGTGCCAATGGACTTGTTTACCAATCGAGCAAAACTGAACAGATGTTGGATACTGCTCCGGAAGAAAAGCCTCTCTCGGTTCAGATATTTGGATCGGACCCCGGCATCCTGGCTGAGGCGGCTGCCATCGTCGAATCCAAAGGAGCGGATATTGTTGATATAAACTTCGGTTGTTCGGTGCGAAAGGTAGTCAAGACCGGCTCCGGTGTCGCCCTGATGAAAAACCCGGATCGGGCGAAAGCATTACTTACGGCCGTGCGTAAGGCCATTCACATTCCGCTGACCATCAAAATTAGAAGCGGCTGGGATGCATCCGGTCGGGACGCCTGCAACATCGCCAGGATTGCCCAAGACTGCGGCGTAGACGCCATCGCGGTCCATCCTCGAACAGCCGGCCAGCAATTCAGAGGACGGGCAGATTGGTCTATTATTGCAGCGGTCAAAAAAAAGGTTGGCATATCCGTTATCGGCAACGGTGATGTCTCTTCAGCACGTGATGCATTGAAAATGTTCGAAGAAACCGGATGTGATGCCATCATGATCGGCAGAAAGGCTATCGGGGACCCCGTAATTTTCACCCGCGTGCTGGCAGGCCTTAACGGTGCCGAACCGGTAAGAGAGGACCTCAACCACCGGTTCGATATGATGAACCATTATTTTAAGGCATCCGTGGAATTTATTGGTGAAGAAACGGCCTGCAGAATGATGCGCAGCCGCCTGGGCTGGTTTACCCGGGGAATGCGAAACAGCAGCAAATTTCGGGAATCGATCAAACATCTGTCATCGATGGAAGAAGGCCTTGAATTGATCAGAAATTATCGGAATTCCCTCAGCGAATAAACTTTCCATAGCAGCGACAGCGCATGTTTGAGAACTAACGAGAATTCCGATTCATTACTTCCGTCGCACCGTACTTCCCTTCTTAATGTCCTTTCCTGAAACCAGTTTAGCTTCCAGTCTATCCTCAGATATGGTCACTATCTCAATTATACCAATTTTAAGACCCGGTATGAAAAAGCGCTGACCGCCAACCCCTTCCATCGTTCTGCTGCTATCGAAAACTTCCAGAATATCACCGGTTTTAAGACCCACTTTGGTTCCCGATGGGATGACATATCGGTCACCATCAATTTTGGTAATATAACCATCCCAGGGCTGATCCCTGACGGCGTTGCAAACACGATCGCCGATATCGCTCAGCAGAAGGTTCAAGGTCTCCTTGAGTTCTGGTAATTGATTCAGTTCAACTTCCTGAGTCATCTGATAATCGAGATCGTCGATTTCGATCCGACGGTCAACTGTATTGTCAAGGATTTTCGTGGCCGTCCGTGTGTCGAAAACTTCCACCCTGATAAATATCTGGACGAGATGCAGCTTGTCCTTGGTCCAGAGGATGCCCTGGGAATCCTCGATAACGCGGATGTCTTCCAGCCTGCCGGTAACAATAGCGTTTAACCCGAGCTGCCGGCCGAGGATTGCCAGGGCATACCCATCGATAAGACCGGATTTTAATTTGGGCGTTTCCTTTAATTCATTCAGGAGTCCTCCGGCTGCTGGGTTTGATAGAAGAATTCCTTGACATTGGTCACTCAAATATTTGGGCAAACCATTTCGGAAAATTTCCTGAAAATTTTGAGCCTCACGCAAGGTATCATTTTCAAACTCTAAAAGAGCGACCTTCCGTTTTAGATCCTCATCAGACAGGACCATTTTGCGACCAATATCCCGGGTCGTCTGTGTGATCGTTTCGGTCGTTTTTCTCACAACTGTCTGAGAGGTCGCGCAACCAATGGCGGTAAAAAGAACAGTGAGCAGTATCAATGCAACGGCAGATGAGCGAGTATAAACTGAAATATAGTCTGAAGTCTGGGAAATCATCATTACCTAATAAGAATTTAAAATCGAAATGTCAATTGTTACCTTCGCATATCTGATTGAGATCTGCTCAGCAGGCAGAGTTGCGTTATCTAAACGTTCAATAGATTGATATTACAAAAATTATCTACTTAATAAAAATCATGATAATTCCTACCATTCATAACAAATCTCCGGCCCAGACAGGATTGACGGCGATGGTTATTGCAGTCTTATGAAACTTTCGGATGCAGATAATATGGGGTTTATTTCGATGTTCCTCTGATTCAACCAATGGAATGCCTTGACACCAGTTCGTATTTTTAGTAACAGTCCAAATTCATTGTAGAAAAATACTGTAAACCTTATGACTTATTTTGTTCATTTTGTGGGAGAAATGTGTTGGGATATTCTCGTTATCGTCAATCCCGGCATATCCGGGTCAAGGGAGCGGCAACATGGCGACTATCGACGAGCAAATACTAAGAACGACCAAGGAAATTGTTGTAAAATTCATTGAAAGTGGCAGAATTTCACCCAGCAGCTTCCATGAAAGCTTCAAAGATATTTTCCGTACCGTGGAAAAGACAACGAAGGGCTCGATGAAATCAACCGCCAAGCCGGATAAAAAAGAATGAGCGGCTTCCTCTGGAACCGGTGTTATTTAAGTGCGGCTGGTGGGTAAACATTATTATGTGAACTTTTTAATGTGCTTCGTCCCAATTGTGCCCATGGGCGATGTTGATTTTAAGTGGCACCTTGAGTTTCCAGACGCCTTCCATTATTTCTTTGACCATCCGGCTGACGACTTTCAATTCCTCGGGCGGCACTTCAAAAACCAGTTCATCATGTACTGTCAGCAGCATGGCGGATTTTAATTTCTTCTCATTCAAGGCCTGATTTACCTGAATCATGGCTACCTTGATAAGATCGGCGGCACTTCCCTGGATTGGGGTGTTTATGGCGGTCCTTTCGGCAGCCTGGCGAATGATGTGGTTGCTGCTGTTTATTTCTGTCAAGATCCGGATACGTCCGAGAAGGGTACTCGTTTGCTGTTTACGGCGGGCCTCCTCAACGGTGTGTTCCAGAAATCGCTTAACGCCCCGGTATCTGTCAAAGTACTGATCGATAAAGGTCTGGGCCATTTTACGGCTGATTTCGAGCTGTTTAGAGAGTCCGAAAGCGCTCATGCCGTAGATGATACCGAAATTGATGGCCTTGGCCTGCCTCCTGAGTTCGGCGGTTAATACTTCCGGTGAAACCTGAAATACTTCACAGGCGGTGCGGGTATGGATATCCTCATCTTCCATAAATGCTTGGATCAGAATATCATCTTTAGAATAATGGGCCAGGATTCGCAATTCGACCTGGGAATAATCAGCGGAAACGAAATGCCAGCCCTGGCGCGGTACAAACGCCCTGCGAATTTCACGACCTTCTGCGGTGCGGATGGGAATATTTTGCAAATTCGGGTCTGAACTGCTCAAGCGCCCGGTGGCGGCCACGGTCTGATTGTATGAAGTGTGAATTCGTCCTGTCTGAGGGTTTACCAGATCGATCAACGCATCCGTATAGGTTGATTTTAACTTTGCCAGAGTGCGATGTTCCAAAATTAAAGCTGGCAATTCATGGTATTCGGCCAGGGTTGTCAATACGTTCACATCGGTGGAATAACCGGTCTTTTTTTTGGTCTTTTTTTGAACCGGCAGCTTGAGCTTTTCAAACAATATACGGCCCAGCTGCTGGGATGATTTAATATTGAATGCTTCCCCTGCAAGGCCATATATGCTGCCCTCAAGTGCATCGAGTTGCTTTTTAAATTGTTTGGACAGTTGATGCAAACGCTTTACGTCCAGGCCCGTTCCCCGCATTTCCATTTGCATTAAAACCGGTACCAACGGCATTTCCACGGAGTCCATCAGCCCATATAGTCCAAGTTCCTTGAGTTTGGGTTTAAGAACATTACAGGCCATGAGAGTGATGTCGGCATCCTCACAGGCGTATGGTGTGGCTTTGTCCAGGGCGACCTTGGAAAACGGTACGGCATTTTTTCCTTTGCCGGCGACTTGCTCGTAGGTAATGGTTTTGTGATTCAGAAAATCGAGAGCGATTTGATCCAAATTATGGGCTCGCTTGGAGGGGTCCAGCAAATAGGAGGCCAGCATGGTGTCAAAGGCCACACCGGCAAGATTGATGCCATGGCGAGCCAGTACCATCCAATCATATTTTATATTTTGACCGATTTTTTCGATGGCCGGGTTTTCAAGCACCGGCCTGAGCCGACTCAACACGGTTTTGAGGTCAAGTTGTGCAGGGGCACCAAGATAATTGTGTGCGCATGGAATATAGAAAGCCTGATGAGGGCGTATTGCAAAGGACAAACCCACCAGAGATGCCAGCATGGGATTGGTTGAGGTTGTTTCCGTATCCACAGCAAACTGTTCGGCGGATTCAAGATGCGAGATCAATGCTTGCAGGTCTTCGTTGTTCATTATCACTTGATAGTCTTTGCTGCTAAGATCGGCTTGCTCCGGAAATGCCTGCTGTAATTGTCTGAATTCAAGGTTTTTGAAAAGCTCGCTGAGCTTCTCAGGTTCGGGGGCGGTCACTTTGAATTCTGCCGGATTTAAAGAGACCGGCACCTGGGTGTCGATGGTAACGAGTTGACGGCTCAAAAAGGCCTGATCCTTAAAATTTTCAAGATTTTCACGCTGTTTTTTTTTGGTGATGGTATCAAGCTTTTCATACAACCCTTGCATGCTGTGATAAGTTTTAATCAAGCTAAGTGCTGTCTTCTGACCAATGCCCGGCACTCCCGGGATGTTATCGGCTGTATCACCCGAAAGCCCCTGAACATCGATCATCTGGTGTGGCTCAATCCCAAATTCTTCCTTAATGGATTGAAGACCAATCGTAAGATCTTTCATGGGATCCCAAATAGCAGTTTTGTCGCTGACCAGCTGCATAAAATCTTTGTCCCCGGTGACGATAACAACCGAGTATCCCGCCTTTTCGGCCACTCGCACTGTAGTCCCGATAAGATCATCCGCTTCGAATCCCGACCTTTCAATGATCGGCAGATTGAATGCCGAGGTAACCTCTTTGATATAAGGCAGCTGAACTGCCATGTCTTCCGGCATTGGAGGCCGGTTGGCCTTGTAGTCTTTATACATATCATGGCGAAAGGTAGGCCCTTTGGCATCAAAAAACATGGCAACATATTGCGGGGAGCGGTCTTCCATGAGTTTGATGAGCATGCGGGTAAATCCGAATATCGCATTGGTCGGAAGTCCCCTGGAATTGGTGAGTCCCCGGATGGCATGGTAGGCGCGATAAATATAGGCGGTACCGTCGATAAGATAGATGGTCTTTTCTTTTTCCATTTGAAGCCCTGTGCGTTGCTTTGGAGATACAGGCCACTCGAGGTTGGCTGAATACCTGATAGGGATAAACCGGGGTTAACAAATGACCGGCACTATATCACAATATCCTAACCCGTCCGGGTTGGTTCATCGTGGAGTCCTGCGACGATGCTCAGGACCCTGAGACTGTCGAACCGCTTGTCGACCCATATTGACATGGTTTGCGGCCTGTATTAGTGTTTCCGGAGAATATATCAGTAAAGCAGTGAAACAACAAGATGAAAGACAGGGAATTACGATCTGCCTATCGACGGAAGTATCGTAGACAGCGACGGCGTCTTTGTCATTGCTGCGGTGAGGAATTTTCCTTCTGCTGGCACTGCCGGTGTGGATTCAGTATCTGCCAGGACTGTATGGAGGAAAATATCTGGGGCATGTCCTGCAATGCCATCACCTGGCAATGCCCGGACTGTGGGGGGCAGAATGGATTCGGCAACCAATGAGGGTATATGCATTGCGGAGTATTCAGGGAGCGAAAACAAAAAGAATCGCTAATGACAAATTGTAAGCGTTGCTCATTTTTCCGTATCTATCAGCAGTGTCTTCAAAACGTCTTCTTTGCCCACAATCCCCACAAGCGTGCCGTCATCGACTACCGGCAATGTATGATAATTTTTTTCGACCATAAGGCCGGCAACTTTGTCAATATCGGTGTCTGAGTTGACAGTCGTCGGATCCGGCGTCATAGCGTGATTTACTGTTGTGGCCGCAATTTTCTCAACTTCTTTGTCCAGACGGCTCAAAAGGGTCAGGGGTATATAGCCGTCTAACAGCGTAAAAAGCGAGGGAATTGGGATACTTTTTTGTTGGGCGATGAGATCGCTCTGACATAGGATCCCCACAACTTCGCCGGTTTTATTGACAACGGGAACTCCGTTGATCCGTTCGGACAAGAGCAGTTTGGCCGCCTGGGCGATCTCAGTTTCGGGGGAAACGGTCTTTACTTCTCTGGTCATGATATCCTTTACTTTAAGCATGATACCACCCCTTTTTCAAAGACGATTTGGTCGAGAAAAATTGCGATATAGACGAGGAAAAGACAGAGCCCGAAGCTTTGGGAATAGCGTGCTACCTTTACTATCTATTCTGATTCGGTTTTTTTTGCCAAAAGTTCCACAACAAGTTTGTCAAGCTCCGGCAGTTCGACTGGTTTTTCCAAAACAATATCGGCATGGGCCTCGGTGGCCAGTGCGCCTGGGTGTTCACCCCAGCCGGTGATGGCGATGACGGGTATTCCCGGATATTTTTTTTTAATGATGGAAATGACACCGACACCGCTGATATAGGGCATCACAAGATCAGTGATGACGAGGTCAAATCCCTCTGCTTCCGTTTCAAACAACTTCAGCCCTTCCATGCCGTCCGGTGCAGTATAGACCTCATAATTTTTGCTGAAAAAGTGCTGCAGTCCGGCCACGGTTTCGACACTGTCATCAATGACGAGCAGGCGCTTTTTTTTCTCCATTTTATCCTCCCCGCTTAGTTTATTTGATATTAATCATATCCTGTTAGAGCAGATAGGGCAAGCGTATAAATTACATCGGCTATCAAAACCCGGGCAATAAACCCAGGATTGGTTTTAATTGCAACCGTCGGGTTTTCCTCCATTGTTCACACCGGCCTTTCTTTAGAGGTCATAGCCGTTTTTGGTTCATTCTGAGCGTACTTCGACCTGTGTGAGAGATGAATTGACAGCGTATAACAACTTGACAATCACCCTGGGAATATTTAAATTAACGTTTTGAGAATATTCTCATAAAGGAGCTGCGATGGTAAGACCTCAGAAAGACCGGATGGTAGCGTTTAATCCCGAAATTAGCTACTTCAAACCCCGGGGAATTCCCATGATTGATCTGGAGGAAGTTTGCCTCACGGTCGATCAGCGTGAGGCCATTCGGTTGTCCGATCTGCTGGGGATGTCCCACGAAGATGCTGGTCGCCGCATGGGGGTGTCCCGTGCGACCTTCGGCCGGATTATTCAACGAGCCCGAAATGCGGTCGCCGATGCCCTGATTAATGGCAAAGCCATCAACGTCGAAGGCGGTAGCTATCGGATTGTCAATAAGGTGCGATTGTTTCAGTGCATCAACTGCAATTTCGAGTGGGAGGAACCTTTCGGTAGCGGCAGACCCAAGCACTGCCCGTCGTGTAAAGAAAATGAACTTTACCGCCTTGGGAAAAAATGCAGGCAAAATATATAATCCGGAATATTAATGGAATAATATAAAAGGAGTAAAATAAATGGTTGAAATTCAGAGTGATATGCCCAAAAATCCGCAACAGATGCAGGCCGACCAGGATACCGCGGTAAATGAGTCTTTAGGAAAAATCAAGAACAAGATACTTGTTATGAGCGGTAAAGGGGGGGTCGGCAAAACCAGCACGTCCGTCAATCTTTCCATTGCGCTGGCAGAAAAGGGCTATAATGTAGGGATCATAGATGTTGATCTCCATGGACCAGATGTCCCCCGCATGCTGGGGCTGGAAGGCACACCCCAGGTCAATGAAAATAAAAAATTAAATCCCATCAGCTACTCGGAAACGTTAAAAGCCATTTCAATCGAATCTTTCACCCCCAATAAGGATGATGCGATTATCTGGCGGGGACCGTTAAAATTTTCAGCCATCAAGCAGTTTATTGGAGATATTGACTGGGGGAATCTTGATTTTCTCATCATCGATGCACCACCCGGTACGGGCGATGAACCGTTGACGGTTGCCCAGACCATTTCTGATGCCAAGGCCATCATTGTGACGACACCCCAGGAAGTCGCATTGGCGGATGTCAGAAAATCGATTAATTTCTGCAAGACCGTTAAAATGGAAATTTTTGGATTGATTGAAAATATGAGCGGTTTTTCCTGCCCGCACTGCGGCGAAATGATAGAGCTCTTCGGTACCGGCGGCGGAGAAAAAACCGCCAATCAAATGGGGGTACGTTTTTTGGGAAGAATTCCCTTTGATCCCAAGATGGTAGCCTGTGGTGATTCAGGCGTCTGTTATCAGGACTCCCACAGTGATTCGGCGGTTACCAAGGCATTTACCGATGTTGCGGAAACGATGTCCAAGCTGGTTTAAGGCTGGCTATCCGCTATTTAGTTACAGTTCAGCCAGCCACGAAGGCCCCAGTAAAGGAAATATGAAATCAAAAATTATCACCCTAGTTGAAAATACAGTCGCTCAAAGTGGCAAAAACCTGATCGGCGCACACGGTCTTTCGTTTTACATTCGAATTCCCTAACAGGGTTTTTCTCAATACAGTTGGCCATGTCGTGAGTGTTCAGATGGCTAGCCAGATGCTTTTTTGGCTTTTCTATCTCCGTCCAGATCACCTTTGCGTTTGGTTAAAAAATAAATGGGGCAAGACGATCGGAATTTACAGTAAATTTTCGGATCACGGCAGTCCAGGCATTCTTCACACATATAGATATTGTGTTTCATGCACTCATAATTCGTCTCTCTTTCGGGATGATTTACACAATACCCCAATTAAATTCCCTCCGAATAACCTTTTTCATTCTATCCTCAGAATTATAAATCAGGGTGTCCTTGCCCTAATCTCTCAAGCGTCTTGAAAACGGTATCTCGTTCATCTTCAAGTTCGAAAAGTTGTGCCATAATGGGCGGTTTTACCGAATGCGCAGGAAGCTGTTTTTCAACTGCTTTAATTTTCTCATCCAGTTCCTTCAAGCGCAACTTTAATGAGTCAATATCATTTTTCATGATCATTTGGCCGCTGTTAAAGATTTTGATTTTAATGCCGATCAAATTCTAGAGTGTAACTATAACCATCTCCCATCATATTCATCAACCTTTTTTGATTCCGTTGATCAACTGAACCAAACGAGATCAAATGGTTACGGACTTAAAAATAAGCGGCCACCAGCAGAGGTTACCTTAACCCCTCTAAGGGGCTATCCTCTTATTCCCGGCTATGCTGGTGGTCGCTGATTGGCAGAAACCGCATCTTCATTGCGTTAGATCTGGGAATTGGAATATGAAAAGCCTTTTTTTTCTTGTCGTAATTATTTTGTTGTGTCTGGTATATTTTCCGACCATGGCCGGGAATATCCCCGGAGAAATCATATTTGCCAGTGAAGAGAGATCCAATGCAACCAATAGGGACGGCACCGGTCTATACTGGGATATTTTCCGTGCCGTCTATGGATCCGAGGGAATCAAGACCAAGATTATTACCAAATCCTATAACAGTTCAGTCAGTCTGGTGAGACAGCACAAAGCGGATGCCGCAGTGGGAATATACCCGGAAACCATTCGGGGAACCGTGTGTTCGAGGTATCCTTTCGTTAAAGATTATGTGCTGGTGTTGTTTAAAAAAAATAAATTCAGTCAGTGGGATGGACCGCAATCGCTTAAAAATAAAAAAGTCGCCTGGATAAATGGCCATGCCTATGACGAATACCTGGGTGTGCCGGTGATTAAAAAAGAATTCGATACCAGAGAGGCCATACTTCGTCGGCTGGATCACGATCAGATCGATTTTTTTATGGATACCCGCAATGATATGGAATCGGTATTAAACAAAGGCATCATCGACATCACTCGCTACACGGTTGAAATGGTGATGGAACTCGAACGATACCTTGTCTTTGCAAATAACAATAAAGGCCAAAGGCTAAAAAAAATATTTGATTTTCGATTTCCTGCTTTGGTCAAAACCGGAGAGATCGATAGATTGTATGATAAGTGGAACTGGTAATGCGTCAAGACTATCTCAGTTTGAATGCTTTACCTCGTCGCTCGATCTTTGTATCCAATACCCGACGAATCATTTCAGCTATATCTTTCATGGCCAAAGGTTTCATGGCAATTTCTTTGATGCCTATATTTTTGATTGTTTCTTTGTCGATCTTTTCGCTGTAACCGGTGCAGACGATGACCGGGATATTCGGGCGGATTGAAATTATTTTTGCTGCCAGCATAACTCCGGTCATGGCGGGCATCGTCATGTCGGTGATCACCAAATCGAAATCATCTGGATTTTGGCGGAACAGTCTGAAGGCCGCGTGACTGTCCGTTTTGGCGGTCACCCGATATCCCAGCCGGGTCAGTATCCGCTTGCCAAGATCCGTCTGGAAATCTTCGTCGTCGACAAACAGGATATGCTCTGTTCCGGTGACCATCAGCTGTACACTATCTTCCGGGTTGGAAGATTCTACTTCAATCGCAGGTAAATATAAATTAAAGGTGGTTCCCTGTCCCGGTAAGCTTTCCACGGTAATGGCTCCGCCGTGACTTTTGACGATGCCGTGAACCACGGAAAGCCCCATCCCGGTACCTTGCCCTACTTTTTTGGTGGTGAAAAAGGGATCGAAAATACGTCCCAAAACCTCCGGTGACATGCCGCTACCCGTATCGCTGACGGTGAATTTAATAAATTTTCCAGGTTTTACACCGGGATGCTGTCCGGCAAAATTAGCGTCCAGGTTTTCATCCGACAGGTTTACTTCTAGGATGCCCCCATCCTCCTGCATGGCATAGCTCGAATTGGTGCATAGATTCATTAATATTTGATGAATATTTGTGGCATTCGACAGAACGGTAAGATTGGATTTAATGTTGTGACGAATTTGAATGGTTGACGGCAATGAAGCCCGCAATAATTTAATGGCTTCATTGACGATAAGATTGACCTTTATCGGCTGCAACTCGTTTTCTCGCCGGCGGCTGAAGGCCAAAATCTGTCGGACAAGCTCTTTGGCCCTTCCACCTGCCTTCAATACCTGTTTGAAATTATTTTGGATGGGGTCGTCTTTGGGGGTATCCATTAGCGACAGTTCCGTATACCCTATGATGGCAGACAGAATATTGTTGAAATCATGAGCTATGCCGCCTGCCAGCGTCCCGATGGCCTCCATTTTTTGTGCCTGAGCAAGACGTTTTTCAAGCTTCCATTTTTCGGTTACATCGATTCCCACAGCCAGGATTTCTCTGATTCTGCCCTCCTCATCATAAATGGCCTTGTTCATCCAGGTCACCCTAACCAGTTCGCCGTTGCGTCGAAGGTTTTCATTTTCGTTGGAGACATAACGTTCAGGCTTGGCCCCGATATCTTTGATCATTGCCTCCAGATCAAAGCCGCTGCTGTCTTTTTGAGGAACGATGGTGCCGACGACATTTTTCCCGATAATTTCTTCTTCGCGATAACCAAAAAAGCGCTGAGCGTAATTGTTAAAGAAGATTACCTGGCCGTTTGTGTCCATGCGTAGAATAATGCAATTGGCACTTTGGACGAGTTCGCGATAGTTTCTCTCACTCCCGCGCAGGGCTGCTTCAGCCCTGTTTCTTTCCTGAATCATACGGTTTGCCGACTGTGCAAGGGATTCAAATTCCACAAAAGGTAGTTTCTCCGAGTCGATTTTAGCTGATCCTGTAACCACATTTGAGAAAAATGCGGAAAAAAGGTCAAAACTTTTTTTCATTCGATTCGAGATGAATTTTGCAGATAACAGGATAAGGAACAAAACCGTTGCCAGTATGGCTATGATTTTCAAATAATGATTTTTCACTCTTTTCTGCAATGCTGCCCTTTTTTGCGGGATGATGGTTTCAACTTTATCGGCATTGACGCCGGCACCGACATACCATTCCCATTCCGGGATCTTCATGGTGTAACTCAGTTTATTGAAAGTGGCATTGCTGTTGAATTGCGGCATCACATAGCTGACATATCCTCCCCCTGATTTGGCGGCTTTTATCAGCTCCCGAACGATCTTGACGCCATTCATATCGGTGATGTCGATCATATTTCGACCTTTTGCGGGTCCTGAAAGACTCAACCCGTCCCAACGACCTGCAAAAATATAGCCGTCATCACCGAAGGTAATATTCTCAATACGGGCCAGGACTTCCTGCTGAATATCATTAATAACATCATCGAGATATTCGCCCGTTCCGATCAACCAGTTAAACTGTTCAAAATGCTTGATAAATGCT
Organism: Desulfosarcina sp.; assembly: GCA_029288035.1. Lineage (GTDB taxonomy): Bacteria > Desulfobacterota > Desulfobacteria > Desulfobacterales > JAFDCJ01 > JAFDCJ01. Next base: position 17,654 of record JARFPZ010000008.1, read on the forward strand.
ATCTTGGGAAAATCTTTGCCGGCCTCATTGGGCTTGGTCCAGGTATAGCGATAAAATCCTTCACCGGATTCGTTGATTACTTCGATCATATCCCGGATAACAAATTTGCCATGGGTATCCTTCATATCAATTAAATTCAGACCTTCCATTTCAGGTCGATCGGCGAACAGAATTTCAACACCGTCCAGACGGGTGATAAAATAATACCCGCGCTGGTTGTTATAGCGAATGGGTCGCAAGGCATCCTTAATGATGTTTTTAAGCTCATCCGGATTTTTGGTCGCCCTGTGTTGGTTGTATAAATTGGTAGCGATATCATGTGCTTCATTGGTCCGATTCCTGATGTTTTGTTTCAACCTTGTTTCTGCCTGGGATTTCTTATATTCGATATAGTCGATTACCTTATCGGTTTCATTTTTAATAAGGTTCTCTTGAGTTTTGACATAATCTACCCTTAAAGTGACTTCTTCTTCTTTAAATCGTTCATACTCATTGATTATCCAGAAATAGCCCACCAGGCCCACCGATATAAAGGCCAGAATTACCATGCTGTACAAAAAGGTCTTTGTGATGCCGTATTTGGTGTTCATTATGAAGATGTGATGAAGAAATTGAGCCCCGGGGAATCCGGGGCTATGTAGCTGAAACTATTTTAGCGAATCGGTCATATCTTCAGCGGAACCGATGACATACTGGGACAGGTCTCGAGCTTTGGGATTGCGGGGGTCGCTCCAATCATAAAAGCCGGTTCCGCTGCTGGCTCCGAACTCACCGTTTTTCACCATTCGTATCAACGTCAGGGGAGGGTACATACGGGGATCGTTGGATGCCTGGTACATTTGAAGTGCTACCCGCAGCATGGTGGGGGCCGTGACGAAATCGTGTAGCTTAAACGTTCCCTGAGGATGTCCCAGACTGGTATTCAAACCGATATCGCCGTCTTCAACCCGGATTTTTCCCTGCTCCAAGAGACGAACGGCATCCAGCATTTGAGGAACAAGCAGCCGGTTGACCCAGAATCCGGGAATATTGGGTGCCAGAAAAGGTGCCTTTTTCATGTCGAGTAGTGTCTGACGGGTGAACTCCACAGTTTCAGCGTTGGTTTTGGCACCCGGCACGACCTCGACACCTGGCATCATGGGCACCGGATTCATGCCATGGGTAATAATGGAACGATCCGGTCGGCCGCCGGCCTCGGCCATGGGATTAATATCCAGGCTGCTGGTATTGGACCAGAACACCACATTGTCAGGGAGCTGGGGTAATAATTCCGACAGTACCGTACATTTGAGCTTCAGATCTTCGAATATGACCTCTAAAAAGACATCACAGCCTTTGGCTGCTTCCATAAAGGCTTCCTTATCCTCATAGGTCGTAATTTTCTTGACGGCTTTCGATACGAAATCCGGATCATCGATTTTAAATTTTTTGGCCACTTTGCCGGTCAGTTTTTCGCTGGCATCGATCGTTCCGGCCAGAATTTCCTTGTTGCCGTCATAACAGTGGGCTTCATGCCCGGTCATCACGCATTGTGTGATCCAGCCGCGTCCCATAATACCTGTGCCGATAATTGCGAATTTCATCATTTTCCTCCTGATTCAAAGGTTAGGTGTTTAATTTCAGGGCTCTTGACCCCAATTGGAAAAACTTCTCGGGAGACCCTGATATCTAAAGAACCTACAAAATTTGTAGTAAAAATAAGCGTAAATTCAAGATGCAATAGATTTTATCATAAATAAATGGAACGATAAACGATAACCCAGAAAAAGGTATTATCGACGTCCTTTATATTAGTTAGAGACCTGAAATTAATAAAATTCAGAACAATTTGCCCAAATTCAGTTTTATGGACGCGATTTCTGACGTTTCTGTTGAATCAGATTTTACGACACATCAGTAGTTCTGAATTTTGGTCGTTATAGAAAATTGTTCTTTTAAGTGTCAAACAAAAAAATGCTGCTGGATTGATTTCGCCGACCTATCCATGATATTAGGATTGAAATTTTGGATTTGATAATTACGTTAGTACCCGGTTTTTATGTCCGGACCCACACAGTTTAGAAAGGAATAACCCATGCTCTTCGCGAAAAATAAGACTTTGATGGGCCTATCCCGTACTTGCGGGTGAGCGGCCAAAATCGGTCCGACGGATCTGTCGGCAGCATTGAAGGGACTTGAAGTATCCGGAGACGAGAATTTATTGGTGGGGTATGAAACCAGCGATGACGCTGCAGTCTATCGCCTGACCCCGGAAATTGCTTTTATCAGCACGGTGGATTATATTACACCACCGGTGGACGATCCCTACTGGTTCGGGCAGATTGCCGCCGCTAATTCGCTTTCCGATGTCTATGCCATGGGGGGCAAACCGCTGACGGCTTTAAATCTGGTGATGTTTCCATCCAAGAAGCTGGATATGGGGTTGTTGAAGGATATTTTGCACGGCGCCAGTGACAAAATCAGAGAAGCCGGCGCGTCGATGGCCGGTGGTCACTCCGTCGACGATAATGAACCCAAATTCGGTCTGGCGGTTACGGGACGTGTTCATCCCGACCGCATCCTGACGAATCGTGGCTGCCAGGCGGGAGATGCCCTGATACTTACCAAGCCGCTGGGGACGGGTGTCCTTTTCAACGCCGGAAGATCCGGCAAACTCCCTTATCCCGATCTTGAAGCCATCTTACCCCTGGTGGCCGGCCTGAACGCAAAAGCGATCGAGACGGCGCTAAATTATAAGGTTCATGCCTGCACGGATATCACCGGATTCGGTATTATGGGTCACGCCTTTGAGATGGCGCGAGGCAGCGGTGTGCAAATTGAGCTGGACTATGCGGCCCTGCCGTTTTACCCAAATGCATTTAAGATGTATCAGCGGGGAGAGACCACCGGCAGCAATCCGGCCAATCGAAAGCTGGTGGAAAATTCTTGGGAGATGGTTCACGGCAAAACCCTGGCGGAAGAAGAACTTTTGTTTGATCCCCAGACTTCCGGAGGACTTTTGCTGTCTCTACCGGCTACCGAGGCCGATAGTTTATTGACGGCATTGAAGGAAGTCGGCATTGACACCGCTGCCAGGGTAGGGAAGGTGGTTGGTGATGGGACGTCTTTTGTCAGAGTGCTCACTTAAGTAATAGGCTGAAAATAAACCGGCCGGCCCTCCGCCGACGATATTGACATCGTAATTCATATTTTATCCAGTTCCTTGCTTATGTCCGAATTTTGTTTGTAAACGAATCGAATTCTTTGAAGGGCCGTGTAGTTGGACAGAACGGCGACGAGCCAAATAGCAATTTTAAATACAGTGATGTGAATTAGTGCTCCCAGCCCGATCAGCACGATACGTTCGGGACGTTGCATAAACCCCAGTTTGGCTTCAAATCCCAGGCTTTCAGCGCGTGCACGTGTGTAACTGACCATGAACGATCCGCACAGGGCCAGAAAGGTGCCCGCTGCCGTGCTGTAATCTTCAAAAAGGATAAAGTAGGCACCGATTCCCAGATACATTATAAATTCAGCGTAACGATCGACGGCGGAATCCAATAGGGCACCAAACCGCGAAGCCCGGCCGGAAGTTCTTGCTATCGACCCGTCCAGCGTGTCGCAGAAACCCCCTAACAACGTCAATATGCCTGCCAGCCGCAAATACCCCATCACAAAGGCTGCCGCGCCAAACAGCGTTATGACGACACCTGCAATGGTAACGGCGTTGGGACTTAACCCCCATTTTGAACAGCGGTTGACTAAGGGCAGCAGCGAATTTGTGAAGCGGTCTTGCAGCATCTGCGGTATTAGCCGTCGGTTCGAATAAGCCACTTTTGCGCCCCTCAATTGGATTGTTCTATCCCGCTATGAAAATTTTACCTCCGACCCACAGGCATAGTATCATAATTTTAACCCGGAAAGAAAGTCTGCTTTTGTGAAGAAATGAGGGGATGACGACCGGTTTTTTTATCAATGAGGGATTCTGCCCGAAGGATTTTTTACCCGGTTTCTTCTCGGATATTGGGACGGTTGTTAATCGCCCATGAAACCATCATGGGCGATATATTGTCTATCTGGGCTTATCTAAGGTTTTACCATTATTTTTCCGTCACTGCGATCGGTGGATTTTGCGATGGCATCCACGGCGTTAGCCAGGGAATAGCGGGCGGAGATAATGGGACTTAAATCCAACCGGCCGGCGGCTACCAGGCGGATAACGTTGGGAAAGGTCTCATGCCCCGAATGTCCCTGGGCGCCGAAGAATTGTGAGCGGCGTACCTGGAAAGTTTCGAGGTACATGGGTACCCGTTGGGCTGCGCGTCCGATCTGAATGATTTTGCCGTTGATCGCCAGGGATTTTTCCATTTCGGGAACGACCAGATGCGGCGCACCGGCGGCTTCGACGTGGAAATCAAACCCTTCACCGTTGCTCAGTTCCATCAAGACTTCATGGGGAGTGACCTGGGTGGGATCGTAAACGTAATCGGCGCCGACCTGCCCGGCCAACGCACGGCGATTGGGAGATAATTCAAAAGCGGCGATGGTTCCGGCCCCGGCGGCTTTGGCCAGTCCGATGGCGGCCAGTCCGATGGATCCGGCGCCGAAAACGGAGACGTAATGTCCGGGACGAAACCCCCCGCCCCGCTCGAACATACCGTTGTAGGCCACGCAGGTCGGTTCGGTCAGAGCGCCCACTTCATAAGCCTTTTCCTCGTCACCAAACCGCTCGGCCACCGCATCGATCTTCCAGCAGAACTTCTCGTCGATGGCGATAAAATTGGCAAAGGCTCCCGGGATCGTAAAACCGATTTCCTCGAGGTTGAGGCAGTGGTTGGGATACCCATTGCGGCAGGGGATGCATCGGCCGCACCAGATCATCTCTTCGGCGGTGATCATGTCGCCTTCTTTAAGGAGAGTGACCTCCTTCCCCACTTCAACCACTTTGCCCGAGAACTCATGGCCCAGGATGGTGGGGAATTTGGTCAGGCCGGGATATAGGATATAGTCGTCCTCGTCCGTTTCATAAAAGTGCATATCCGAGCCGCACACACCGCAGGCCTTTACTTCAATCAGCACTTCCTTGGGACCCGGAGTACAATCCGGCCAGGACCGAACCTCCAACTTGGGTCCTTTCCAGACCTGACATCCGCTGATGGCCTTACCCGTTTCCTTTTCCCAATCCGAGAGTTTATACTCAGATTTGGGCTCCCACTTGGCGTCTAAGACTAAGCTTTTCATGAACCTTTCCTTTCTATCTAATTGTGATGGATCGTTTCGATAACGTAGAAAATTTGACTATACATAACCGCTAAAACCCTGTCAACAAAGACCTATGGTCAAACTTGTATTTAAAATTAAATCATGATTTTCACCAGTCCAGTTGCCTACTGCACCTCCTCGTAGGGTAAAATATGCAGGCTTTTTTCCTGAAAATTTATCGTCACTTCCTCACCCGCTTTAAAAACCATATGCTCCTGAGGATTGGCAATTTCCACGGTGATAATATTTTTTTCAATCTCAACCTCATACACCATCTGTGAACCCAGGTAAACTGCTTCTTGAACGGTGCCGGTAAGGGTGTCCGGCATTTTGGGTATCAGCTTTACAGATTCCGGCCGAACGACCAGAAGCACGCGTTGCCCTTCTGAAAAGGAACCCTTTTGCACAACAACCTGAAATTTCTTGCCCAATATGTCGAGTACAATTTCATCATTGGAGGGCATGCTTCCAACCCGACCTTCCAGAAAGTTGGCCTTGCCAATAAAATCAGCCACGAAACGGTTTGCCGGTTTGGCATAAATTGCCTGGGGGCTTCCAATCTGCATGATTTTTCCTTGATGCATGATAACCACCCGATCAGATAGGGTCATGGCCTCCTCCTGATCATGGGTCACATAGACCGATGTTATTCCCACCCGCTGCTGCAGCTTGCGAATCTCCAGCCGGGTGGACACCCGCAGCTTGGCGTCAAGGTTGGAAAGCGGCTCATCGAGCAGAAGCACCTTGGGCTCCATTACCAGAGATCTGGCCAGACTGACGCGTTGCTGCTGGCCTCCTGAAAGCTGAGCCGGAGCGCGTTCGGCCAGTCCCTCCAGGCCAACAAGCTGCATGATGTTCTCGACCTGCTCACGAATGCTATGAGCTGAGCGCCGCCGTATCTTCAGTCCATAGGCGATGTTCTCAAACACCGTCAAATGCGGGAAGAGGGCATAGTTTTGGAATACCATGGTGGTGGGTCGCTGGTTGGGTGGCGTCGTACTGACATCTTCACCATCAATACGTATTTCACCGGATGTGGGAAGCTCAAAACCGGAAATCATCCTGAGGGTCGTTGTCTTTCCACAACCGGATGGTCCCAAAAGCGTCACCAACTCCCCTTCTTGGACGTCAATGTTTACATTGTCAACGGCCGTAAAGGCAGCTTCACCCGTGCCAAATACTTTAACAAGGTGTTTAAGAACAAGATAGTCTTGCCGCATCCCATAACCTCTGTTTAATTAACAATACTTACGGTTCTCGCCCCTTTACCAATACGGCTCACAACGAGCTGAATAACGCTAAGTGCTATGAGAACAATGACAATCAGCAGAAGGCTCATGGCCGCTGCCTGGGCATACTGACTGTTGTCCACAAAACCCAGGATGGCCACCGTAATCAGATTCCATTTACCCGACACAACAAAGATAATCGCACTGATGGCGGTCATCGCTTTGACGAAACTAAAGGCCAGGCCTGAAAAAAAGGCCGGTGCGATCATCGGTAGGGTTATTTTCCTGAAGGTTTTATTGCTGTCGGCACCCAGGTCCGTGGAAGCTTCCTCAATCGACGGATCGATCTGTTGAAGGGCGGCAATGCCCGACCGTATGCCAACCGGCATGTTTCTGAATATCAGCAGTGTAATAATGATCCAGGCAGTTCCGGTCAGTACAAATGGAAACAGGGCGGACCTCTGGTTAAAGGCCAGGATATATCCGATGCCCACAACCGTACCTGGAACAGCAAAGGTCAGCATGGACACAAACTCCATCAATCCGCGTCCGATAAATTTCTTGCGGATGACCAGAAAAGCGATAAACATCCCCAACACACCGGTTAGCGGTGTCGCCAGCGTTGAAAGGGCCAAAGAATCAACAATGTAATCCTTGCCCACCTGGAACATCTCCACATAATTACGGAGCGTGAGGGTCGCATCCACTCCCCAGAGGGTTTGAAAAGAGCCCCAGATAACCATGCCATAAAAGAGAAACACAATTCCGGCAAACAAGAAACAGAGGCTGTAGGCCGGCAGCTTGATATACCATTCCAGCCGCTTAATGGTTGCACCGGTGGGCTGTCCGGTAACCGTGACATATGATTTTCTTGCGACCCAGTACTTTTGAAGAAAAAAGGCGGTTACCGTGGGTATGAGCAGGAGAATCGCCAGGGTAGACCCCCTGGAGATGTCATACATGCCGGTAATCTGTAAAAACGCCTGTACGGAAAGGACCCTAAAATCTCCGGATAAAACCATGGGATTGCCGAAATCGGCCATGGATTCGATAAACACCAGAAGCCAGGCACTGGCAATACCGGGAATGGCCAGTGGCAGGGTTACGGTGGCAAAGACCCTCGCCCTGGAGGCTCCCAGATCCATAGCTGCTTCTTCCAGGGCAGGATCGATGGCCTGCAGAACGCCATAGAGCACCAGAAAAGCGATGGGACCATAAGCGATGGTTTCTACCAGCACTAATCCTCCCAGCCCATATATCGAGTATTCACCGATAATCTGACTGACGATGGGGTTGAGGCTACCTGATCTTCCAAAAAGCAGAATTGCTGCCAAGGCAACGACAAAGGGCGGCGAGATAATGGGCAATGTTGCCGTCATTCGGAAGAAACGCTTAAATGGTAAGGGTGTCCGCGTAATGGCGTAAGCGAAAGCAAAGCCCAGGATGGTTCCCGCTGTCGCTGCACATACCCCCAGGATCATGCTGTTAATAAATGGCTGAAAATAATACCTTTTTGAGAAAATTGCCAGATAGTTCGAGAGGTCAAATTGTTTATCGACAATCAAGCTGGTCTTAAAAACCATGTATAAAGGAAAGAGCACGAAGATCAATAAAAAGTAGAAAATAGCTATGATGAACACCAGCAGCAATGGCTCTTTCCATAGCAGCCGTAAATTTCCGACGATCTCCTGCCTTTTTCTGCTTGTCTTGATCATGATATGGTCGCAAAAAACTCAAATATTAAATGGAACTATAACTTACTTACCAGCCATTTAGGTGCTATCAGCGAAACCCAACAAAAGTTTTGACATACTCCACTCGTTAGGTAAAAACAAAAAATCCCTGCCGCTGGATGAACCAGTAGCAGGGACTATTTCTGATGAAACCTTTTCATTTATTTGCCGATTCGGTCTCGCCAGGCTTTGACCATCTCACCCTTGTTCTGGCCGGCCCAGATGTGATTGTACTCGATCAACTTAACCTGATCCAGGGTGACGGAACCTTCGGCCACTGTCGCTTTGGGGTTCACAGGCAAACGGTTATACTTCTGAAAAAGATTCTGGGCTTTTTTGGTGAAGCACCAGTCGATAAATTGTTTACCCAGTTCCGGTTCAGGACCTCCCTTGATGAGAGACAGGCCACCGATTTCATAGCCGGTGCCTTCTTTGGGAAAGGTCATAACCACCGGGTAGCCCTTGTTGACGCCTTTGGCAAGAATGTCATGCGAAAACGATATTCCCACGGCGACTTCTCCCAACCCGACCATGGGGATGCAGCCGGTACCCGATTTGGTATACTGATGAATGCTTTGCTTGTCGAATTTTTCCCACCAATCCAGCGTTTTTTCAAGTCCGTGCATCTGAATCAGGGTCGCATAGGTTGTGTAGGCCGTACCGGAAGTATAGGGATAGGCCATGGCAACATTTTTAGCGAAGGCGGGATTGAGAAGATCATCCCAGGAGGTAGGGGCCTTGACTCCCTGTTTCTCTAAAAACTTGGTATTGCTAACAAACCCGATGGCGCCGGAATAAAATCCCGTCCAGGCCCAGTCTTCGGCATGCAGCGCGTCGGTCAATTCGAAATCTGTTTTGGGCTTGTAAGGGGCCAGCAATCCTTTTGAGGCGGCATTTATATGGGACGTATTGGATCCCGCATGCCATACCGTGGCCTGTGGGTTTGCGGCTTCGGCCTCAACCCTGGCCAAAACCTCACCGGAAGACATCCTGACCCAGACGACATCGATTCCTGTTTCCTTCTCAAATGCGTCGATATAATACTTTGCTTCTTCCGTATCAAATGCGTCGTAAATATGAAGAACCTTTTCCGCTGCCTGGACAGCTGTAAACCCGCTAAAAACAAAAACTGCAACCAGCAGCAACCTGAAAATCATTCTTTTCATACGAACCTCCTTTCTTGATAGATTTTTATAGGATCCCTGCTCCGAATGCCTGCGCTCCAGTATATATTGATCATTTGTGGTGTCAAGAATTTTAACAGTTTAAATTGATCGTGCCTGGAGATATTGACTATTTCTCAAGACAAGTATATTCTGCTGATATTCAGGTTGGCACCGCTCCTGGCAGGTTCAAACCAACCTATTTAAGATGATCGATTTTCAGGAATACATGCTGCTGCAGGAAGTCGCGTCCACTCTTTATCAGTGTCGTGGCCGGTACTGCTGGAAAATATTGATTGGAGCTGTGAGCTGAACCATGTCCGAGAGTCTTAATGAAGGCGCGCTTGACTTGGTGTTGGTCGGAGCCGTATCCAAGGATGAGAACATATACATCGACCGGCATGAAAGCACCATCGGCGGAGCGGTCACCTACGGTGCATTTTCAGCCATACACTCGGGCAGTAAGGTCGGCGTCATCACAAAATTAGCGGAAGAAGATCAACATCTTCTCGATCAGTTTCATGATGCGCACATCCCGGTTTGGGCGTTACCCTCTAAAAGAACAACTTCCATCCGCAATGTCTACTATTCAAGTGACAAGGAGCGTCGCTCCTGCACCTGCCTGGCAGCAGTTGATGCGTTTTCCCCGGAGAATCTGCCCAATATAACCACCAAGATTATTCATGCTGCGGCGTTGATCGATGGAGAAATTCCACTACGAACCCTTCAGTCCATGACCCGTATTGCAAAAGTAGGGCTGGATATCCAAGGTCTTCTGCGCGTCTGTCGAGATTCAAAATTAATTTTGGAAAAACCGGATGAAGCGACCCAGGCGCTAAAATCGGTCACCTATTTAAAAGCCGATGCGATGGAAGCCGAGATTTTTACCGCCAAAACAGATCTGGCTGAAGCTGCTTTGGAAATGGCATCGATGGGTCCTTCAGAGGTGGTGATTTCTCACAACAAAGAACTTGTTCTGGCGTATCAAGGCAACATATACAAAGCGCCTTTGACCCCACGCACATTAAATGGTCGTACCGGAAGAGGCGATACGTTGTTTTGCAGTTATTTGGCCCGCCGAACACAAGGCGACGGGCCATTCAAAGCGCTGCAATTTGCCGCAGCTTTGGTGTCATTGAAACTGGAAGCTCCGGGCCCCTTCCGAGGGAACCTGGAAGATGTAGTGCTGAAAATGAACGCACAGGAAGTATAATTGTCTAATTCGGTCATTTTTCGATGCTCATCGCTTTACACGAGCGTTACCGTGCCAGATGCTCCAAATTTGCTCTTCATCCGCAGGCTGGGCGTAGTCGGTATAAAGCGTCGTGGCCAGAGCACCGCTGGCCCAACCGAACTGAATCCATTTTTCCGGGTCCCAGTCTTTCAGAATGGCGTAGAGCAAACCGCCGACAAAACCGTCTCCGCCACCGATACGATCGAGTACGGTAATTTCCCGGGGTTCGACGACATGCCATTGATCACCGACGGACATGATGGCGCCCCACAAGTGGCAATTGGTGCTTACTACCTGGCGAAGGGTTGTGGCAAAAACACCGGCATTTGGAAAGGCTTGTTTAACGCGGTCAATCATCCCCTTAAACCGATCAATTTTGTTGGCGAGGTCGTCACCACCCGCTTCCGGACCCTCGATCCCCAGGCATAGCTGGAAATCCTCCTCGTTTCCGACCAGGATATCGGATAGGCTCGCAATTTCGCTAAACAGATCGCGGAGTTCCTGCTCGCGGTTTTTCCAAAACGTGGCGCGGTAGTTGAGATCAAAGGAGATTCGGGTTCCGTATTGCTTGGCTGTTCGGGCAAGCTGCAGGCAGAATGTGCCCGTCTCGGGCGATAGTGCGCCCACCAAGCCGGTCAAGTGTACGATCTTGACACCTTGCTGTCCGAAAATATGGTCGAGGTCGAAGTCCTTCACGTTCAGCGTCCGGCCGACCTCACCGGCACGATCGTTGTAGACGCGCGGGCCACGTGAACCGTAACCGCTGTCGGCCACATTGATCTGGTGACGATACCCCCAGGGACCGCCCTGGTCGATTTCTTTGCCCTCGTAATCCATGTGACGGCTCGCCAAATTGTCTTTGATAAACTGCGCAAACGGATTATCTTTGACAAAGCTTGTCAGCACTTTGACCGGCAGACCCAGATAGGAAGACACACTGGCCACGTTGGTCTCGGCGCTGGTAGCCTTCAAGGTGAAGGTATCACTGCAATGCACGGGCTGGCCACCTAAAGGCGTCAGGCGCACACCCATGCTGGTGGGCACTAGTAAGGCATAATCACAACTTTCTCTCAATTCGATTTGCATTGAAAACATCCTTTCCGTTTGGATTGCCTCCAAGGGCAACGCTGGTATGCATTTTTGTTTATGGTTTTGTTCGGAACCGCCAATCTGTCTGCCACCAAGTCCTGGAAGCTCACTTTAGTTCCTATTTATTGAAATCACATCATGTTTGCGCCTGATTTTTCCCATAGCCAGATTAATATTTTAGCCTCCGGCTCGGAGATCCTGCGGCTCGGAGAGAAATGCTATCGACTTATATTGAAAAGACAGAGCGAAGCGATACAACAAATCTTCAATCTTCAATCGTCAATATTCAATTCCAGCTTGTCCGGTTTGGGCAAGATGATATCTAAGCTTGTTTTATCCCACCTAAGCGGTTTATCCATGCCGAGGCTCATGCGTTGTAGGTGCTTGAAGCCGTTGTACCGCCGCGTCCGGTCCAATTGGTATGGAAAAATTGGCCCCGGGGCTTGTCCACCCGTTCGTAGGTATGGGCGCCAAAGTAATCCCGCTGCGATTGGAGCAGGTTGGCGGGCAACCGCTCGCAACGATAGCCGTCGTAATAGGCCAATGCAGCGCTGAGTGCCGGTACGGGAATGCCCAAATCCACAGCGGTCCTGACAACCCGGCGCCAGGCCGGCAGTGCTTTTTGAATTTCTGCATTAAAGAAGGGATCTATAATCAAATTCACCAATTCATGATCACGTTCAAAGGCTTCCTTGATTTTCCCCAAAAAGACGGAGCGAATAATGCAGCCCCCGCGCCACATGAGGGCGATGCCGCCATAGTTCAAACGCCATTTATACGTTTCGGCCGCGGCCCGCATGAGTTGATAACCCTGGGCGTAGCTGACGATTTTGGAAGCATACAGGGCCTGCTCCAAATCATTTACGAATTGATCGGTGTCGCCTTCAAATTGCCCCTCGGCCCCGATGAGCAATTTAGAGGCCTTGACACGTTCCGCCTTGAAAGAGGAGAGCGCCCGGGCAAAGACGGCCTCTCCGATCAGGGTTAGGGGTTGTCCTTCATCCAGTGCGGCGATGGCCGTCCATTTGCCGGTCCCCTTTTGCCCGGCCGCGTCGAGTACCAGATCCACGACGTAGCGGCCGTCTTCATCCTTATAGGCCAAGATGTCCCTTGTAATCTCGATCAGATAGCTGTCCAACTTCCCCCGGTTCCATTGGGCAAACGCCTCGTGCATGGCTTGATTGCTCATGCCCAAGCCTTCTTTCATTAAATGGTAGGTCTCTGAGATCATCTGCATGTCGCCGTATTCGATGCCGTTGTGCACCATTTTCACGAAATGTCCGGCACCGTTTTCGCCGACCCAGTCACAACATGCTTGGCCTTCATCCGTCTTGGCGGCGATTTTTTGAAAGATGTCCTTCACATGTTCCCAGGCAGCGGGTGAACCGCCGGGCATGATGGAGGGTCCCAGCAAGGCGCCTTCTTCCCCACCCGAAACGCCGGTCCCGATGTAAAGCAGCCCTTTGGACTCCACAGAATCGGTGCGGCGAATGGTATCCGGGAAATGACTGTTGCCACCGTCAATAATGATATCGCCGGATTCCAGCAATGGCACTAATTGCTCGATCAAATTATCCACCGCCTGACCGGCTTTGACCAGCAGCATCACTTTGCGCGGACGGCTAAGGCTGCTCACCAGTTCCTCGAGGGTGTAGCACCCCTTGATTTGCTTGCCTTTAGCCCGGCCCTGGACAAAGTCGTCCACTTTATCGGTGGTGCGATTGTAAACCGCGACCTTAAAACCATTTCTTTCCAAGTTTAAAACCAGATTCTCGCCCATCACGGCCAGACCGATTAATCCAAAATCTGATAAATTCATGCAACCTCCTTACTTATACCTAAAATTATCGGTTCCAGGTTCAGGGTTCAAGGTTCAAAGGTTCAAACTGTTTGAAACTGCATAATATATTGATCAAGATCCGGAATACCCAAATTTACCCATTGGGTGAATAGGCGCTCCTAACTCTTGACGGTTAAATCCCTTTGATATGAGTTCGTTGGGAGTTTTTCAACCCTGAACTTTGAACCGCTCAACCTTGGTGTTACCATACATTTTTAGACTATATTTCTCCCATAAGATCTTATTTTTATGCATGCCTGAGTTGATGTGATAAAGCTCATATTAAGTCTGGTGACTATATGTGTCAATTCCCAGACGGTATAATGTCTCCCCGGCATTATCCACGAACAATATTCCCTGGTCTTCCTTATCTCTATATCGGGAGAGATCGATATCATCCGGATTCATGTAACCCAGATTGACACGTTCACATTTTTCTCTGGGGATGCCGGTGGCCAGAATGACGTTAACGTCCGGTTTTTCAAGACCGTTTTCAAAGGTCCCGCTGCCCCGGACGTGAGTGGAATGGGCCAGGACGCCGCGGGGGATGTCTTTGAAGCGGTCCATGTCGGTCAAAAAGTAATCCCGGACGTGATAGCCGATTCTTTCTATGTATTCCCCCCAAGTGGTCGAGATCTCTTTAATATGGGGGGCATAGATAATCAGGTCTCCTCCTTGGGTGACCGCTTGTTCCAGCTTGTACATCACCTTGCCGGCGGTCCAGATTTCATCATACCGATGCGGACACCGTCCCAAAACAGTTTGATACGGCGCCTTTTTGGTGACAATGTGCATTTTAGCGGACAGATCGGCCGCTTGTGACCAGGCACTTCGATAGTCTCCAACATAAAAGCCGCTTAAACCGCCCGTATGGTTGACGACCATGGCTGCGCAATGAACCGGTGTCTCTATTTTTTCCATGGCCTTATCAATCATTTGTCGCACCGGCGTGTCTTTGCAGCCGATGATGTTTCGACAGGTGATGATGGCAGCGAGCCAGTGGAAGAAATGCAGGAATTCTCCACCGGAAATGCCGGGAAAGAGATATTTGGCGCCGCCGGAAAATCCAACCACCTCATGGGGAAATACCGGACCCAAGATAAACACCAAGTCATAGTCAAAGACCGCTTTATTGATGTCGATGGACACCGTTTCACTTAAACGTCCGCCGGACACCGCTTCCACTTCGTCCCGGGTAATTTGCCCCACCTGGATTAACGTTTCAGGCAAGTCCCATCTATGATTCAAGAATCGGGAGTCGGCGTATTTTTCCCGTTGGTCTTCTCGGCTAAGGCCATATAATTTTAGTATATTTTCTTCTGAAAGCGTCTGATGAGTGCCCAAGGCCACCATAAAATCCAGCTTTGACGCTCGGCAGCCGATCGTTTCCCTTACGGACTGCACCATCATCGGCAAGGGACAGGTCCTGGTGGTATCCGGGGTCAGGACCAGCACCCGCTTGTTCTCAAACAATTCTCTGGGCGTGTCCGCCTCGATAATGGATTTAACCGCCTCTGCAGAGATTGTTACATCGTGATTTTTTGTTGCCATCGTCATTTTGGTTTCCATAAATCTCTCCTGGGTTTAATTCTTCGCAGCTTGCTGCGATAAAAGTGAGTTAAAGTTTAAAAACATGATACTTCGCGTTTGCCGCGGAGAGATTTCGTTTGCCAGAAAGATTGATATTCCCACCGATTATGACTCAGTTGAGCACCCGCTATCCCGCTCACTTCGTGTGAAATTCAAATAAGCCGCCTGAGCTTCTTCGGCCGCTATGCGTTTGACTTTATAGCCCATATCTTTAAGAGCCTCATGGAATCGGGGATCAATGTCATTCGCTTTACTTTACATCAATTTCTCGTGGGAGCGGCTTCCAGCCGCGAAAAAAAATCGTTCTATAGCCATAATTGCATAATCGCGGCTGGAAGCCGCTCCCACAATCTAAATCACTTAAATTGGTATATTTGAACTTTTTAAGGTTCCAGTTAGGTTTCTTTCCCGATCAGACCGGACGCTCGCAGACAAGGCGGCGCCTATATATTAAAAGCCAGATATCCCCCATCCACGGGTATGGACACCCCGGTAACAAAACCGGAGGCTTTGGCGCTGGCTAGATACAGGGTGGCGCCGGCCAGTTCCTGGGGTTCACCAAAACGCTTGAAAGGGGTGTGGGCAATGACGGCTTTGCCGCGGTCGGTGTATTCACCCGTTTTTTGGTCGATTAAAAGGGCGCGATTCTGCTTGCCCAGGAAAAATCCGGGGGCGATGGCGTTGACCCGAATACCGTAAGGAGCGAATTCATTGGCTGTAGCCAGGGTCAGGTTTAGCACGCCGGCCTTGGCGGCATTATATCCCCAAACACCCGATAGCGGCATGTAGGATGCCATCGAGGTCAGGTTAATAATCGAACCTTGTATTTTTTTTTCAATCCAATAGGAGGCCACGACTTTGGTGGGGACCATCAGACCGGCGGTCAGGTTCAGTTTCAGCACTTCTTCAAACTGTTCCAGATCGCTTTGGATAAATGGGGCCTTGCCCAAATTGCCGCCGACCGCGTTGATAAGGATTTCCGGCGTGGTCAGGGCCGCTTCGGTTGCCTTCAGGGCCTCTCTGACCTCGGCCTCGACTCCGGTATCCACCCGGCAACCAAAGGTGGAACCCGAAGCGCCATCGTCGCGATTCAGTTGATCGAGGGCCTGGTCAATTGACGTTTGGGTGCGGCTCCACACAGCGATCTTGGCCCCGGCCTTGAGCAAGGCCTGGGACATGTTAACACCGATCACACCGGCCCCACCGGCCACAATGGCTGTTTGGCCTTCCAGGCTGAAAAGCTCTTCCAAGTAACTCATGACGTTCTCCAATTTTATTCAAAAGCTCTGAAGTGCTTGTCAAAATGGGCTTCGACGGTTTGCGTATAGGCTTCTTCGCGCCTGATTAATTCGTCAAAGAAGGCTTCCCTCAACTTCGGACTGTTGAGCACCGAGCCATAGGTGACATGCAGTATTTCCCGGGCGTCGAAATTTTCGAGCATTTCCGTCAGGTCGTCATCCGCGGTTACCTCAAGCCCGGGCATTTTGTCCACTAAGGCCGATACGTGATAGGTGGCTCTGTCTTGCGGATAACACTCGATAGCAAAACGAACAATTTTGCGAAAAAGGGCCGGGTTGAATCGGGAAATGGTTCTTAAGGCTTCAAGGTAGCTGGTGCCGGCGGTTTTGAGGTGCACCAGGCCGCCGGTCAATTCGGTCGCAATGGGGTAGATGCTGAATTTATCCGATCCGGAATGAAGACTCAGCTTGTATGGCCCGAAACTACGGGCGACGGCCGCATGGCGTTTGAAAGAGTCTCGGAAGGATTCCAAATCGCCGATATAATCCACGCCTTTTTCAAAATCACCCACGTACCGAGGTGCGAGGCTGACCCATTCGACACCCAGCCGTTTTAACTCCGAGGCAATATAAATGTGCTCGGTCAAGGTGGTCTCCGATTCGGTCTCATCCACGCTGACTTCCATTTCAAAGGGTCGTTCACTCATGACCCGGGTTAGATGGCGATACATGTCCAGCGTATGGGCCACGACCCGGCCATATTTCACCGCGGCTCGAATCAGGTCCGCACGAGAGACGTTGGCCGATATATCGTCCAAATGGTACACTCTTTCGGCCATCGCGTTTATCAAATCTTCGGGTTTGGTTTCGAGTTTCTGCCAAGGCAGGTTCTCGAACTTTTCCTTTAGCACTTCAGGGGAAGCCGTATTGGCCCCATCGTCCACGTGTTCGCCCGGATCGATGGTGATGAAGGTGTATCCGGCGGACGCAAAGGCATCGATATCGGCCGTGGTTTTCAAGTGATCGGCATCGGCACCGTATCCTTCCCGCCAGCCTTCCTGGAATACCCCCCACATGGCGTCGTCTAAGACTTGTTGCGGTGTCCGGCCGGTACGCTCGTTTTCCCGGACGGACTGTTGAGCGAAAATCGGGGCCAGGCTGCTCTTGCGAATGGCCCTGATATGGCCCGGAGTGGCCAGGGCCAGACGGTCGCCGCATCCGGCCGATTTTTGGGTCCCTAGTAGTTGGGGCTTTAAAAAAGGAAGGGTCTCCCGCAAAAGAGCGGCATTTGCCGGCTGGGCCGGGGCCACCGTTAGATATACTTCTTTGCCCGCTATGGTAACCTTTTCCTGGTGCCCGCCAAAATCCTCTCCGGATTGAGGGTTCTCTGAAATAAGGCCTAAAAGCTTGTCCTTTTCCCGGCGTCCCAGGAAGTAGAGGGTTTTACTGGCCGCAACGATGGACCGAGGGTAGACCTTGAGGTTGGCCACCCCTTCGAGCACATCTTTGGAAAGTTGTCCGGCCTCCTTTTCCGAAATTACAGGCCCCAGGGTTTCGGTTTTTAAACATTCAAATAGTAAATCCGTCATGGATGATATCCTCCCAACCCGGCGACGCCGGAATTGAAGATTTGTGGGTGTTGCTATTCGAGGCGCAGGCGCTACAACCCCTACGAGCCCGCTTCCAGCCCGTAGGCTTCATGGGCTCACAGGCCGGAGGGGAGGTTTCGCTCTGCCATTTTATAAATTTTGATTAATAATCGATTCCGCCGCTTCCAGCTCGGCTTCCGGCTCGTAGAGCTTTCAGTTTCGAGAGCCTACAGCTCAGAGAGAAAGAAGACGGACCTTATACGACTTCTTTGGCCGTTCTCGCTGCGGCCGCACCATCCGACTAGCAAATGTCGACACCAGCTTCTACATGGCGATGAAACATATATTTAATGGGCTCTAATACCGTAAGCGGTTTACCTCATCATACATGGCGATAATGTTTTTCGTTGGGATTCCAGCGAGAATATTATGCACCTGAGAGAAGACAAAGCCCCCGTCCTGCATAAAAATTTCACAATTTTTCCTTACTTCATCCCTGATTTTCTGTTCTGTGGCATAAAAGAGAGTATGTTGGGTATCCACTCCCCCGCCCCAGAATACCAGGTCTTTTCCGAACTCCCGTTTTAACTTCTCCGATTCCATTCCCGTTGCATTTATCTGGACCGGATTGATAATATCCAGTCCCGCCTCAATGAGGTCCGGCATCAAATTTGAAATGGCGCCGCAGCTATGAAGAAAAGTATGCAGGTTTGATTTATTTTTGACATATTTAAAAATCTCTTTGTGCCGTGGAAAAAATAGCTCGCGATACATGGCAGGTGAAATCAAAGAATTGTTTTGCATGCCTAGATCGTCCCCAAAAATAATCACCTGCGCGTAGGGGGAAACGGCATCGATAAACGGCTCAAGCCTTTCAAGATGAATCTCTGTAAGTTTATCAAGCAGTTTTTCGATCATATTCTTTTCAGTTACCAACCGGATAAAAAAATCATCGTTGCGAAATATCCACTGGCTGAGCTCGAAAAATAAGCTTCCGTAATTAGCTGTAATGGCGAAATCGGTCTGTTCATGTAACTGCTTGGCGGATTGCCGCAGTGTACTGAAAAAGTCTGGATCCCTGGCATTTTTCCAAAGTGGATCGGTACAATGGCACCACATAATTTTGTCAAGATGGGTTTGCAGGTCTTGGAAATCTTTAGGTTGCTTATTGTAAAGGGGCCAGAAGGTTTGATCAAAATAAAGCGATGCTTCAGGCATGATGGCAATCATATCATCGTCTTCATCCAGACAAACCCAATCCTTGCCCTGTTGTTCGATCCTCAACCAGGTGGGAATTTTGGCAGGAGAGCCATCCGGAAGCTCCCACTCCTTCCAATCATTGGGTTCATTCGCATAAACTCGCGCTAAGTCAATGACATCAACTTGAAAGCGCTCCAAATACCAGTCCTCAGGTATGGCGAGCTGCTGTGGAATGTCGTATACTTTTGTCTCACTGCCTTGAATCTCCAACTCTTTTTTTAGCGTATTATACGTTATCGCACTAATTCCTGATGAGTGCATTGAACCGCAATCAACGGGTATCTTATCGGCGGGTTGGTGATTTAGTATCGCCATCACACGTTCGCGTTTATTCATAAAGCCTATCTCCTACGATTTGGCTGATGACGATGAGCACTTTTTCAGGCAGTAATCTGTTGTTCATAACAGCACAGAACCGCATTCCATACTTATGCTTATTATCATTTGACTCTTTCCAAATTACCAGGCAATACTTTTTAAAACCTGATAATCTTTCCTCATAAGTTCTACCGGGTCCATATTTAGCTTGCCGATGGGACCGCGATCGTAGAAATTTTCCGAAATGAGCCAGCCGCTGTACCCACATTTGCGCAGTTCAGCAATGGTGTCGAAAAATCTGCTGTCCCCCTCGCCTAACAAGGCGCCGCTGGGCTCAATATCGGATTCATGGCCATCCTTGACGTGGACCTCACAGATATGGGAGATCAGCGGTTCAATCATGGCCGCGACATCCGCTTTTTCATGTAAGTAGTAATTTTGAGTATCAAAGTAAATTTTTACATTGGGATTGCCGACTTCATCGATTACGTGAAGGAGGTTCTCCACGGACAATAGATTTTCCAGACCGAGCGTGATCTCCCCTTTTTCCAGAGCGTAATCGCTCACCCGCCGGATCACATTCAAGGCCCTCTCAAAATCTTGTTCGGTTTCAATGGCGCTGGCATTGAAACTCTGGACCATCACAATGGGGATCCCCATGGCAGCGGCGGCATCAATAGCACTGGTGATGGTTTTAAGGGCGATGGCCCGATCCGGTATGCCTTTTTTCGCCACCATGTTGTAGAAATCCAGCTCATTGCAGGCAATGGCCGTATATTGGATGCCGAATTTTCCGGCAGCTTCCAAATAAGCGTCCTGAACACAGCGTTTGGTTTTGGGAAAATTACGGACATAGCTGCCGATGTCCAATTGTACGCCTTCAAATCCCACTTCTGCCGCAAGTTTACACCCATAGGGTCCATCCACCGGCAACGACCATTCCGTAATTCCAAGTTTGACTTTATTATTCATAACATTTCTCCAAATTCTGAACTACTGACGTGTCTTAAAATCTGTGCAACACAAATGTCTGTGGTAGCGCCAACAATCCTAAAGTTCGGGCGAATCGTTCCGAATTTATATCGCCAATTCTGGATGCGGAACTGATGGGACGACCTGCTAGTCCCAGGCACCGATCACATTTTGGTTCAGATCAATCAACGCCCCCGTCATCATTTCAGACTGGTCACTGAGAAGATAGGCGGCCAAATATGCGATATCAAAGGGCCTTAGAATTCGCCCAAAAGGCTGTTGGGCTTCAGCTTTTTCAAGCCAATTGTCACCCATGCCCATTTGTTTTTGCACGAGGTCTTCATGGGGTGTGTAGGTCCACGCCATGTTGATGCCGTTGACTCGAATTTTATCAACCCTGAGTGCATGAGCGTTATTTTTCGTCAGCGTGGCCAACGCACCTTTGGATGCGGAATATGCCATGATATAGGGAGCGCCGCCGTGACTGGTATCACTGATGATGTTAACGATACTGCCACCGTTTTTTTCCCGCTTCATCATCCTGACGACTTCCCGGGTCAAGATAAACGGGGCTCTGACATTTATCGCAAACAAAAGATCCCAAAGCGCCACGGTCGTGTCTTCAATGGTTCCTCGGCCCGTAAAACCGGCGGCATTGACCAGCCCCTGAACGCTGCCAAACTTCTGATCGCATACCTGCACAACCCGGCAGCAATCCGCTTCGATGGTCAGATCAGCCTGGACGAATTCACAGGCACAACCGATATCAAATATTTCACGGGCGGACGCTTCTCCATTCTCAACATTACGACCACAAATCACGATTCCCTTCGCCCCGCAATCGGCAAGATGAAGGGCGATGCCTTTGCCTAGTCCCTGGGTCCCACCCGTCACGATAAATACTTTTTCACCTAGTAAATCGCTATTCATATCTCCTCGCTAATATTTTGAGGTTTCATGCCCTTATTGGTCCCGACATCTTTTTTATACCCCAGTTGAGTTAGAAACCAATTGGACACTTGATGCTTTAACAATCCTAACATTCTGAAATGATAAATACAATTTACCTAATCAACCAGTCAACCAATAAACTATTCAACGAGGTGTGTGCTCTAAAAACGAATAACAAATAATCAGTAACACGCTTAATGCATCTCCCGTCCACCGGAAACATTGAGCGTGCTGCCGGTGATAAACTCGGCATCGTCCGAAGCCAGAAAGATGACCGCCCGAGCGATATCCACTGGCTGAGCGATTCTTCCCAAGGGCGTTGGATTGATAAAAAATTCCTGCAGGAAGTCTTCGGGGGCCATCCCTTTGATTTTGGCGGACTGGGCCACGCTCTGCCGAATGAGATCCGTGTCCACCGGCCCGGGGCAGACAGCATTGACCGTGATGTTGTGTTTACCGAGTTCAAGGGCGATCGACTGGGTAAACCCGATCACGCCGAACTTTGTCGCACAATAGGGGCTGGTCAAGGGTTCACCGGTTTTGCCGGCCATGGACGAAATATTCACGATCCGGCCGTACTGCTGCTCGATCATGGAATGTGAGACAGCCTGGGTGCAGAGAAACACCCCCTTGAGATTAATGTCCATTAAGGTGTCCCAGGTTTTTTCAGTCAGTTCCGTAATAGCGCCCTTTATGTCGGTACCCGCATTGTTGACAAGGATATCGATCTTCCCATAGGTCTTTAACGCGGCATCTGCCATTGCCTGCGCGTCGGGTCTTTGGGTTACATCCGTTTTAATCGCCAGGGCATCGCCACCCTCTTTTTTTATGCTATCCGCTGTTTCCTGAGCAGCCGCCTGGTTGATGTCCGCCACGACCACCTTTGCGCCTTCTTTGACCATATTCACGCATACAGACCTTCCGATACCGGCGCCGCCTCCGGTGACAATCGCTACTCGATCTTTAAATCTCATCAGAATAAATCTCCTTTAGCTGTTTTAAATTCTTAACAACGATGTTTTTGCATTTAGTGGTAAAATTTTCCTCTACCAGCAAAGCAGGCTGCTCATAAGATTGCCTAAAATTTAGCTCATTTTTCCGGTTTATCCAGAGCTGTCGTACTACAATAGCTAGTATTCCTCCGGAGAAAGAACAATCTTGATGCCTTTTCCCTGACGCAATAACTCAATGCCCTCGTTAATCCGGGACAGAGGCAGCTGATGGGACACAATCCGTTCAAGGGGAAGCTGTCCGCTTTCCATGATTTTGGCAGCTCTACTAAAACTATATCGTCCGATAAATCCGCCTAGGATTTTAACTTCCTTCTTTAGCAAAACGCCCACCGGAATCGCGGGCTTTACCGTTTCATCATGGCCGAATTGCATCACCGTGCCGCGGGTCCCCACCAGTTCGATAGCCTGGGGCAACAAAGGGCCGACGGCTTCCACCACGACATCCGGGCCGCCGTCC
>JARFPZ010000017.1 GCA_029288035.1 Desulfosarcina sp.
TTGTATTTCTTCAACATATCGGCACAAGGTGTAGCCGGGTCGGGCATAAGGTGAACTCTTGGGCGGAGGAGGGCCACCGCAGCAGACTTCTTCTGCTTCTTCTTTGTAGGTGGGAAATTCAACCGAACCGGTGGAACAATCGCTGTCTCAGCCAGTGGGCCGGTTTTCATGTCGGGGTAATGAGTCCATCACGGTACCTATCTTTTTTTCAGCCGTTAATACCCGGCTAATCTAATAGTAACGCAGGCCCACCTTAAAGCAAAGGGTCATATCGACAGACTAATCCCAACCTTCTTCAGCACTGGTGCATTATAAAAAGCTTCGTGGTAGTCTAGCGGGCATCCAGCCTCTTAAACCAAAGGAAAATTCCATGCAGATCACTTCACACGGCGCTGCCGGATTTGTCACCGGCTCATGCCACCTTGTAGAAACCGCCACTTGCCGGTTTTTAATCGATTGCGGCATGTACCAGGGTAGTAAGGCAATGAACAGGCTCAATTACGAACCTTTTGAGTTCGACCCCAAGAGCATCGACTTCGTTATCAACACCCATGGTCATATTGACCACTGCGGCCTATTGCCCAAACTGGTCAAGCATGGTTTCTCCGGCACTATATACGCCAGCCCGCCCACCGCCGATCTATTGCCAATCATGCTCGCCGATTCTGCCTATATTCAGGAAAAGGATACCGAGCATGAAAATAGAAGGCGGCTCAGAAAGGGGCAGGAACCAAGGCAGCCGCTCTATACCCAGGAAGACGTGGATAAGACCGTCTCGCTTATCCAGGTCGTTAACTACGACGAATCGACGCAGGCCGGCGAGGACGTTACCTTCAGGCTTCGCGATGCGGGACACGTGATTGGCTCTTCAATCGTTGAGTTGTTCTTAGCAAATGAAGATTCCGGTGAGATCAAGACCGTCTTTTCAGGTGACCTCGGTCAGTGGGACGTGCCCATCATCGAGGACCCCACTTTCATCATGAACAGCGACTACGTGTTTATCGAATCCACCTATGGGGACAGGGTGCACAAGAAAGATCTGCCGAGAAAAGAGGAACTTTTCGAGCAGATCCTGCGCACCTGCGGCAGAGGCGGAAAACTGCTGATTCCCTGCTTTGCCCTGGAGAGAACCCAGGAACTTCTCTATGTGCTCAGTGCCCTGAAGAACAACGAGCCGGACTTTCCGCCGGTTAACATTTATCTGGACAGCCCCCTGGCGATAAAAATCACCGAAGTCTTTAAAAAGCATCCCGACACCTATGATGAGGAAGCCCGGGCCCGAACTGATCAGCCATTCGATTTTCCCGGCCTGATCTGTACGCCAAGCGTCGATGAATCACGCCGGGTAAACGAAATGGACGGACCGGCCATTGTCATAGCCGGGAGCGGTATGTGTAATGCCGGCCGCATACGCCATCATCTCAAACACGGGATCTGGGACCCAAGAAACACGGTACTTTTTGTAGGCTACCAAGCTCCGGGGACTTTGGGACGGATACTTCTGGATGGGGCTGAAGAGGTTAAAATGATGGGATCGGAGTTCGTGGTAAAAGCTGAGATCGCCAAAATCGGCTCTTTCTCCGCCCACGCCGATAAAGACGAGCTGACCAAGTGGCTCACAAGTTTCAAGGAAAAACCGAAAACCGTCTTTCTGATTCATGGAGAGCCGGAGACCCTGGAGACCTTCAGCGCCAGCCTGAACAGTCTGGGGTTTACTACCAAAATTGCTGCCAAGGGTATCCCGCTGTTCGACTAGAAAACAACCGGCAAAGAACAACCCGGACGGTTCGGAGCACATCCCAGCCATCCGGGTTTATTAGTTTTTTATCTAGTTGACGGCCGGACACGAATCTTTTTATTGCTGTATCACCCACTGCCCCTGATCGGTTCTGCAGGCTGTCGTCATTGTTTTCTGTGGCTGACCATCGATGGTGGCCATGACCTCCGCCTGGCGGCAGACCTGGTTGGTACTGCTGTTCTGGTAAGCCGGCTGCGGCACCACCTGGTAATTGGACCCGCTATCGGGGTTCACCCAACTCACCGGCTGACCTGAGGGACCGGTTTCATAGGCCTGGTTGAGCTGAGTTCGGTCATATTTATCCATTTCGTTACCGACGATATAACCGAGCATCGTGCCGACGGCCGTGCCAATCAAAGTTGCCTCGGTATTGCGGCCGATTGCCTGACCAATCAAAGCTCCGCTTGCGGCTCCGCCCACCGCTCCCTGCTGGCCCTTGGTGAGATTGGTATTGGCACATGACGCCAAGGCCAGCATCAGCGTACCAATTAGCATAGTTGTTATAAACCTCATCACATCCTCCGCTTGTCTTATGAGCCATTTGCAAAACGATCTTTTCGCCCAAACTCTGCGTTATGCTCGAAATTTTATCCTCGGAATATCAATCATATGGTTGTGGTAAAATTTCTCGCATGCCTTGATTTTGAACGAAAATCTTAGTTTTGCAAAAGGCTCTTTAGATATCTTAATTCAATCGATTTCACGATGGCCACAATATCACGATTTAGCGATACGTTATTCTTTCTGATATTGGAAATAATTGCAACAATCTCAAACGGCCAGCACCAAAATAGATCGCATCATTACAGGAAAGTCTGGCAAAGATCCTTTTGAAGTGAGGTGCCATCAACACCGGGTAGATTGTCCCCACTAAAGGCTCCCCTTCAAGGGAAAAACAAGAATTGAGTTGGCGCTGATATTCTGATAATCAAACAACTGTCCGGGAAGATCTTAACTTTTTCAGGTAAGGCAGGCCTGATTGATCATAGAAAAATTTTATATACAGGATTGTCGGTCTCTTCTTTGTAACGAAAACCTAAAGCATCAAGTTTTTCCTCCAGCACGCCGTCTCTTCCTTCAGGACACTCAAGCCCTATGAGCACCCTTCCAAAGTCCCCACCCTGGGCACGATAGTGGAATAGTGAAATATTGTGATTGCCACGAGTGGCCTCCAGAAAACGGGTAAGTGCTCCGGGGGTTTCAGGGAACCAGAAACGAAACAACCGTTCTTTGCTGACAGATTCCGATTTACCTCCGACCATATACCGGACATGGGTTTTGGCCAAATCGTTGTCGGTAATATCTATATTATTGTACCCCGCTTCACTGAGCAGGCTGGCAAAATGAAATCGTTCGTCTTCATTGCGGATGGAAATGCCGACGAAGATGTGGGCCTGGTTGCGAGAGGATAGTCGATAATTGAATTCTGTTATATTGCGTTTTCCCACCAGATCCGTACAAAATCTTTTTAACGATCCAGGCGTTTCAGGAATCGTGACGGCGAATAGAGCCTCTTGTTTTTCGCCGATCAGCGTGCGCTCCGCTACATAACGGAGCCTGTCAAAATTCATATTGGCCCCTGAGTTAACAGCAATAAAGGTCTGCCCTTTACATTCTGTTTCCCGGATGTATTTGATAAGTCCGGTCATTGCCAGGCCGCCGGCCGGTTCGACTATGGAACGGGTTGCCTGATAAACCTCTTTTACACCACTGCAAAGCTCATCAGTGGTAACCGTGACAATTTGGTCAATATGCCTTTTGCAAAGTTCATAGGTGAGCTTGCCTACTTTTCGAACCGCAACACCATCAGCGAAAATACCCACCGAGTCAAGGCTCACCCTCTTGCCTGCTTTTAGCGAAGCACCCATTGCGTTGCTGTCCTGCGGTTCCACACCAATAATCTTTATTTCCGGACGAAGCGTTTTGATATAGTGTGCAATGCCTGAAATCAGTCCACCGCCGCCAATAGGAATAAATACCGCATCCAGTCGCCCCGGATTTTGCCGGAGCAGCTCGTCACCGATTGTACCTTGACCTGCAATGACCAGTTCGTCATCAAAGGGGTGAATCGGAACCATCCCTGATTCGCTAACCAATTCGTCGGCATGTGCTGCTGCCTCTGAATAGTTATTGCCGGCCAGTACGACTTCACCCCCGTAGCGTTTAACAGCATCCACTTTTATTTTCGGGGTAGTCTCGGGCATAACTATCACGGCCCTGATGGATAGTTTTCTTGCCGCAAAAGCCACTCCCTGGGCATGATTACCTGCACTCGCAGCAATGACTCCTTTATTGCGATCCTGTTCGTCTAGATGAGCGATTTTATTGTATGCACCCCTTATTTTAAACGAGAACACCGGCTGCTGGTCTTCACGTTTTAAAAGAATGCGATTGCTATATCTTTTTGATAGTTCACTTGCCTCATCAAGCGGTGTTTCTATAGCCGCTTCATATACACGAGAAGTCAGGATTTTTTTAAACAGTTCTTGCACAATCACACCTCATGGCTTTATTCCTCTAAGTACAGGTGACTCGCAGGGTGCGGTTATAAATATCATCTCTACGTCCAATTGCCCAGTGTGTCGCTGATTAAATTGGCTGTAGTGAGGATATAGCACACCACTTCGGAGCAGCCTAATAGTCATCCTGGTTATATGAGAACGGAAGTCATTGGACCTGAGAAGAGCTTCCAGCGGCAGGGTTAGGCAATCAGAAATATGGAAAAACAGGATAATCAGGAAACACCCTCGGTGGCGTTGATGACAACGTTGATTATCTTCGTTGTGGCAATGTTAAATTCGATACTCAGTCGCGGATATCAACTTATCAGGATTAATTTTCTGTTTGGTGAAGGGATATTTCCCCTAAGGTTTTTCATTTGTACACAAAAGAATTCTGAACTATGTTTGTCAGTATAAGCTGAAATCATAGGGAGGGTCTGTGTGCTCTCCTGGTTTATGACTGCCTTGAATCTGATTTAGAAGGGGATATTAGAAACAATTACCGACAATCGATTTCATTGAGGAGATGATTATGAAAAAGCAAATTCTGGCCGTCGCAACGGTTCTTTTTCTGGGTGCAAATACATCTCTGGCGGAACAGGTGACTGTTTTTGGTCCCTGGCTTGGCCCTGACCAGGAGAATGTGGAAGCCGTGCTGGCGGCATTTGCCGAAAAATCGGGACATGATGTTCGCTACGTCGGTTCTGATTCCTTCGAGCAGCAAATAATGGTCGATGCCGAGGCTGGTTCGGCGCCCAATGTGGCGGTTTTTCCACAACCGGGACTTGCTGCCGATATGGCCAAACGTGGATTTCTCACGCCACTGAAACCCGGTACCGGTGAATGGATACGAGAAAAC
>JARFPZ010000059.1 GCA_029288035.1 Desulfosarcina sp.
TCTTTTGAGCAATGCCTTCCGAATGTCCAAAGCAGTGATGGGAAATGTCAGTCCATTTAGCGGCAACGCCAATTCAGACGGAACAAAGGCGGAGCAACCGGCCATCTTGATCTTCGGAATTTCCGTGCAAACCTACCTTAATGAGGCTAAGGAATTTGCGGTGCAGTTTTTTACCCAAAAACGATTTGATACCTGCGGCACTCCTTCTCAGCGAACCCAGTGGTTTGTTCATCTGCTGATCATGACCGGATACTCGGTGGTGTTTTTGTTGGTGGTCGTGGGTATCCGGTGGTTTCAGCGCGATGAAATTTATGCCTTCTGGCATCCGGTGCGTCTTTTGGGTTATTATGCCACCTTCGCTATTTTATACGGTGTTACTTACGCCATCATAGGGCGGCTCAAAAAGAGTAAAAGCGTTTATGAGCACACCCATTCAACGGATTGGGCGTTTTTGATTCTGTTGTGGCTGACAACGTTTACCGGAATTCTGATTCATTTCACGCGGCTATTGGAATTGCCGCTGACCACTTACTATATCTATGTGATTCATCTAATGATCGCAGTCCCCATGCTGGTGATCGAAGTCCCGTTTGCCAAGTGGACGCATCAGCTCTATCGGCCGCTGGTTCTGTACCTGATGAAAGTTAAGGCAAATGCAGCAAAAGCTGGGGCATAAAGTGAAGTAGCGTGAATTGCATTTTCATAATCAAACATTTTTTATTCAACTCTTTGACGATATGTGTAATTGAAAGGAGAAAACATGACCGAAAACAAAGAAGAAAAAATACTCTACATTGGAACCAGTGCTGACGATGATCCGGAAAAAGCATCGATGCCCTTTGTAATGGCTTGCGCTGCATTGGCCATGGATATCAAGGCAACTATCGCTTTGCAGGGAAATGGCGTGTATTTGGCACAAAAAGGATATGTTGACAAGATGCTTCCCGGTGGAGGCTTTCCTCCCATGAAAGAGCTGCTGGCAAGTTTTCTGGAACTCGGTGGTAAATTAAAAGTCTGTGTTCCCTGCATCAAAGAGCGCAATATTGATGAATCCGAACTGGTTGAAGGCTTCCAGACAACCGCTGCCGGCGCATTAAATGTTGAAGCCCTCGAGGCCAATGCCGTCCTGGTATATTAGATTTCGGAACCGTTCATGAATTTAGTGGTTCCGGGTTCAAATGTTAATGGCAAATTTGAACTCTTGATTCATGAGCGCTGAAAAGTGAGTTTTAATGAGGTATTAAAAATGCAATCCAATACCATTCACAACCCACCGAATCGTATTACCGATCTCGTCGGACTCAAACAACAGGGAGCTGAGGTTATCTGTCAGCCCTCCTTCGAGATCCTGCCGGTGGACTTTGCCCATCGGGATAACCAATTTCAGGCATTCATTTTCCTCTGTCGTTTTAGCGGCAGTACCGATGGATATGAATACATGTTCAGAAAATGCTATGCACGGGGGTGTCCGCACAACCTCTGCCCCCATGTATCCCAGGCCGTGATGATCGCCAACCGATACTTGCAAAGAGACTACAAAAAGCTGCAGGATGTCGGAGTTCAGGTGGAAAAAAAGTTGTTCACGTTAGAGGATATGGTGATCAAATTCGATAGTATCAAGGAAGAGCAAAGCCCCCTTCTGACGATTCATGACTATATTAATATTGCCAAAGAAGGCAATGAGGTCGCAGTGGGGATGGAGTTGGAATTTGTTACCGGGGTGGAGCATTTTGCCAATTATCAAAACCAGCAGGTTTTCCTGATGGTCGATTTTGCCGTAACCATGCTGGACAAGACTCACCATTATGAGCGCTGTCTGGCCTGCTATGAGGCCGAAAAAGAACAGCAGGAAAAACCACAGGCGATAAATATTGCCAATGAACGTTTAAAGCTGCTGTACGAGGAGTTCGACCTGGCGTCGGTAAAATACGAGAAGCGTTTTTTCGAATAAAAGGCAAAATTTCGGACAGCTCATTATGAAAAGGGCGCTTATTCAACCCAAAGGGAGGTCCTATTATGTACGCATTGATTTATGACCGATTCGAACCGGCAGAAGTCGAAAAGGAGGTTATCTCCGTGCACAAGACGAGGAAGACTGCCGAAAAAGCGTTGAAAGAACGGCAGGATAAGCTGGGCAGAAGAGTTTGGGAATGCAATACCCGGATTGTCTGGGTGTACGACCGGGTGAACGCAGGTGATAAATTGACAGGCAAATCTTTTGACACCTGGGCGCCGGGTGAAGAAATTCCTATGGGGGACCGGGTTCCTGATGGGGATTAATGACGCATTGCGGATTGTCGAATATTACGGAACTTTAATCCATAGATTTCATATATTACACAGATTAATCTAATCTTTGAAGGGCGATACAAAATCTTTTATTAATTGAATCACGGTATTTTTTTGCGGCCATTTTCTTGGTAAGCCGCATGGAATGATGGCCTTCGGCTCGTAGAGCCTATGCCTCAGAGAGAAGACTGGGTATAAAAAGCGGAAAAAGATCTATTCTAAAAAAAAGGAGAAAATTAAGTGCACGCTACAATTCAAAAACCCATTGAAGAGATTATCAAATTTATCAAACCCGGCGAAAAGGTGTTCATCGTCGGGTGTAACAATTGCGCCTGGAAATGCCATTCCGGTGGCGAGGAAGAAACCGAGAACATGGCCAAGCGTCTGATCAAAAGAGGCGTCAAAGTCGCGGGGTATACGGTGCCGGGACCGCAAGGCATGTCCTTGTGCAAATTGGACCATACCCGCAAGGTGCTGATGGAAGATTATACCGACCAGATCCAAAAGGCGGATTCTTTTCTGGTCCTGGGCTGCGGCCAGGGCGTGCACACGGTCATCGATGCCACCGATGGTGGAATGGTGCATCCCGGATGCGACACGATTTTCGGCGGAGAAACCGTATCTGAAACCGAAATCAACGAATATTGCTCGCTCTGCGGAGAATGTATTGTAGAATATACTGGAGGACTTTGTCCCATTACCCTGTGCGCCAAAAGCCTTTTAAACGGTCCTTGCGGCGGTGCCGAGAATGGAAAATGCGAGGTGGATAAAAATCGGGACTGCGGATGGATATTGATTTATGAACGCTTGAAAAAGCTGGGTCGCCTAGATCTGATAAAAGGCTATATGGAGCCCAAAAACAATGCGAAATGGGCACGTTCCAGGACCTTGAGCGTCAGTCCCCATGAGGCGACGTTCTGTTCGCAGGGATCCAGCGTAACCGTCAGCAATCAGGATTAAATACCATCTGATATTTTATGAAAATAAACAGGGAGAAAATATAATGAAATTAACTGAACTTTTTAGCAAGGGTGAATTTGTCATTACCAGTGAGGTCGGGCCGGTAAAAGGGTCTGTGCCCAGGGACAAGAAGATCGATCCCGTATGTGTCAAGGAGGCCGCAGTGCTTAAAGGCCGGGTCCATGGGGTAAACGTCACCGATAACCAGAGTGCCGTGATGAGACTGGGATCCCTGGCGGCCTGTGTGAAACTGAAGGAAAACGGTTATGAACCGATCTTTCAACTCACCTGCCGCGATCGCAATCGCATCGCCCTGCAGTCCGATATCTTAACTGCCTATTCGCTCGGAATCGACAATATGCTGCTGCTGACCGGTGACCACACCAGTCTGGGGGACCACAAAGATGCCAGGAATGTGTTCGACCTCGATTCGGTGCAATTAATCAAAATCGCTGCGGGGCTTAAAGAAGGTCATGACATGATCGGCAATGAGATTCTAAATCCGCCTAATATGACCATCGGTGCGGTGGTCAACCCCAATTTTGAACCCCTTGATTTACAGCTGATGAAGATGGAGAAAAAAATTGAGGCCGGCGCCGAGTTCTTTCAAACCCAGGCCGTGTATGATGTCAACGTTTTCGAAAGATTCATTAAAAAAGCCGAAAAATTAGGGCGGCCTATCCAGGCGGGCGTTGTTATTCTCAAATCCCCCGGCATGGGCAAATATATGAATGCCAATGTTTCCGGGATCAAAGTTCCCCAGGGCTGGATTGATGAGATCGGTTCGGTCGAAGTTCGGGACCTGAAGAAAAAATCAGCCGAAATGATGGCCAGATTCACCCGTGAGATCAAACCATTGTGCCAGGGCATCCATTTTATGCAGGTAGGGTGGTCCGACGCGGTTGTTGTTGTAATTGACGCCTTCACTGGTTCCGATATGAAATTTGCCCATGCCGT
>JARFPZ010000068.1 GCA_029288035.1 Desulfosarcina sp.
GTCGTGCGCCACGAGGGTGACAGTTTTCAAACCTTCAGCCGCCGCCACGGCCTCGTACAAGTCGGCCTGCCTCAGCAGCGAAAAATTCTCCTTGAACGTGCCTGTCAGCGGCGTCTCGCTTTGGCCGAAACCGATCATATCCGCGACGACGATTTTCGTCTTTTTCTCTACTTTCGCGACGACGTTCGAGAAGTCCCAGGAGGAGCCGGGATAGCCGTGCACAACCAGCACGCCATGTCCCATGATCGGTGCCCTTCCTGATGAATGCACAAAAATGTCAAGGCCTTCGAACTTTATATACTTGCCCCCATCCACCCATTCCTGCAGGCTTTCGGGTAAGGGTCCTGCTTTATCCTTGGCCATTGCAGTTCCGACAAAAAAGAACATCAAGATCATTGTAGTAATGACTGTGAAATTTCTGCTTTTGGTTCTCATCTTCTTCTCCTTTCTTCGTTTAAATTCGATGACAAATTTCATGTGATTATCCTTGCCTTCAGACGATCAATAGTTGTGGGGATGACCTTGGTCGGACGATTCGGCCCAGGTCACGGAAATGATAGGCTTGGGTGCTTTACCCACTTCGTCCCGAAATCCTGAGTTGGACTGCCCTCATGGTGCATCTCGCTGGGTGTCTGGCAAGGAATAACGAGGTCTATGACCTGGTTGTCTGGTCAGTCACGCGCCTTGCTCGACATCCATTAGCTTTACTTTCAGTTGACCGGGAATAAAAACGATAAGCTCAACTTGAAGGTATATTTTGGCGCCGTGCCTTGATCGGGATCGGCCGCATTGTACCAGCCACCAGCAAATACGTTCACCGGCTGCTTACCGATGGGGAAGACCCTGCCCAGATAGGCACCAATGGCTATCTGATCCCACTCGTCTTCTTTCCAATCATAGGACCAAAGATCGTCAGGATTTCGGATATACCAGCCTTTCTGGTTGAACAGCGATTTGAATTTATACACAATGACTGGCTGTGCGAATGTCTTGCTGATATCGGGATCGTTATCTTCGCCTGCGAGATCCCAGAGGTGGTAGCCAAAAGCGCCCAGCAACACGTTGTCTCCATTAGATAAATGCTGGTTCGTAATGCCGGCC
This sequence comes from Desulfosarcina sp., assembly GCA_029288035.1. Classification (GTDB taxonomy): domain Bacteria; phylum Desulfobacterota; class Desulfobacteria; order Desulfobacterales; family JAFDCJ01; genus JAFDCJ01. The sequence goes on from JARFPZ010000068.1 coordinate 1,102, forward strand.
AATCCGGGGCCGAGCTGCCACACATCTGCGCCTGTTTCATCCTTGCTTGCCGTTGGCAGCACCACCGCAGCGATCGGTGCCCAAGTGAAGAATTCCCCCTTCTGGCTTCCCGGTGAGGTATGCGTTAGCAATGCGATGGAAGTGATATCACCCATCCCCGTTACGCGGTTGTCGTTGACTTCTGGCGTCGTGACAATGGGGATCGTGGTGCGGGTCACGATGCCTTGAAAATAACTATCGGCCGATAGTTCGAAGGGGACCACGGGTTGGATATACGCAGTGTTCGCATAACCACTGGAATTGTTTGAATCCGGGAAGTAGAGATTTTGCAACTGAAGCTGGATCAGAGCACCCAACGGGTTGGTCGCTTTGGTCGTAAGATCACCGCTGTCATTTTTGGCGTCACCACCTTTAGCCTCCTGTGCATTCGCGGTCACTGGTGGGATTGAGAAAAACAACATTCCGCAGATCAACCAGACCATCATTAATGCATTCAATCGAAATCGTAGAACTTTCTGCGCGCTGCGGTATGCAGGATAGCCTGACATCCACTGAACACTCAATGTAAACCTCCTTTGTGGTTTTGTTTCTATGTTCGACCGATGTCACGCTTATAACGGGACTGTTGGTTGGCCACCTTTAGCCTTTATATTATGCGGTTGGACTCATTGAACGGTTTTGCTGCCAACGGCCTTAGAAGAGCCCTTCGTCGAGACCGCAGAGTATCTTTCCCAGGGCAGTGCGCAAGAAACGAGAAAATTTTCTTCATTTTCGTTTGGTTTGTCCTTTATGGTCCTTATTCAGGTTTTTTATCTGAGGTTAAATGCTAAAGTTAAATGGCAATACAAATTCGGATTGCAGATTTTTTTCACCTTCCCAGCCTTTCACTTTGTTTCCTTTGTTGTCTGTTATCTGCCTTCCGTCTTTTAACCAGGAGCTATCGGTTATAATTCTTTCCCGCTTCCGAATTCTACTTTCTGCCATCTAAGACCTGAAACCCTTAATTTTAGTCGTCGTTCTGACGCTCCACCGACAGCAGCGTTAGGTGCAGCTCGTAAAGACCGTTCAACAAGCCGGCAAGTTCTGCCTGATCTCGCACCTGGCCGAATAGCGTCGTAAAGGTTTTTTTATCCCCTCTCTTGCCTGACGTGACGGAAAAACCAGCCAGCCTCTCAGACCAGCTTTCATCCAAATAGCCTTGAACGCGAATGTGATAATTCCCTGGCCGAGTGAAAGCGGAACCGTTTCTGTTTTCCGACTTTGGCAAATAATTAACCCTTTTTTTTGAGCCTTTTTGTAAGGCTTGTTTAGAAATTATATTTAAGAGCGTTTATAATGCAGTTTACGGCACGGCAACAGCCCTAAAAGAGCGTATAGGACGGCGTATAAATGGGGTATTTTTACGATCTGTGGCAATGGATGGAAAATTGGCAGGGGAAAAAATTGGGCATTAAAAAAAATCGAACTGCCTATAAGAACAAAAGTTATCCACTTGATATTATTATTTATAGTATCAATATGTCAATTACGCTAGGCTAAAGGGGCAGGAGGATACCCAGCTGCTGAGTTTTTTCAACCGCCTGCAGGCGGCTGCTGACATTGAGCTTCCCATAGATGTTGTCCAGGTGTTTTTTTACGGTTTTAGGTGAAATAAACAATTTGTCGGCGATTTCCTTGTTCTGCAGCCGCTGGGCTAACAGCTTCAGAACATCGAGTTCGCGATCCGTCAGGGGTTCAACCAGGGGCTGGATTCCCAATGGTGGCGAGTGAGCGGTTGAATGATCGAATATACCCGGCTTTGCTCTTTGTTCATCATCCCTAAAAGCCGCGAAGATCTGCCCGACATAATCCACAGAAATGTTTTGTTTGATCAACTGCTTCAGCAGATCGGCCATCTGGGGACCCAGATCCACGAAGGGTCGGATAAAACCACCAGCCTTTGCCAGAGCAAACGCTTCAGTCAATTTTTCCAATGCAGCAGGCGCCTCTCCTTGCTTGTCGTGGAGCATTGCCTGCAGTGCCAACACGTGAATCCGAAAATGATTATGATGGATCGATGCCAGAAATTCGTCTAATTGGTCGAGGAGATCAGCCGCTTGCTGCCTGCTGTTGGTCGTGTTCTCTGCTATCCGTATTTTTATCAGTGCCAATGGCGGCAAATAAAAAAGATATGGCGGCAGGTATGGTTCGGCCTTGAACCGTCTCGCCCAATGTGAGGCTACCGCAAGGTTCCCCTGGCGCAGAGCCAGCTCCGCCTCGATTGCCCGAATGATTAGAAGCACATCTTGTTTGTTACCATCGATTGCATACTTCATAACCGTTTCGCAGACCTCTCGGGCTCTTTCGATTTTACCCCTGGCCTGGTAAACCAGAGCAAGCGCAACAGAACTGTGGGCATATATCACCGGATGAACAAAATAGTAATTCTTGTCTATTGCGGTCAATTTTTCCTCAGCGATTTCCAGGTTGTTTTGATGGTAGTGTGCGATACCCAGAAAGTATAAACTAAAGAACTCTGCCTCAGGCAATCCTCGATCTATTGCGATCTTCAATGAACGCTCGGCGGTCTTCTGCAATGCAATCAAGTCGGCATCGATCCAATAAACAAAACAGAGGTTTGACAGATACGTGGCTCGGTAGCCAGAGCGCAGAGTGGTGTCTTTTTTTATCGCATCATGATATTTGGACAGACCGGTCTCCAAATCACCGACCATCTGATGTGCCCCGGCCTGAAAAACATGCGCAAAGACCCGCGCCCTTTTATGGTGCGCGGGGATATTTTTACATGCAGACTGCAAGTCTTTTAGGGCTCTCTCACCTTCAGCCGACAAAAAGTGCTGGATACCACATAGGGCGTCAAAATGGCCCTTTATTTGTGTTGCGCTGATCGAGGTCTTTGCCGGCAATTTGTCGAACAGCGTCTTTAGCTTTTTAAAAGTCAATAGGTCTAATCCGCCGGTCTGCACATGATTAAGCCAGGCCTCAAGTATGAGTAATTCAGGATTCTGTTCGACCTGATCCCGGGTAAACATACCCAGCCAGCGTTCTATGCGTGGAAACTGTTGGTCATTCATCAGATCGTGTCCATGCAGGGCTACCAGCTGCATCGCCGCTGGGATCTCGCCTCCGGCCAGGGCATGCTGAAGCGCTTCTTCGATCAGGCCGTTTTCGGCAAACCAGGTACTGGCCCGGCTGTGGAGTGCATTGATTTCCGCAGTGCTGAAATGGCGTTTTAATTGGTTGAACAGGAGCTTCTGAAACAAATGGTGAAAGCGAAACCACCGTTTTTCAGAGTCCAGGGGAATTAAAAACAGATTTTCTTTTTTTAACCAGGCAATGAACTCCCACCCTCCGATTTCGCATGCAAACGGTTCACCACCCGGCGCACACACCGCCTCGCACAACGGAC
>JARFPZ010000152.1 GCA_029288035.1 Desulfosarcina sp.
TGAAGATTGAAGATTTGTGGATGTCGCTTCGCTCCGTCAATTAAATCTCTACTAGGGTTGATTTCCGTGCGGTTCTCTGCGATAAAAATCCTTTTGCACTAGACGATACTCCGTGAGAGATTCGTTGATGGTTTTTTAAAATTGATCCGCCGGAGGCGTACCTTAAATATTCAATCTTCATTCGACAATATTCAATCACTTCAAGATAGCCATACTATAGGCAAATAGAGTCTTAGTGACTAAAATATTTTAATTGTAAATTAATGAACAGGGAGGGAGGTTGTATGTTACTAATAGGTGAAAGTTTAAACGTGATATCCAAAAAGATCGGCGCCGCGTATAAGGCGCGTGATCCCAAGCCGATCCAGGAGGAGGCCCTTTTTCAGCGGGAAAAAGGTATGGATTACATCGACATCAACCTCGGACCCGCCAAAAAGGATGGTCATGAGCTCATGCCCTGGGTGGTTCAGACAGTTCAGGAAGTCGTCGATGACATTCCACTGGCATTGGATACGTCCAATATCGATGCCATTGCGGCGGCACTTAAAGTTTATAAGGATACACCCCAACCCCCGCTGATCAATTCCATCATGGTACGCCCGGAACGCTATGAACCCATGGTTCCGTTGGCGGTGGAACATAATGCCGATTTCATCGCATTGATGTGGGGGCCGGAAGGGTTGCCACGGGACGAAAATGAACGTGCGGCGCTGTGTGTCGAATTGTTGTATTTTGCCAATGAAGCCGGCATTCCCAATGAAAAGATCTGGGTAGACGGCATCGTGACACCGGTGAACATTCAACAGCCACAGCTCATGAGCCTGATGGCGTTTATGGAAATGCTGCCGGAGATTTCACCGGGGGCCAAAAGCACCTGCGGACTATCCAATATCTCCAACGGACCACCGGATAACTTGCGCCCTATTCTCAACCAGACGTACATGGTAATGCTCCAAAAATACGGCATGCATTCCGTGATTGCCGATCCCCTGGATGATCAGCTTATAGCGATCGCCAAAGGACAGCGGCAGGATGTCGTGGATCTGATTTATAACACAATGGATGAAAATGCCCCGGATATGGGCACGCTGTCCAAGGAGATGCAGGATTACGTAAAAACCGTGGATGTCATTCTTGGCAGGTCGTTGTACTCCGATTCATGGCTGGAGCTATAAATCGGGATTGCAGGTTGTAAGTTGCAAGTTGTTGGTTGTAGCTCAACGTAATAATTCGAGTGTATCGGTTCTGTTATGACAAAAAAAGCCCTTCTCCTTTAGAGCAGGGCTTTTAACTTCACATCCAGCGTACAAGCTAAAATCAATTCCAAACCCTAAGTTCGCAATGTGCAACACGCAACATGCAACGCACAACACGCAACATGGAACACATGATATGCCCCGCATAGACGACTACATCAATGCCAGAAATTTGGCCGTCGAAAAACTGTCCCAAGAGCCTTTCGAGGTTATTTTAAAACGCTCCGGCTTCGAGTCGCCGGATGTAGATACCTTTCTCATCCCTTTTCTCGACCGAATCTATCGGATCGGTTACCCTCAGTTTGAGTTTAAGGATATGACCGAGGGGAAAACGGAGATACCGCTTCAGGAACAGGTCTTGGTCTTACATTACATGTCGGCAACCAAGATCCCGGAGGCAACCGGAAACTGGGTATCTTACCGCGAAATCCCAGGTGCCGCATTTTACTTCGGTGCATTTGTAAAACGGGCCGTTGATCCCCTCAAAAAAGTGTTTGGCCAAAATTTATCCGGTTTCTCCGATGCGGCCGTAAAACTTCATGCAACAGAAATTGAAAACGGTGATGTGGCTTTTGAATTCAAGGTCCTGCCGGCAGTGCCACTGCAGTTGATACTATGGAAAGCTGACGATGAATTCCCGGCGGAAGCCAACATCCTATTTGATAGCACCATTGGTCAAATCCTGTCGCCGGAAGACGTCGCCTGGCTTGCCGGTATGGTGGTGTATCGGCTGATGGCGCTGGCGCGCTAGGATGTCCAACAGAAAAACGTCAATGTCAACTTTAACTGAGTCGAATTGAAGCGAATTACCTTCCCGAATACCACACTAAAATCCCAAATCGCAATACTCAAATAACAAATAATTGATGCTTGGAATTTTCATAATTTTCATAAACGAATAAATCTTTTTATTCCAATCAATTTTCAATTTAAATAACGTGGCCCTGTGATTACCCCATCCTTTCCTTGAAAACTGACATCAGCTTTGATAGTCTGAATATATAGCGATGCAGTGACGGCGATGTAGCAACGAATTAAATTAATTTACCAAAGCTTCTATAGTTTGTTTAAATCACCTCATTTGTACAGCCATTTCCATGTCAAGTCGCATGGTATGATCGTATAGCGGAGCAAACTAAGTTTTCAATACATTCTAGGAGATATCAGCTTTGACAGTAAAATCTGAGGCCCTCGAAGTCAATCTGGCCGATTACCACGTTGATGTCGACGTAGATGAGAAATATTCCGTCCTCCAGGAAGTATTGTCCAAATATTATGGTTTGATGGAGGGATTGGATACCTTCTTGAGGGAAATTTCCCATCCTTATAAAAACTGGCGGTTCATTGTCACAGAAGCACGAAAATATTCACTGGAATACTTTCATCTTCTCAAAAGCCATCCCAAGGGACCGGAAGCGGCAGGACTGTTGATAGAGATTTTTCTCAATGCCGCCGAATCCTGCAAAGAGGCCGAGGTAAAAGGGGATTCCGTTGACAACATATTGCTGTTCCTGCAGAAAACCGTAAATGAATCAGATTCTTATTTCAAGGATTTTAAGTTGGTTATTGATGAAACCTTTGATCGTATCCGCAGCTTCCCGGAAGATCTATTTTCACTATTCGTCAGGAGCTTTTATCCAATCAATCGACTGGCGAAGACTTATTTAAAGAATTCCCCGGAGTCCTACACCAGTTTTAAAGCCCTAAATCGCTTGCTGATCAAATATTACCACCATACTTACGGATATTGGCTCAATAAAGCCGATCCTCAGACATGGTTTGAAAAAGAATCCCTTGGAATCGGACAAAATTACAGCTTCGATGAATTCTTTAAATCTATATCCCATCGCCAACTGAAAGACTGGCAGCGCCAGCTGAATTTAAGCATCCGGGATAAACGCATTGAGTCTGAAGCGCTCTTGACCCGTCTGCTCGAACTCCCCGGCTTCGGACAGATTGTGGAAGCCTACCGACGGATCCCCCGTCAGCTACTTCAAATAAGAGATAAAAAAGATCTGGGCCACCATTTTAAATTAATTTTTCTTTTTCGTATTATGGCTCTTGACGGTTTATCTCTTATCCACGAGGGAACCTTGCGGGACATTAACCAGACCCTTACCTGGATTATCGAGAATGAAAAATACCACAATATCCAGTCGCTGATCAGCAAGACCTTTACCATTCTAAAAGAGCAATCCCGAATGTACCAAAACACGGCATTGAATAGTGTCCTGAATATGGGAAAAGGTGTATATAATACCGACGAAATCGATCTTGTTAATTTTTTTATCGATTCTGTTATTGATTTGGGATTCCAGGCGCCAATGCCGCAAGGGGTGGACGATGACAGAAAAACCAAAGTCAATAGCGCGCACATCCTGAACATCAGAACCTGGCTTGAGCTGATTGAGGTAAACCCAAAGTGGTCGACGCGTCTTCTCTCGGGTTTGATCATTCACCTGTCGCTTTGCGGAGTTTTCATCAAAGACATCGATATTTTCCCCCGTGACATCACCGGGTTTTTAAATAGCCATATCAGCCCGGTATATAATCTTGCCAAACAGCTCACCAGACTATTTCCAGCCTTTTTTAATGATATCGGCGCCGAGGGAAAATTAAGAGAAATATCCACCAATCTTGATGAATGCACCCAACGTCGGGATAAACTCATACATTTTTTGCGGAAACAAAGTCACGTTGAAAGCAGCAACCGCATCGTTCCCTTTATAGAGGCAACCCTGCACTTCTGGGCGACCCGAGATAAAACTTGTCTAGAGCCGTATATCCCGTCATCGATCTACAATGAAATTGATACCCGGGGACAATTCATTGACGGTGTCAACAAGGCTTTCTCTCATCTGGTGGCTCAGGGTAACAATATCCCGAATGATTTACTGAACCTCCCTGAAGAAGAAATAAATCGACTGGCTGAAGAGGTTCCCAATATTGCCGATGTTGATCGGCAGCGTGTTGAGCTGGTCGTTGCTCTGTATAAACTGCTTTATCAAAAATACAGCTTTGATTACATTGAGATTGGCGGGTATATCGCCCAGCTAAGACCTGAAGCGCTGCCGGACTTCAGCCGAGCGGAACAGGCCTTGAAGGAGCCCGATTTAACCAAAAAGCTGTTCATGCTGCTGGATTATATGGAAAAGTTGAAAAAGGTCATTTTGTCCGATCAATCGTTTGAAATCAAAGAAAATATCTATAAAAAGAGGCATATTACGATTGATATCCCCTCCATGTATGGAAGCTACCATGAAATGAAATTCGATTGTATGGGGCTTATGTTTCGGATCGAGACCTTGGTCAACGTGCTGTTCGAGGAGCTAATCCGGGATATCGATCTTAATTTGATCACCAAAGCCACCTTTTACCAAATATACAGCCTGTTAAGGTTGCTTGACAAAGCCTTGAAACTGGATGGAATCGCATCCGTTGAATTTGAACGTCAGTTGGAATTTTTGGCGCATTCCCTGGAAGTCAAAGGATTCACTCAAACCCAGTATTTGGATATCTTTAAAGGCTTTGCCCAGGCGGTCAAGAACATCATCCATGACCATTTTCATAATGTTCACGGTCAGAATCTGAACCGGATCCTGTCTCAAATTTCTTTTGACCGGATTCTGCCAAAATTTCTTCCCGATCAAGATCTGGAAGATCGTGAAAAATTGCAGCATCGGGTGTCTGAAATATTTTTCCGCGAGCAGATCGCGCTATCTTTGGGCCTTCAGCAACTGGATTTATTTTTAAGCAGAATTCTAACCACTTTGTTCCAGCAATCCTACAGGTTGCCGGCGCACAAATTGGAAAAATTGCTGCTCTATGACCCAAAGAATGCGATGACTTCGATTGATTCCGCCCGCAACCGTGTCAGTGGTATTATCCAATTGGGTAACAAGGGCGTCAATCTGGTTCAACTTAAAAGCTTCGGATACCTTGTACCACCCGGGTTCATCATTACCACCGAGGTCTTTCGTTGTCGGGAGATTATTGACAGCTATCCACCGGCCACGGAGAATTTCAGAGATCAGGTCGCGCAGAATATCATCGCGGTGGAAAAAGCAACCGGTAAAAACTTTGGCGACCCCCGAAATCCTCTGCTTTTGTCCGTACGGAGCGGCTCGGCGATTTCCCAACCCGGGATGATGGATACGCTGTTGAATGTCGGCAACAACGAGGAAATCACCGAGGGTATGGCTTCAAAAACCGGCAACGCCTGGTTTGCCTGGGACAATTATCGCAGGTTTTTACAATGTTACGGAATGGCTTTCGGATTACAACGCGACGATTTCGACGCCATTATCAGTGATTGGAAGAATAAGCTGGGGATTTCATATAAAAGAGGGTTTAGCGGTAAACAGATGAAAGGGGTCGCTTTGGCCTACCGGAAGCTGATCAGGGACGCGGAGATTGAAATTCTGGAGACACCTTATGAACAGTTATATCTGGCGATAAAAACAGTTCTTGACTCCTGGGAATCCCCCAAAGCCAAAACTTACCGTAAAATAATGGGAATCTCGGACGACTGGGGGACGGCCGTTACCGTCCAGGCGATGGTATACGGCAATATTTCCCGCCAGTCCGGTACCGGCGTCATTTTTACCCACAATCCCAGGTGGTCGGGGGATACCTTAAAGCTGTGGGGAGACTTTACCATTGGCAATCAGGGCGAGGATGTTGTTGCCGGCTTGGTCAATACAAATCCCATTTCGATATTTCAGCAGGAAATCGAAATGCGGGAGACCGACATTACCCTGGAAACCCATTTTCCAAAGATCTATCAGGCGCTAAAGGATTGGGCCCATGATTTGATCGACAATAGAAACTGGAGCCCCCAGGAAATAGAATTTACATTTGAAGACGACCGTATTGAAAAATTATATTTACTACAAACCCGCAATATGACCATCCGGGAAAGAAAAAAAGTGTTGACATTTGACATAGATCATCAGAGTCAAGCCGCTTATCTGGGCCATGGAATCGGGGTAAGCGGCGGTGCCATGAGTGGGCGGCTGGTTTTCAGTCTCGAAGAGATTGACGATTGGCGGCGGTTGGAACCCGGTACTCATTTGATCCTTGCCCGGGGGGATACCGTACCGGACGACATTCGGGAAATTCATGCCGCCGATGGTTTGCTGACGGCCCGCGGCGGGTTGACGTCCCACGCCGCCGTGGTGGCACATCGGCTCGGCAAGACCTGTGTGGTGGGATGTGCGGACCTGGCATGCGATGAATCCGGGAAAGAATGCACGTTTAACCAGGCCCTCGTAAAATCCGGTGACCATATCAGCATTGACGGCCAGGAAGGTTCTGTGTTTAGCGGATTGATTAAGGTTAAGGAAACGTAGGAGGAAATTGAAGATTGAAGATTGAATATTTGGGGGTGTCGCTTCGCTCTGTCATTTTTATTGTCGTTTTTATTTTACAAGATCTGGCAAAGGCATGCCTTAAATATTCAATCATCCCAAGATAGGAGGATAGGGGATATGGTAAATGCCGGCAGCTCAGGCTTGAAACTCGGCGTCAATGGATTCGGCAGAATCGGAAAATTGACTGTCTGGCACCACGTGGCACGTAAATACTTTGATGAAATCGTGGTTAATATCGGTCGGCAGGCGGGGGTTTCCCTCGCGGATATCGCGCACTATGTCGAAAGGGATTCGACCTATGGCTGGCTCCATGGCTATCTTTACGGTCATTTGGGACAGCCGGTTGTCGGCGACTTGGATGAAGGCAGTGGGTCGATGGTGATTGACGGCGTCAAAGTGGTATTTTTAAGACATCACCGGGATCCGGCCGAAATTGGCTGGGAAAATCATGATGTCAGACTGGTGGTCGATACCACCGGGCAATTTCTTGACCCCGTTGCAGGATTGAATCATCCCCAGGGAACCGCAAGGGGTCATCTGGCATCGGGAGCGGCTAAAGTGATCCTTTCCGCCCCCTTTAAACTCAAGAATGAAGGTACGCCTATGCCGGAGGATGCTGTAACCACGATAATGGGGATCAATGACAGCGATTATGATCCCAGACGACATACAATCATCTCAAATGCATCCTGTACCACCACATGTCTGGCCCACATGATGAAACCACTGATTGATGCGTTCGGATCAAAAAAAATCATGTCCGCTTCGATGGCAACGATCCATGCCGCTACAGGGTCCCAGGAAGTTTTGGATCGGCTGCCCAAAGCCGGCAAGGCCGATTTGCGAAAAAACAGAAGCATCATGAACAATATTATCCTGACCACAACCGGGGCGGCCAAGGCACTCAGATTGGTGATCCCTGAGATGGAGGAAATAGCATTCATTGCCGAATCGGTGAGAGTTCCCACCAGCAGCGGGTCACTCATCATACTCGTAACCAATCTCCAGGAAGAACCGTCGGGGACTTACGTCAGTAGAGAAATGATCAACGATATTTACCGGCAGACTGCAGCCAACAACACCCAGAGTTACCTATATTACACGGGTAAGCAAAATGTATCCGGAGATATAATTGGACTGCCCAAAGTCGCCGCCACCATCGAAGGCCACGAAACCCATACCCGAACGGCGGAAGCGGCCATCGACCTTGCCCACATACCGGGACTGAACACCGACGTGTTATCAAATCCCGGGGAGACCGTCATCAGGATCCCGGTCACCCAGGCAGTCATATACGGCTGGTACGACAATGAAATGGGAAGTTATGTCAATATGCTCGGTGATCGCACGGTTTCAATTGCCGAGCTAATGTGACGGATTGAGCAACCGGTTCTATTCCGAAAATCCATAATGATAAATGTCGTATTGGGTTTCACCGCCCAACAAGTCATCAATTTTACCCTGGACTTCCTCTCTTTCTTTACTTTGCAGCCAATTCCTCCAGTCTTCGGATGATTGCCAAGTGCTGATGACAATAAATTCCTCCGGTTTATCCAGGTGCCGCAATGTTTCGCCGGTGATATAGCCGGATTGGGTCGCAGCAGATGCTCTCATTTGCCTGAAAAGCGGGATCATCGCTCTTGCTTTGTCTTGCGGGACCTGACGCTTGATAAAAACCTTAACGGCCATTTTAGCCTCCTTCTTAGATGAACTCTAATAATTTTTGAGATTGTTGTATACTAATACTACCGGATTGCGGGGTCAAGATTTAAAATAGGGGTTCAAAGGTTCTGAGTTCTGGGTTTGCGGGGTTTAGGGTTCTGGGTTCACTGCTCAGCCGAGCCGCCGACTAAAAAAACGGACGGTCAAACCGGAAAAAAACTGATGAACATCGAATAAATGTATTCTATCTGTTTTAAATAAGATTTCGCGAAGCGATTCCAACCTTCGTCATTCGTCAATCATCATTCGTCTTTCCATGGCCTCTCTCAGACTGACTTCAAGCGCTACAAATTCAGCTGGATTAAGTGTTTCCGCCCTACGGGCTGGATCAATCCCAGCTGACTTCAATGCTTCCAGGGCGGTTTGAGAATCGATCCCAAGTCTGCTTGCGGTCAGGGCATTTTTCAACGTTTTTCGTCTGTTGCCAAAGGCTGCTTTGATCACCGCAAACAACATGGCTTCATTGTGCGGTCCGTACATCGCCGTGGACTTAAACCGGGTCTCGATAACTGTGGAATCCACCTTGGGCGGGGGATAAAAGACCGCAGCCTTGATATTTGCAAGAACCCGAATGTCGGCGCAGTACCTCAGCATGGCAGTTAGTCTACCGTAGTCCTTGCCGCCGGGCTGCGCGGTAATGCGTTGTGCCAGCTCTTTCTGGAACATCAGAATTGCCCGATCAATGACCCCTCTTGATTCAATGAGCTTGATGAGAATTTGTGATGAAATACCATATGGCAAATTTCCGATGATCGTTAGTTTACTCCCGGTGGCATCGGCGATGGCATCCAAATCCATCTGCAGGATGTTCATGGCAATAATTTCACAGTTAGAAATCCGATTCGCAAGCAACTCTGTTTTTAGCAGGTCAATGAGCTGCCGATCTTTTTCCACGGCATAAACTTTTTTAACCACCTGAGCCAGAAAAATGGTTAAGGCGCCCAAACCGGCGCCGATTTCCACAACCACATCTGTTGATGCCAAATGTGCCCGGGAAATAATGGTTTCTGCTGTTGAGGGATCGGATAAAAAATTCTGACCCATGTTTTTCTTCGGTTTTAAATTCCAGGCGGTAAGGAGTGTTCTAGGAGTTGTCATGGGTCAACGAGGGAGGCTTCTTTAGGTTGATATCGCGTGTTTAGCTTTAGCTGGACATTTCAGCTGCAGCTTTGTATATCGATTAAATCATCAAAGTGCTTTCTGCTACAACCGCATCACCCCGCAAACAGGTGCCTCCCAGTCCAACGTTTGATCCTTAGTAAGAGTGGCATCAAATTTTTGCGCTATTTGGGCGGGCATCGGGGCGGCCAGCCGAAGTTTCAAATCAGCGTGGGTAATCAACGCTTCAAAGGTGGAAGCCAGCCGGGAGGTTGTTTGATTTATCATAAATTGCATAAATTGAAATCGTTTTTCCGACCGACCGATTAGACGCGTGTGAATAGCAACCGTCTGTCCGACGTGCACTTCGGCGAAATACTGTATAAACTGCTTCAAAGTAAAGACACCGAATTTCCCGCCTCGAAAGTAATCATTATCCAATCCATGAGATGCAAAAAATTTCCGACCGGATTTTGCAAATAGATCAAAATACCATCTAATATTCATATGCCCCATTATGTCCAGATAATCGGTGGGAATGGTTTCGCGATGGTATAATGGTAACGTCTCCATCAATGCCAGCGGTATCAGGCAACTTCCCTCCTTGTTCCAGATGCCGCAATCAGATGGATTAGTCTCAACTGTCATAATCTTTGCTATCTCCTCACAAATTTTGGATTTGAGATTTTAGATTTTGGCTTTGAGGTCCGTCTTCGGATCAATTAAATATAAAATGATAGAGCAAAGCGATATAACAAATCCGCAATCCAAAATCTAAAATTGCTCCAATGAATTGCAGCCAGTGCTTAACTATCAATCTAAAAAATAATTTTAATCATATTACGGTGGTGTTTATCCCCGCCGCCACGAAACCGTATGATTAAAATTATTTTTTAGATTGTCGGTGCCGACCACATCGCAGCCAATTTTTTCCGCTTTGACGGCATGGCGCACCGAAGTGCATTTGTGAACCACTTTTATACCCGCCGACTTGAGTTGCGCCATGTAAGGCTCAGGGTTTCTGCCGGCCGTCTCGATAAACTTAATCTCCTCTTCCATACAAACCTTGATGTATGCCGGATAGTCGATGGTTCGCAAAGAAGGAAGGAAGGTGAGGTTAACACCAAAAGGTTTATCTGTCAATTTGCGACATCGGCGTATTTCCGCAGGCAAATCCTCGGCCTCATGGAAAGTGAGGGCCGTCATAAAACCGATACCTCCGGCGTTGGCGACGGCAGATGCGAGTTCCGCCTTTGCGATCCACATCAGCCCGCCCTGGACGATGGGCCTTTCAATATCAAAAAGATCCAATATCGGCATCTTGGCTAATGCCGGAGATGGCAGCGTACCAAACGGCCATCTGAGAGCGGCAGCATTTGGGGTGGCTTTATCCGGCAGATGGGCTCCGCGTAAGTGCAGCGGGTGTGAAACTCACAGCCCGGCGGCCGTTTGGCCAAACTCGGCACTTCACCCTCGATCGACACCAGCGGCCGTCGATTGTCAGGATCGGGGCGTGGCACGCCATTGACCAATGCCTCGGTATAGGGGTGGGCGGGATTATCAAAAAGCAATTTGCATTCACCGTATTCCACCAAGCGTCCGAGATACATGATGGCCAAACGGTCGGCAATGTGACGAACCACCGGCAGGTTGTGGGTGATGATCAAGTAACTCAGCTCATGCTCACGCTGTAAGCGAGCCATGAGGTTGAGAATCTCTCCCTGCACCGAGACATCCAGACCGGCAGTCGGCTCGTCGGCGATGATCAGCTTGGGACGCAGCGCCAACGCACGGGCCACCCCCACGCGGCGGGCCTGACCACCTGAGAGCTCGTGGGGGTATCGCGATAGAAAATTGGTCGGCAGGTTGACCATCCGGCACAACTCGTTGGCCTCATCCACCCGGTTGCCGGCACCGATACCCGCGAATTCAAAAGGTTCGGTAATTAACCCCTGTACCGACAGGCGGGGGCTCAAGCTGCCGACCGGATCCTGGAACATCATCGCCATATCGCGTCTGAGGGGTTTGAACTGGGCCTCAGACAGACCGATCAGCTCGCGCTGCTCGAATCGCACCGATCCCGAATGGGCCCGTACCAGTCCGAGAATGGTCAGTCCGAGGGTCGTTTTACCCGAACCGCTCTCACCCACGAGTCCCAGTGTTTCGCCGGGAAGCAGCCCGAGCGATACATCATATACGGCATCGATGAAAGGATCGGCCACACCGCTCAGTTTGGCCTTCAACGCACCCATGATACGAAAACGTACCCTCAGGTCTTCGACCGCCAGCAAGTTTTCCGATGCAATTTTTTCGGACCGTTCGCCCAGGTCGGCGGCAGCAGACGCATCGTCGGGTAGTGTGACGGCCGCCGGCGCACCCAAGGCGCGGTCGTACAGGCGACAGCGAGCCACCTGGCCGTCTGCCAGTTCAAAATCGACCGGTTTTTCCATGTCACAACCCTTGAACGCTTTGGGACAGCGCAACGCAAAAGTGCATCCTCTTGGCGGTTTGTGTAAATCGGGGACATCACCTGGAATCGTCGGCAGTAGAAAGCTTCGTTTGAGCACCCGCGCCGGATCGCACTCCAAAAGTGCCTGGGTATAAGGATGTGACGGGTTGTAGAAAATCTGATGCGCATTCCCCGACTCAACCACCTCGCCGGCGTACATGACCACCACATCGTCACATAATTGGGCGATCAGACCCAAATTGTGCGACACCACAATGACCGTTGCATCGAACTCTTCTTTGAGCTCTCGCAGCAGGTGAATAATCTGGGCCTCCATGGTAACGTCCAGCGCAGTCGTCGGCTCGTCGGCAATCAGCAGGGCCGGATCCATGATCAGAGCCATGGCGATGGCCGCTCGCTGTCGCATGCCACCGCTAAACTGATGCGGGTACTGCAAAATTCGCTCTTCAGGGTCCGGGATTCCGACGCGGCGCATCATATCGATTGCCCGGCGACGCTTTTCAGTAAAACCGCTATTGCTGCGCCGATATTGGATGTCGGTCATCTGTTGCGCATACGACAACACCGGAATCTGCGAGGTCATCGGGTCTTGAAAGACCATCGATACCTTTTCGCCCCGATAATGCAACAGCTCCCACTCCTTGAGGTTGAGGACGTCCTGGCCCTGGAATAACACCTCTCCAGTGGGCGATTCCGCATTGCCGGCCAGAAGGCGGGTAATTGCCCAGGCCACCGTGCTTTTGCCTGAGCCGCTCTCGCCGACGATGCCCAGGATGCGGTTTGCCGTCACATCGATGTTGATGTCTCTCAAAGCGTAAACACGACCGCGCGGCGTTTTGAAATTGACGTTCAGGTTGCTGATGGTCAGCAGTTTTTCCATAAATCATTTGCCTTTGCGCAGCTTAGGGTCGAACACATCGCGCAGTGCCTCTCCCAGAAACGTAAACCCCAGTGTCGTTAAAACCAGTGGGATGCCCCCCGCGACTACCGGCCAGGGCGTATCGCGGATCACCAGATAGCCTTCGTTGAGAATGGTGCCCCAGCTGGCGGTCGGCGGCAAAACCCCAAGACCCAGGAAGCTCAATCCGGCCTCGATGGTGATCACCACCGGCACCTCCATGGCCGCCAGAATCAGAAGCGGGCCGATGACATTGGGCATCACATGACGCAACAGGATGGTTACCGGCGGCGCGCCCAGCGACCGCTCAGCGGCGATGAACTCCTGGTTTCTAATGGCCAGTGTGTTGGTTCGTGCCAGACGCCCAAAACCGGGAATTGCGATAACGACGACGATGATCATTACCAGCTTCAGGCTGGGACCGGTCAGTGCCACTGCTGCCAATGCCATTACAATGGTTGGAAACGCACGGATGGTGTCGAACACCAGAATCAGAACATTGTCAAGCCAGCGCGGTCCGTAGCCGGCGATCATCCCGAGCAGCAAACCGACACTAAATGCGATCGAGACCCCGATGGCCGCTATTTTAAGGGCCACCCGGCCGCCATAGAGTACCCGCGAAAAGGTGTCACGGCCAAGCTGATCGGTGCCCGCAATATGATCGGTCGTGGGAGCGCTGAGACGGGCGGGGATGTCCATTTGAAACGGGTCGTAGGGTGCAATCAAGGGTGCGAAGATGGCGCTGATAAAAAACAGGATCACCAGCACCAGCCCGAAAATACCTTGGGGGTTGCTGAAAAACAGCACCAGCGCTTCGCGTCGCTTGCTGAAGCTATATTCAGCCGCCACCGTAACGTTTTTATAGGAGACTTTCTCGGACACGGGGATCCATCCAGGCAACCATCAGGTCGGCGAACAATGTAATAACCACGTAGAGCGCTGTGGTTATGAGCACAGCGCCTTGGATGACCGGAAAATTCCGGCTCATCACCATATCGTAAATCAATTTTCCGATGCCCGGTCGGGCGAAGATGATCTCGGCATAGACGGCACCGGCCAGAAGATTGCCAAAACCGATGCCGATCAGGGTAATGGTCGGCAGGATCGCCACTTTGAGGGCATAGCGGTAAATCACCGTCCGTTGCGACAGGCCGAAGGAACGCGCTGCGCGGATATAATTTTCACCCATCACTTCAAGCATCGAGGCCCGCACCAGCCGCGCCAGATAGCCCACCCACCCGAGACCGACGGCAAAAGCGGGCAGGATCAGATGATGGATCTGATCCATGATATCACCTGATTCACCGGCACCGATGACCGGCAACCATTTGAGATGGATGGCAAATATCAGGAGGGCCCAAATTGACACCAGAAAAGAGGGCACGGCAATGGTGCCGACCGATAACAGACCGGTAATGCGATCCAGCAGGCTGTTTGGCCGTATTGCCGACACACAGCCCAGAGGAATGCCGAGCAGCACGGCCCAGCCCAGCCCCACCACTGCTAAAATCAGGGTGTAGGGTAGTTGTTCCCCGAGAATGAGGGCAACGCTGCGTTCAGAAAAAACATCAACCCCTAAATCGCCGGTGGCCGCATTTTTCAAAAAGATGAAAAACTGAACGACGATCGGGTCGTTCAGGTGCATCTTCTCGGTGTAGCGTTCGATGATCTCGGGCGTTGCTCGAGGGCCCAGAGCGATGCTGATCGGATCGCCGGGAATCATATGTAGTAGAGAGAAGAGCAGCAGCACGGCTACGGCAACAATCACAACAGCCAGGCCGGTTCTTTTGAGGGCGTAAAACCACATGTTAGCCAATCCAAATGAGACAACGGGTTCGGTGGCCGGGGCTTTTCCGGCAAACGTCAACGCCAACTCCAACTAATATAGATAAAAGCAAATTACCTTTCTGGTATTTTCATAAGCGAGTAACTCTATTTATTCCAAGCAATTACCTGTTTAAATGACGAAGCCTGCGGGGCCTTATGGCCCCGGCCACCTGAACCATTATCAAACGAGTTTAAAATCCGGGAAGATCATTTCAGCCCCGGGTGCGGTTTTGGGTGTGATGCGCGTATTGTGAATATAAGTCTCCGGTTCGTGGCAGATCCAGACGTAGGCCCCGGTGTCTTCCATGATCTCCTGCATACGTAGATACATCGTATTGCGCTTATCTGCATCGGTCTCGGCCAGAGCTTTGGTATAAAGGTCTTCAAATTCGTCGTCGGACCAGCGCTCCCAGTTCCAAATGCCGATCTGCTCACGCCGGAACCACTGCATCGCCTCGTAAGGATCTGGATTGGTTCCGTAGCGCATCAGCCACAGCTGGCTGTCCTTCCACTGATCGCCCTTCGATTCCTGGCCCAGATTCCAGAATGGTCCGGCATCCAATGGCAGCACTTTGACCTTGATGCCGACGACCTGCAGGTTGGCCTGCACGATCTGTGCTGCCAGCACGCGCTCCTGCTGGTTGAGGGTCTTGAGTTCCAGTTCCAAGCCTGCGGCACCGGCTTCGCTCACCAACTGCTTGGCCTTGGCCGGGTCATAGGCGTACTTGGTTTCGTTGCGTTTGCCGACCAATCCGGGACAAACCGGACCGAAAGATTTCTCAACGGTGCCCGAGTAGGCGCCCTGGAGGATCGAATCGACATCCACGGCGTGCTGGATAGCCTTGCGCACCCGGATGTCTTTCAGCTTGGGATGCGCGGTGTTCATGCCGAGCCAGAAGTACTGCAGGGCCCCGGCAACAAAAATCTTGCTGTTGGCCGGCATGCCTTTTTTAAAGCGGGCGTGGTCGGCCGAGGTGATTTCGGTGCAGTCGACTTCACCGGCCTCGTAGGCCAGTATGGCGGCCTTGTCCTGCTCGACCAGCAGCGCCTGGACCTCGTCAAAATCGGGTTTGGGTCCGGTCCATTCCGGGTTCGGTGTAAAGAGGTTCTTTTGCTTTGGCATCCATTGGAACAGGTAAGGGCCGCAGGTCGCCGGAAATTCGGTGGTGAACTTGCCACCGGCCTTTTCGGTTGCCTTGGCCGAGAGGATGCAGCCCACACCATGCGCCATGGTCACCAGCCAGAAGGGGGCGAATGACTGCTTCAATACGATGGTTCCGTTGAGTTTGTCCGTCACATCGACCCTTTCCATCTGATCAAAATAGCCGCTCCAATCGGAGGTCTTCATACGCTCGAAGGAGTACTTGACATCCTCGGCGGTCAAGTCGCCGAAGCCATTGGTCCACTTGAAACCCTCTTTTAGCGTAAAATCGATGTGCGTTGGATCGCGCTGCACAATCCGTTCGACCGTGACACCCGGCATTGGGTTGACCTTGCCCTGTGAGTAATCGAATTCGACCAGACGCGGCAGCACCGCAAACTGTACCTCAATTTCGCCGCCCCCGACCATGGTGGCAGGATCGAGAATCTGGATATCACGATCATTCCGCACTTTGAGTACCTGCTTACCCTGGGCGCGGACGACCGACGCCATTGGGCTGAAAAGACTGTATGCGCCGGCACAGGCCATCGTGGTCAGAAACTGACGCCGAGTGGGTTTGTAGATGTTCATTGTGTTCCTCCTTTCGTCTTCTGTAGATTTGGTGGGGTATAATGGGGCGAAGGGTATTACCCTATACAAGATCTCGCGGCAGACTTTGCGACCAATTGCGCGATAATACCCGTACGTCACCCTCGTATGCATCCAGTTCGGCCCGAATGTCAAAGGTGCCCTTGGTCACGTCCATGGCCACTTTTGAATCGATGCGTACCCGCCACTGGCCGCGGGCATAGTGTTGTCGGGTCTGCACCTCGCACTGAGCTGAAAGCGGATCATCCGGATGGATGCAGTAGCGCCGTTGGTTGCTGCTGCCAAATTCCCAATCGTAGTCGGTAATCAGGCAAGTGCCGCCGTCATACTGACGCTCGTGGCATTGTTTACCGCTGGCCAGGTCCGTCTTTATCGTCCACTGGCTTTTTGAGGGCACCAGACGCTGACAGCGTAAGGGCGGACCACCGTCGACCGGCTCGAAATCGGCCAGTTTTCCGTCTTGCGGGTGTGCCGGTCGTACGGGTAGTTCGAGACGGCTGTCGCTGGCATCCACCATCAGCGTCACCGGCTCCGGCGATGGCCAAACGATGGGCCAATATGCACTCGAGAGGGCCACGCGGACGCGGTGGCCGCGGCGGAAGTGGTGGGCGATGTCATTAAGCTTGAGCGTTATCCGATAAACTTGACCTGGTACCAACGGCTGCGGGAATTCATGGCTCTCGCGATGGGTCAGGTTGAGAACGCCGTAGCTCACCTGGGTGGCCGCGCCATCGGCTTGCACGTCCGACAGCACTGCGGCCACAATTGCATTGGGGCGATCGGCACTAACGGCCAGCTTGACCAGGGGCGCCCCGAGTATTTCGAAATCTTCCGCTAAGGGTGGGCTGTCGAAAATCAGAGCACCACCCGCATCCTGGCGCTGATCGGTTGGCAGATCGGGTTCGGTACCGTAGGCGGTCCATTTCCCGGCCGAAACACCCACTGTCTGTGGCGAAGAGATGACAAAGGCCCCCTCTGATACCTGTTTTTCGCTCAAACCGTCTGCCGCCAACCCGAATGAACGCACGGCAATCCGTGGTGTCGGCCAGCTTTCCTCGCAGACCCAACGCCCCGGGCGCTCATCGTACTGCGCTCGCGGTGGCATGGGCTCCTGCATCCACACCCGCAGCCGGGGCTCGTCCATGATGCCGGTATCGACACCTTTGAGCCAGTGGTCCCACCAGCGGATACACTCCTGCAAAAAGCCCATCGCCGGTCCAGGCAGACCCATATTGGGATAGCGGTGGGCCCAGGGGCCTACCAGCGCTTTGGACGGACACTCGAGGTGGGCCAGCATGCGAAAGATGGTATTTGAATAGCTGTCGGCCCATCCTCCCACCAGGTAGACGGGGAGCTTCAGGGCGCTGTAATCTTCACAGATCGATCCGTGCTTGTAGAACGCGTCGCGCCGCAGATGCGCGTGCCATTCGGCGACCCAGAGGCCACTTTTGTTCATTCGCTCAAGCCACATCTCACGCCAGCGTTCCCCCACCAACGCCGGGTCGGGCGGCGTTGTATAACGGGACAGCATGGACGCGCCCCAAGTCATCTTTTCGGTCAGCAGACACCCTCCCATGGCGTGGATGTCGTCAGCATAGCGATCGTCTGTAGAGCAGAGCGATATGACCGCCCTCAAGGCGGGCGGCTGCCGGGCGGCCACCTGCAGACCATTGAATCCGCCCCATGAGATGCCGATCATACCGACATTGCCGTCGCACCACGGCTGGTCGGCGATCCAGGCAATCACCTCCAGGGCATCGTCCTGCTCCTGCTGAAGATATTCCCCCAGGATGATGCCATCCGAATCGCCGCAGCCGCGCAAATCCACACGAACCCCCGCGTAGCCGTTGGCGGCAAAATAGGCGTGGTTGAGCGCATCGCGTTCCGCCGTGGCATCGCGTTTTCGATAAGGTAAATATTCCAATATGGCCGGTACCGGCCGCTTCTCGGCATCCACCGGCAGCCATAGACGCGCAGCCAAGCGGCACCCATCAGACAAGAGGATCCAGGTGTTTTCGATCTCGGTAATATCAGTGGAGGGAGGCGTAAGATCTGTCATCACTAATTTCCTACCTTTGAAAGTTATGCCAATGCTTAGTGCTACGATTCGCAATTACAGTCACGTATAATTATTGACCAATCCAAGATGATTGCTCACTCAGCACTAAGTCCTGAGTGAGTAAATACATCATCGTATTTACGAATCGATGGACTTGGGAAAAACATGATGCAGCAATGCTATAAAAAACATTCCACACCATTAAAGCGGTCAACACAAAGGATAGAACTCAATCTGAGACGCACTATTAGCAATTGTTAAAGATATTGTCAAATATTGAATTGGTTGGTTTGCCCGGTACTATCCGATATCTGGAAGCTTGCGTCCTCTTAGACCTTCCTGCGCCCGGAGTACGAGTCGATATTACATCAGCTCCTTTTCAACGGCCTTAATTTCATTTTTTCTTTGTGGCTCGCGTCCACCACGCTGCCAGCACCCCGGATATGAAACCGAACAGATGACCCGTCCAGCTGATACCGGGCACATAGATCAACAAAGACTGCAAGGCACCACCATATAACAAAAATATTGCCAGCGAAACAATCAACGCTTTCCAATCACGGCGAAATATTCCCAGACACATCAAAAAACCGATCAGACCGAAAATAACGCCACTGGCACCGATATGAATTGTGCCCCCTTTGGCCGTCAGCCAAACCAGGCCGCCACCGACCAGTATAATGATCCAGAGCGCCCCCACGGTCAGCTTGCGGCTAAATGACAGCGATACCGTCAGCAAAACGACAAGTATCCCTGAATTGGCAATGAGATGGCGCAGATCGACATGCAAAAATGGCGTAAAGACAACGCCTGCAAGGCTGTCGAGTTGTCGCGGGCGCAATCCGTAGCGCCGTAAATCAATCGGCAGAAAAAAATCGATGAAATACACCAGCCAAAGAGTGGCGACTGCCGTCAGTGCTGTCTGTAAATTTTGCCAAATTTTCATGTGGCGTGATCAGACAAATAAAATACGAAGAATCTCATTTTCTTTTTTTGTGTACTTTCGTCAGCACAAAGGTCCATATGACTTATTTAGCCTTATAATTCCGGTTTTTATCAGCAAGTCGGACTGGCAGGTGGAATACATACTGAAAAGCTGTTTAAATTGTCAACGATGTTTTTTGCAAGCCTCCGAACTCTCTATTTGACAATGCTTTTTGATTTTGCCACTATAAGGTTTTAATCTTGGATATTGACGCTCGCATCAATACCGAAGCTGCTAAGCGGATCGTTCTCTTTTAATATCAATGTTCTCGTCGGGGCAACCGCGGTTGATTATGGGGCGTTTTTTGATTTTGTGTTTTAGATGTTTTAATCTACCCATTGTTTAAGGAGGATCAAATGAAAAACTTACAATTAAACTATGAAACGCTCATTAAGATCACCAAATCCTTGTCTAAATCAAAGGATCCCGAAGAAATCATCAAACTGACGGTGGAGAGCATCAAATCATCGCTGGGTATCAAGGGATGCGCATTGCTTTTGATCAATACCCAAACAAAGGATTTGGAAGTCGCTGCGTCGGCGGGATTGAGCGAGGAATATCTGAACAAGGGGACGGTGAGCGCGTTACACTCCATCGCCGAATCACTCAAAGATGGACCCGTAGCTGTGTATGACGTAAGCGATGACCCTAGAATCCAATATCCTGAGGCTGCAAAAAAAGAAGGCATTGCCTCCATTCTCTCCGTTCCCATCATGGTCGGCGATGAAGCCATTGGGACCATCCGGGCCTATACCGCCGAAAAATGGGAGTTTACCCTGGATGATGTAAATTTTGTTCAAGCGCTGGCCCAGATCGCGGGTGTCATGATTGAAATGACCCGTCTGCACCAGGGCCAAAGCGAACATATCGAAGCGTTAGCCACAATGTGTTCATCTCCGAATCTATAAACCCATGAAATTTACCCCAACGTCGCAACCAAGGGGCCAATAGTGACGTCATCACCAGTCTGGAACCGGGGACGACATCATGAAAAATGATGGAATACATCCGGGGCAGGGTTCTGGAAGACATAACGCTGCCTGACATGAAGCCGAGTCAACGGCGTGCAATATATTTTGACATGATCCGGGTGTTGGCAGCTTTGCACTCGTTGGATTATCTTGGTTTAGGACTGGACAACTATGGTAAACCGGGTAATTATTTTCACCGCCAGATTGGTCGCTGGTCCAAGCAATATGCGGCTTCCAAAACTGATGAAATCATCTCCATGGAGCGTCTCATGGAATACCTGCCGTCGAATTAAAACGAAAATGTAAAATTACCGGCTATTCTAATTGAATCGTATTCATCAGATATATATTTTTGCCCATCGTAGAAAAAGTCCATCTGAGTACTTACTTTAACAAGATCAGATAACCGCTTTTCAGTTACTCCCATTAAGTAATAGCCATGTTCTTCAGGATTTACAACGCCCTCAAACCCATGGCGAACGTCTTGATCGGTATCTTCAATAATGGCACCGAAACCGAAAGAGTTACCTAGATCTTCCCAGGGCGAGGTCCTGAGATGCCGGCTATGTTCAAAACTTTGAACATAGAGATATGAAACACCTAATATTACTGGTTTGCCCCAAAATGACAACTTCTTATCAACAGAAAAGGAGTTATTGTAAACTCTCCCCGCTTTCTCATTGGCACTCTTCACCAGCGCTGTACTGCCCAGAGACCAACTGTCATAATTTTTTCTGATTTTGAGATATGCTGCAGAAATTTTGTAAGGATCTGGAGAGAACTCATCCGTGGAGTCCATTTCTTCACTTGGCCACGAACCCCACCCTTTCGTAAAACCAACTTCAAAATCTGTGTCCTCGAATTTTGTGCCCAATGAGCTGAAAAAGCTGTACCCCGGGTTTCCGTTTGGATTTTCCAACTGCCGATGCTTAAGATCAGGCACAGCCTCCGGTGAGATTTTACTCCAGAGGGTCTCATAGCCCACTAACCTGACGTAAGTATCAGGGCTGAAATAGTACTTTCCCCAAGCGGCCGGCACGCCGAATCTCTTCATCCTCAGAGGGCGGGTTGAATCGACAGGAAAAAATTGATACTCTATATCCTTCAAGGTACTTAAGAGACCTTCACGCTCTGGAAAGGTTTTGAACCCAATTCCCGCTGAAAGCTTTTCTTTCCCAAATTCCGCATATAAATTATTGAGAGAAACAGCTGATTTATTCGTGTAGTTATCGGTTGTCCAATCGTTGATATCGCTATAATAATCATCTTCGTAATAATGGTCTGCATTGACAATGGTCGCTTTGCCTGATATATATTCTGAGAACTTTGCGTTAAAATACATCTCCGAGGTCAAGCCGACGTCCTTTCTATATTCTCCAGTATCGTTCTCCAGTGAAAGACAACTAGCAGCAAACGCCAAGCTGAGGACCATGAAAGAAGCTATCATTACACTTGTTTTTTTCAGTAAGTCACTCATGACGATCCTCCTATATATCTATTCTTGCCAAATCAATTTAATCCGATATAGGTAGTCTACCCGATTGCTACAGCAAGACACATGCCAATAGGCAAAATATCTAATTTTATCTAATAATATCGGTGTTATAATTTATGTTATTTTCTACGAATTTAAAGGAAAGGAGGAATCAAAATGGATAAAACTATGAAAAAATTTTCCCGGTCATTATGTCAGGCTTTATAGAAGACTTTAGCGAATCACTTTTAATTCTAACGGTTCAGAGGATTCCAGATGGTAGTCCCGAAATATGAAGTACTAGATCGGATCAATATTACTTCCGGCACTGATTGTGTATGCGTTTACCTTCCGGATAGTTGAAATGGAATTTAGGGTGGATAGGAAGAGATGAAGAATCAGAAAAGAGGTTTCCCTTTCCTTTCAATAGTGATAACATCGGCCTTGTAGAACACTTCATCAAGCAACGTACCGAATTGCCGACGTGCAGTGGTGACATCAACTGTCCTTTGCATACCGGACCTCCATCCTAATTAACAGAGATTACAACACACTTCGATAGATCGCTTCTGCGTCTTTCTGAGTGAGCTCGCGTGGATTGTTTGCCAGAAGGCGTGTTACCTTCATCACACCGGCGGCCAGTTCGGGGATATCTTTATCCTTAATGCCGAAGTCACTCAAATGATCGGGTATCTTCAGATCGGCCGCCAGCGTCCGCATCGCTTCCACGGCGGCATGCGCAGCAAGGCGTACGGAAAGCCCGGATGTGTTCTCTCCGAGGTAGCCGGCAATTTCGCCAAATCTTTCCAGATTACCCAGCTTGTTGAATTCCATTACCGGTGCCAGCATAATGCTGTTGGCCACTCCATGGGGAATGTGGAACTCGGCACCGATCGGATAGGCAAACGCATGTACCGCAGTGACTCCGGCGGTACAAAAGGCCATACCGGCCAGCAGACTACCTTCCAGCATGTTGCTACGTGCTTCCAGATTGGTGCCGTCGGCGTATGCGGTTCGAATGTTTTTGGCGATTAACTGCATGGCCTGCCGGGCAAGCATATCGGATATGTTTGTCGCTTTTTTGGAGGTGAAGGACTCCACGGCATGGATAAGGGCATCCATACCGGTAGCGGCCGTTACATTGGCAGGCAAGCCCAGGGTCAGCTCCGGATCAAGTAGCGCGACAGATGGGAATAAATGCTGGCTGACAATTCCTTTTTTGAGCTTTTCGGTGTGATCGGAAAGGATCGCGATCGGGGTCACTTCGCTACCGGTCCCGGCGGTTGTTGGTATTATGATGGTCGACAAACCGGATTTGGGAACAAGGTCGATCCCAAAATATTCCGTTATTGGGCCTTCGTTTGTGGCCATGATCGCTGAGACTTTGGCAATGTCGATGGGGCTGCCGCCACCGAAACCGATAATAAAATCGGCTTTTTCACGATGAATCATCTCCACACAATCCGCCACAATCTCATAGCGCGGATCGGCTTCAACCTCTCCGAAAACGGCATATTTTATATCGGATTTTTCCAGCACCGCCTGTACCTGTTCAACCAACCCGGCATCGATCAACCCTTGATCCGTCACAATCAGAACCTTATTCGCTTTTAGAGCCCTGACTTCATCGGCCAATTGATTCAGAGCCCCCGGGCCCATGACAATCCTCGGGACCGTCCTGAATAATGTAATACGATTCATTTTTCCCCCTAACATATTTGTTGATTAAGTTTAATAAGTTGAATGGTTGAATCCGTCAACTCACTGTGCTCAATCATCTTAATTAGCCGCATTGACAGGATAACTTATAACGTGGTTATACATCATAGATGTTTAGGAAATCCTTACTTCTTCTTGACGGACCCACGCTCAATTACGTAGAGACGATCGAGCAGTTCCGATGAGTGGACATGATCCGATTCCGACAGGAGCACGGATTGTCCCTGATCTTTCAGGTCGGCAACAACTTCGGCCAGCCGCTGGGCCAGCGCGGGCGCAACCCCCTCGAACGGTTCGTCCAGCAGCAGGAGTTTTGTTCCACAAAAAAGTGCCCGTGCCAAGGCGACCAGCTTTTGCTGCCCGCCGCTTAGATCCATGGCCTTTCTGGCGGAAAATTCCGTAACTTCAGGGATGATTTCGTAAACCCATGGCAACCGTTTTGGCAACTTATGGTTTTTCGTCGCCCAGAAAGACAGCAGAATGTTTTCCTCCACCGTTAAAGTGGGAACGAGTTTGCGGTCTTCCGGCATGTAACCGATCCCGATGCGCGCCCGTGAATGCGCCATTAATCGCGTAAGAGATTGGTCCTGGAAGCGAACCTCTCCCTTGTCGACGGGCAGAAAGCCCATAACCGTGCGCATAAGGGTGGTTTTTCCGGCGCCGTTTCTGCCAATCAAACCGACCACGCTGCCGTTCGGCACGTGCAGGGCGACATTTTGCAGTATGTTTGTCCGTTTGATCGAGACGCTGACGTCGCTGACCTCCAGCATCAGTTCTCTCCTTGGGGGGCGTGGGTGCGATGAATTTCTCTGCCAACGACGTACTCACGCACCTGCGGATTGGCCAGGGCTTGTCTGGTATCGGTATCGGCGATTACCAGGCCGTTGTAAAAGGCTAAAACGCGATTGGCATACCGCTCCACCAGTTCCATGTCGTGCTCAATGAACAGTACGGTAACTTCCTGCCTGGCAAACGCGTCCATCACTATATCCATTATCTCGAATTTTTCTTCGGCGCTGACCCCGCTGGTGGGCTCGTCCAACATAACCAGTTGGGGGGCGCCAACGGTGGCCATGGCTATATCAAGAATCTTCCGTACCCCTTGCGGCAACATGCTCACCAGTTGATCGGCACTGTCGGCGATCCCGAAATGCTCCAGGCGCTCCATGGCGATTTCCACGGTATCAAAACGTAGAAGCGGAATCCAATAGCTCCGGGTCACCTTGGGAGCGATCGACTGGGCCGTCAACATGTTTTCGAGGGCTGTCATTTCTCCAAAGAGCTGGGGGATCTGGAAAGACCGCCGAATGCCCAGATCGGTGATTTCCCGGGGAGTCAGGGTCGTCACATCGTTACCCATATAGTGGATGCTGCCGGATGAGGGCCTGAGGTAACCCGTCACTAGGTTGACAAAAGTGGTTTTTCCGGCCCCGTTTGCACCGATGACACCGATCACTTCGCCGGCGTCGACGCTGATGGAAATTTCCGAGGCGCCCACAACGCCGCCGAACTGAATACTGAGATTTCTTGTCTCTAGGATGGCTTCCATTTCAACTCTCTTTTCGGCGTCTAAAACCAATCGACCATATGCCGCCGGGGAGAAACAGGATGACCATCAGCATCGTCGCGCCAAGTATCATCTGCCAGGTGTACGGCGCGTATTCAAAAGCGTATGTTCGCAACAGCTCCAGCAAAAATGCCCCCACCAGGGGTGCCATTACGTTGGCCGTACCGCTAAGCAGGGCCACGAAGACAAATTCCCCGGAAGTCGTCCAATAGGCCAGATCGGGATCAATATGGCCCACGGCAATGGCCGTAAGTACGCCGCCGACTCCGGAAATAGCCGCCGCTATCACGTAAACTTTGTGAATCAAGTTGCGAACGGAAGCGCCCAGGTATTCGACACGGAGTTCATTTTGCCTGATGGCGTCACCCATGTATCCATAAGTGGAGCTCAGGTAGCGATGCAGCACCACTGACACCAGATAGACAATCACGCAAGTCAGGACAAATATGGTAATCTTAAGGGGCTCCCCCTCAGGAGCAAACCCGAGGAAGGTAGAAGGCGGCACGTTGAAACCGTCAGTGCTGCCCAGGATTTCAGCCTTGACGAGCAGGCCATAGAGAATCATCGAAAGGGCCAAACTAAAATTAGCATAAAAAATCCCCCGGTAGCGCACCAGTAAAAATCCGAGAACCGCGGACAACAGCACACAGACGGCCGTGCCTGCCAGCAGCAAGAGGAAAACGTCCGTTATTCCCCAAAAATACCCGGCCATGCCGGCAACATAGGCGCCCAGACAATAAAAAAGCCCCTGACCAAAGGAAACCAGGCCGGCACGCATCTGCAACATCACACCCAACACCACCAGAAATGTGGCCAGCGACATCTGAACTAGAAATCGTAGCCAGTCTGTGGCGACGAACCCGAAAATCAGCACGCAAACCAGTCCGATGGTCAATGTGCGTAGGGTGTTGTCTTTGGCAAGGTTCATATCTTTCGCACCTCCGGTCCGGCGAAAAGTCCGTGGGGTTTGAAGGCCAGAACCAGGGCCATGACGCCATAGATAACAAAAAGCTCAACTTCGGGTAAAATATGCACTGCGGCTGCCCGCACAATACCGACAATAACCGATCCGATCATGGCGCCCTCGATGCTGCCCAGGCCACCGATCACAACCACGGCGAAAGCCAAAACAATGACTTCCACCCCAAGGCCGGGAACCACGGAGACCTTCGGCGCGGTAACAGCCCCGCCTAAAGCACCGAAAGCGGCGCCGATGATGAACGTGACCGTGAAGAACAACTTTACGTTTATACCGAAGGCCATACTCATCTCACGATCATGGATAACAGCCACAAGAAGCTTGCCGACACGGGTTTTATTAAGCCCCCACCACACGAACACCGCACAGCCTAACGAGATGGCAATCAGCAAAAAATCATAGACCGGATAGATCAGATCCAAAATTTCAACCGTACCCAAAAGCCCGTAGGGTTGATAGGCAAAGTAGGGATCAACCCCCCAGATGAGCTTGGCCGCGTCTTCCAGAATCAGGAAGATCGAGTAGGTAACCAACAACATGACCACCTCATCGCGGCCATACATGAACCGTAAAACCCCTCGCTCAATGAGCAGCCCTGCGATCAGGCCGACGGCAACCGCCGCCAGCGGCAGCATCGCATAGCCCAACATGGGCGGCAAGCTGCCCGTGGCATAATAAAAGCCGATAAGGGATGCCGACATATAGGCACCCAAGGCATAAAGGCTACCGTGGGCAATGTTCAATATTTTCATGACGCCGTAGATAAGCGTCATACCCAGCCCCATCAAGAACACCCAGGAGGCATAAATGCTTCCATCTATCAAAATCGCCAACAGTTTTGTCACTGCTTTGCCTCTCTGAATTTATTCACACTGGGCACCCTTGAATCCGGAATGGATCCAGTCGATGCTTTTTACCCCCTCCGGCGGGTTGACGCATTCGGCTTTGTAGCGCTTGATGTCGGTTAGCGTGGCTTGGCCGGTGGATTTGTCATATTTGTAACGACCGTAGGCCGTGTCTAAAATCGCCTGGTGGCCGTTGGCCAGCGCCATTTTGACCGTGCCGGCCGGTCCTTCAAAAACCAGGTTTTCCAGCGCCGCAACCACCTCATCAGCGGTCGGTAGCTGGTCGCCTTTGGCGGCTTTTTCGTAGGCGGCCTTCATGCCCAGCAACGCCTGAGCCGCTTTGTAAGCAGGATACGTCGGCCAGGTATTGTAGCGGTCAAAGTATTGCTTTCTAAACCAGCTATTCAACTCAGAATCAGGCGCGAAGTTGCCGAAGGGGCCCCGCCCGCCGATAATGGCGCCGTCCGGCAATTGGGTACCGAGCCGGTGCATGGCCGTCTCACCGCAGGTCAAGACCACCTCACTTTTTTTGAAGACGCCGCGAACCGAACCCTGGAGCGTGAAAGCCTCCATGTCACCGCCCCAAAAACTTGAATGAACCACGTCAGGCGATTCGGAAAGAAGCGCAGATATCTCGGCCCCATATTGCCCAGCGTAAATTTTTGGAAACTGCTCGGTGGCGACGTTGACATCCGGTTTGAGCTGTTTCATCGATTCGGCGAAATCACGCCAGGAATCCTGCCCCCAGGCGTAATTCTGGTTGATCCCGGCGATGCTTTTTAGATCGGCGTTACTGCCCAATACATAGCGGGCCGCCGCCACGTTGTCCATGGTCGCTGTGCCGCCGGTACGGAAGAGATATTTGGGCGACGTAACGATATCTTCAAAGATCTGTGGAGTGCCGCAGTCAAAGAAGATTGTCAGCTTGCCCAGCTCTTCGGCCACCGGCGCAATCGCCTTGCAGTGGCCGCTGGATATATAGCCGATCACCACATCCACTTGCTGTTTCTGAATGAGCTTACGGTACTCGGTGACCTGCTTTTGGGCATTGCCGGCTTCGTCGATGAGAACCGTTTCCAATTGAGCGCCGGCAACGCCCTTGGTGTTATAGGGGGACGGAACTTTGCCGGCATTTATGGCTTCGATCATGAATTCCGCCCCGTTGCGGGCCGGAATGCCGAACGGCCCCGCAGCGCCGCCGGAAAGGAAGGTGACCAGACCAACCTTAATCGTGGGCGCGTCTGCGGCCATCGTTGGGGCCGCTCCCAATGCCAGAATCGCGATAAGACCAAGAATGATTCCGGCCTGCTTGAATACCTGATTGCTTCTCCTGTGTCTAATCCTTGTCATGTGCCGTTCCTCCTTTAAGGTTAAGAGTAATGTTGTTATTTAATGACCAGACATCGACATCGCTTACCGAAATGGTGAAAAGCTATTTATTAGAGAAAACAACTATTTTTGTCAATTCTAATTTCTTAGAACCAGATTGAAATAAAACAACAAATGATTATTTTATTTATCGTAAAAGTTCCGACACTAGATGCTGTGTTTCATAAATTCAATCACGTATTCTGATCGATTTTAGCTAAACAACAGAGAACACAGAGTTCACAGAGGATTGATTTTAATATTTTCTCTGTGCTCTCAGTGTCCTCTGTGGTGAAATATTTCATTACCATAAGTGCGAATATGTGTACTAAGACCCAAAGACACAAAAAAGGAATACCAATTTTAACGGATATCTAATTAAGAAGGAGCCACGATGTCTGCCCAACCAGCTCAAAAATACGATTTTGAGGTCGGCGTTTACCGTCCCCCCAGTGAAGGGGGCAGCGCCTCTTTACTGTTGCGCATAACCCGCAACTGTCCCTGGAATCGCTGTGAATTTTGCGCGATGTATAAAACGGAAAAATTTGAACTAAGATCGCCTGCTGACGTAAAGGGCGATATCGATCAGATTGCCGATATCTGCAACAATCTTAAGGATATTTCAGTGAAACTCGGGTATGGCGGCCGCATTACCCGGGAAGCGGCCATCGAACTATTGAATTCCGCTCCGGAGCTTAACTACCAGCAAGGATTTGTGATGGTTTATAATTGGCTCCAATCCGGAGCAAAAACCGCCTTTCTGCAGGATGCCAACAGCCTGATCATGAAAACCGATCAATTGGTGGACATCTTGCAACATCTACGAAAAACCTTTCCGACCCTAAACCGCGTCACTTC
>JARFPZ010000155.1 GCA_029288035.1 Desulfosarcina sp.
CTGATCGCCATGATCGACAAGGAGACACCCCGCGGCAAAGGCAAGATCCATGTCTATTACTGCAAGAATGCCACCGCAGAAGAACTGGCCAAAGTTCTTCAGGACGTCCCGTCCCAAGATGCAGCCGGCGGCGCTCCCAAAGGCGGTAAAAAGGCGGCACCACTGGTGACCGGCAAGGTGAGAATCTCCGCCGACAAGGCCACCAATAGCCTGATTATCATGGCCGACAAGGAAGATTACATGGTGCTGGAGGATGTTATTAAAAAACTCGACATCCCCCGATCCATGGTTTATATTGAAGCCTTGTTCATGGAAGTCGATATGAACACAAGCCTGAATATCGGCATCGATTGGACGGCCTTTGGGAAAGCATCCCTCGGCGGCAAGGAAACGCTGGTGGGCGGCGGCTTCGCCCCCGGTATTCCGGATTCACCGGCAGACATTTTACAGGGTGGTCTGAGCCTGGGGATGTTGACCGATCCGGTTACCATCGCCGGCGTTACGGTCTCAAATATAACCGCGATCATCAATGCCGTTAAAACCGATGATGACTTTCGCATCCTGTCGACACCCCAGGTGTTAACCACGGACAACGAAGAAGCCCGCATTGTGGTGGGCGAAAACAGACCCTTCCAGACGCGATCCACCACCGACGATTCCGGCGGCACCTTTGAATCGTTCGAGTACCGGGATGTGGCCAAAACATTGAAGATTACCCCCCATGTCACCGAAGACCGTCTGGTACGGATGCAAATTAACCTGGAAGTCACTACCATCAATCAGGCGGCCACATTAACAACCTCATCGACCCTGCCGGTCACCAATAAGCGCACGGTGGACACCACCGTCATTGTCGAGGATGACCAAACCGTCGTCATTGGTGGCCTGATCGATGATACGACCACGGATAATGAAAACAAGGTTCCCGGATTGGGTGATGTTCCCCTCCTGGGCTGGTTGTTTAAAAACCAATCCGAGACCAATAATAAAACCAACCTTTTCATTTTTATCACCCCCCGGGTAATTAAAAACCCGCAAGAAGCGGCCCGGATATACCAACGGAAACAAGAGGAATTCAATTCGATTAAAGCGGGCAGCATTAAATTAAACGATAACGTGCCGGCAGAATCTGGGGAAAAAGAAGAAAAAACCCCGAAGCCGAAGAAGCCATACTGGGAGTCCGTTAGTCCCCGGTAGCCGAACTTGAAATTCCAAATTGATCAACCTGATTTGGACAAAATCGCAACACGGGTAATCGACCGAGATCCAAAAACAAATGAAACCCCAATTATCCCAAATACTTGTCGAAAATTATAATCTGAACGAGGATATCTTGGCCGAGGCCCAGCGCGTCAGGGAAGAAAAGGGCGGAAACATCGGCGACATTCTGGTTCAGCAGAAGGGCATTTCCGAAACCCAATTACTTGAAGCCCTCAGCAACCAGTTTGAACTTCCTTATTGGCCTATATTGCCACTGGAAAATATTGAGTCCGAATTCATTGCAAAAGTTCCCATTCAGTTTTTAAAAAAATATTTTATGGTGCCGCTGGAATATGAGAAACCCATTACGGCCGCCAATTGCGGATTGTCGTCGCGCAGCGGGACCGACGCCGACAAGCAGGTTGCCCCACCCGGCCACGTCATTGCCATCAACGATCCGTTAAACTTTCACGCCCTGGATGACCTGGTGCGGCTCATTGGATTAACCGATTTCAAACTTGTACTTTCAGGACGCGAGACAATTCTGTCAGCCATTAACCTACAATATGACCTGCGCAGGGATTCAGCCGAAGAGTTGGTTCAGAACATGGAAGAAAACGGCAGTGATATCCTCAGCGAGATTGAGGAGACGGCTGATTTGTTGGATGACACCAGTGAGGCGCCGATTATTAAACTGGTGAATCACATCATTTCCCAATCCATTAAAGCGCGTGCCAGTGATATTCATATCGAGCCCTATCAGCACAGTTTCACGGTACGGTACCGCGTTGATGGAATCCTGTATGACCTGCTGACACCGCCAAAATGGATCCAGCCCGCCCTGATTTCCCGCATAAAGGTCATGGCCAAAATGAATATCGCCGAAAAACGCCTGCCCCAGGATGGACGCTTTGAAGTCAAGGTCGGCGATCAGAGCATTGATTTACGGGTATCGACGATTCCAACCGCCTTCGGTGAGCGCGTGGTCCTCAGGTTGTTGAATAAGTCAGGATCCCTGCTGGAATTGACGGACCTCGGTCTGAGTCGGGAACGGCTAAAAACGATTAAGGATCTGGTGGCCTCCCCCAACGGTATCATCCTGGTTACCGGCCCGACCGGCAGCGGCAAGACCACAACCCTCTATGCCGTACTACAATCGATCAACAAGCCGGACATCAATATTATCACCATTGAAGATCCCGTCGAGTATCAGATAAAAGGTATCAGCCAAATCCAGGTAAATTCGAAAATTGATCTCTCCTTTGCCAGGGGATTGCGATCCATTGTGCGCCAGGATCCGGATGTGATCCTGATCGGTGAGATTCGAGATCATGAAACTGCGGAAATCGCCGTGCAGTCGGCCCTGACCGGGCATTTGGTTTTTTCGACCTTGCACACCAACGACTCCGCCAGTGCCATTACCCGCCTGGTGGACATGGGCGTTGAGCCTTTTTTAATTTCCTCATCCGTTTTGGCCGTGGCGGCGCAACGCCTGATCCGAGTTCTATGCGATGATTGCAAAAAACCCTATAAACCAAGTAAGATCTACCTGGAAAGCATCGGTGTCTCTCCGAATCACTTTAATGCGGACCATATCTATAAAGCCGTGGGGTGTGACAAATGTATTGGCACGGGCTACAGGGGACGGCTGGGGATTTTTGAAATTATGGTGTTGACTCAAAAATTAAAAAGCCTCATTCTTGAGACCTATGATTCCAACCAGATACAAAGCGCAGCACGCCGGGAAAAAATGTTGAGCCTGCGCCAGGACGGCATCCAAAAAGTATTGAAGGGTGTCACAACCATCGAGGAGGTGTTGCGGGTGACGCAGAAGTAGGCACTGGATACTGGTCTCTGGATACTTGATGCTCGAGTCTGGTTTAGCAAACTGAGGAGTGGATTGCGAAATCCCAAATCCGCTATCAAAAGCGACTGCCTTCTTTTTTTCTTTCCAACTTCCGCATTCCGAATTCGCACTTCAAATTTCTGTCTTCTGCTACTCTAAATCCCGTACCGCCAGGGCCCGGTAGCCACGGTTCTGAGATTTGCGAACCGTATAGTTATAGACATTGTCGAAATTAAAAATGCGTGCGGTCGGTGCGCGCGCATCCACCTCCGAGGTCCAGACCCAGCCGCAGCTTAACCGTATGAGCGGGGTGATTTTAACCAATTGACCGCAATCGGTTTCGTAACCCTTCGTATCCTTTGTGTCAGCCACCTCCAGGCTTTGCAGTTCCTTGAGCGTAGGGAGCCGCCAGTTATCATAATTTTTTTCAAGGGTTAGCGGGAAGGTGTATTTGACCCACTTTTCAGCCTGAATCCAGTTGATATCTCCGTTATTGTCCGTCTTGGACCACATCAGTCCGAACTCATGGTCCGTAACCGTACCATCACCGTTATCCGTGAAACGCTCACCCGCTGCAACCGGTAATAAATAAAAGAATATTGCAAACGCTGTGACGGCGAGCCTTGGTAAAAGGTATCCGAACATCTTGACCCTCCTTCCAGGATAGCCGCTGCAGATATAGGGCCAACGGCTTTTAGTTAAAACCGCCCGGTTGCGATCATTGCATCTTATGGTAGGGTCTGCGGAACGTTATTTTATACCGATATGCTTTTTTAAGCGTTCGGCATTCTTGGTGTCCCGGTAAGACAAAATGGGGATCGGAGATCGCCGGAAAACCTTTTCCGCCACTGAGCCCACCAACATATGTTCCAAATCCGACCGGCCTTTAATTCCCATCACAATCAGGTTGACATTTTCTTTAAGGGCGATTCTTAGCAGCTCTTCGACCGGATGACCGACTTTGAAAACAGAACGTATCCTTTCGGCCGGAAATGAAATCTTTTCAAGCATTTTTTCTAATGCCAGGCGGCGTTCCGCTTCTATCCCCGACACATATTGCTTGCTGTCGAGCTCATATCCCATGGCAGCAATCGTGCCCACGGCTTCAACGTCCCTTGAATTGATGATGTTGACGACGATCATCTCGGCCCCGATGCTGTCCGCGATACCGGCGGCGTAGTCCAGGAGCTCCGCTGAATATTCGGTAAATGCGACGGCAACCATGATTTTATGGGTGGCATCCATTATCAAATTTCCTTCTTGGCTGTTAAAAGACATTGTCGCAGTTGGTCTAGGCGTCTAAGTCCATCGATTCATAAATACGATCACGTATTAATTCACTCAGGACTTAGTGCTGAGTGAGCATTATTAATGATTCTCATTCTAAGAATCTGTAACTGTAATTGCGAATCGTAGCACTAAGCAGCTGCCGGCTCAGCGACCGGCTTGGGTGAGCGTGGCCGCTGCATGAGATAGAGCACACCGAAGAGGGCTAGACCGATCAGATAGGTCCAGTAGCGCTGCCCGTGTGGCAGGCCGATCCACCTAGCAATGAGATCCGGTCGCATTAAGTTTAGTGTGACAAACAGAAACAATGGTATTTCATAGAATTTATTCCTGGCCACAAACCAGCCCTGGGTGGCGGAAGCAAAGGCAAAATTGCCTACGCAAGCCATGGCAAAGATCAGCAAGCCCTGAATCCAGCTGTTGATATTATGCAGAATCAAATCACTGTTGAAAATAAACATGAATGGCAGAATGGCCGTTCGGATATCGTACATAAATCCCTGTAAACCGGTGGGGATGGGCGGTGATTTGGCAATGGCCGCCGCTGCATAAGCAGCCAGCCCGACCGGCGGTGTATCGTCGGCCAGGATCCCGAAGTAGAAACAGAAGAGGTGGGCGGACATGAGCGGTACGATAAAATCCATATACCCGCCGACTTCAACGATCACCGGCGCCGTCAGAGAAGCCATCACGATATAGGTGGCCGTCGTCGGCAGCCCCATGCCGATGATTAAGCTGGCGACCGCAGTGATCACCAGCAGCAAAAAGATGTTGCCGCCGGAAAGCACATCGATAACCTCCGTAATCAGCCCGCCAAGACCCATGGCAACCACACCCACGATGATGCCGGCCGCCGCCGTCGCCAGGGCGACCGAACACATATTGCGGGCTCCGGCAGCCATGGCCGAAAATATTTGAACAATGCTGGCTTTAATCGCCGGGATGATGGGCTCCTTGTTTAAATAGGCCTTAACCGGAAGCTGGAGCAGCATGATGATGGCCATCACCCAGATGGCATTAAAGGCCGCCAGTTCCGGCGAATGGCGAACAATGATCAATTCATAGAGCAGCATGGTAATGGGTATCAAATAATGAATGCCGCTTAACAATGTTTTGAAAAAATTAGGCAGCTCGCTGCGACTCAAACCTCTGAGGCCCAGCTTGGAAGCCTCGATATGGGTGATGTAAAAAAGCGCCGCATAGGAAGCGAACGCCGGTACCGCAGCAGCTTTAATTACCTCTAAGTAAGGCACGTTGACGTATTCGGCAATGATGAAGGCCGCGGCCCCCATGATAGGCGGCGCCAGCTGGCCGTCGGTGCTGGCGGCGACCTCGACGGCAGCCGCCTTCGTGGGAGGATAACCGACCTTTTTCATCAAAGGGATCGTGAAGGTTCCGGTGGTGACGATATTGGCGATACTCGACCCCGAAACCAGACCGGTGAATCCACTGCCCATTACCGCGGCTTTGGCCGGGCCGCCCTTGAATCCGCCCAGAATACTTAACGCCAGCTGGATAAAATAATGGCCGGCACCCGCCTTTTCCAGCATGGAACCAAAGAGCACAAAAAGAAACACAATGGTGGCGGATACGTCCAAAGGAATTCCGTAGATGCCCTCGGTGGACATGGTGATCTGTCCCATGAACCGGGACAACGAAACTCCTTTAAAGGCGATCACATCCGGCATGTAGGGCCCGAAAAATGCGTAAATACAGAAAAAAAGAGCAATCACCGACAGCGCCGGGCCGATGACCCGCCGGGCGGCTTCCAGCAGCAGCACCAGCAGGATCAGTCCGACGACGATATCGCGGGTGATGGGGGCACCCGCCCGGTGTGTTACCCCGTAATAGTCAACAGCGATGTAAACGGCCGAAAAACAGGCGATGATGGCCACCACGAAATCCCAGGGTGGGATGCGATCCTTGATGGAGAGAAATTTAAGTCCCAGACGGGTTTCCTTGAAGACGGGATAGTTCAAATAGACGATCAGCATGGCGAATCCGAGGTGGATGGCGCGGATAAAGACCGTGTCCAGGATCCACCAGCTGGCAATGGAAAGCTGAAAGAAGCACCAGATGACGCCAATGACGGGTATCACCCATTTGGTGGGTCCGAGCGGCCTTCGGGCAACCCCCTCTTCCTCTTCGGCCATCCTCCTGGCAACTTCAAGCCCTTCTTCCTTTTGCTCTAAATTCTGATCATCGACCATTTGTATCACCTATTTCCCTGGTTGGGGCGGCAGCGCGAACGAAACACTCATATCGATTTTCTCGTCATTACCGTTTGAGCGGCATGACCTTGGCAGATAGATGGAAGCAGCGTTGATGTGAATCAACAGCTGGCATGATTGCAGATTTAAGATGGCAACATCACCTTATGAAAATACAATTCAAAATTTGGAGTTGGTTCTATCCGGGGCCAACTTGCATTTTGTAGGTTGGGTTGAGCCTACTCCAAGCTTTGTTGGGTTTCTCCGGCGAATCAACCTACATATAGCCGGTGTTATTGCGAAATGCGAAACCCAACAGCTGCCGATTTCGGAACTGGCCGTTTTTTTTGGCCAGGAGCGGACGCTCGTACGAAAACCGTCTGGCATCTCGCAAAGTGGATCAAGACGTTGGTCCCATCATCAGAGGAAATGGGGCCCAGAGCAGCAGCAACCCGAAGCCGCTGTCGCTCTGGCCTTTTTTCGCCGCTACTTCATCAAACCGACTTCTTTATAATATTTCACGGCACCCGGATGGAAAGGTGCGGACAGGCCTTCCAGCATGCTCTCTTTGGTCAGGCCTGTGTAAGCGGGATGAAGCTTAACAAAATCATCAAAGTTGTCAAAGACTTCCTTGACAATGGCGTAAACCACCTCATCGGGTACCTTGGCGGAAGTCACGAAGGTGGCCTTGACCCCAAACGTGGGGACATCCTCTTTGTTGGCTGCTGTGGGATAGAAGGTCGTCACCTGGGTGACCGCCTTGGCATAGTAGGGGTATTTTTCAAGCAGGCTATCGACATTGGTGATGGGAATGAACTTCACCTGACGTTTGCCTGAGGTGGCCTCTTTGTAATAGCCGCTGGGATGTCCGACCGTGTAAAAGGCGGCATCCAGCCGGCCGTCCTGGATCAGTCCGGGCGCTTCGGCGGCCTTGAGGCTTTCCGCGTTGAAATCGGTTTCGAAATTCAGGCCACTGGCTTCCAGGGCATCGATGGCATTTTGGCGGTAGCCGGACCCGACGTTGCCGATATTGACGCGTTTGCCCTTAAGATCCTGGATGCTGTTGATATTGGCATCCACCCCGGCAATCAGATCAACCGTTTCCGGATGGATGGAGAATACCGCCCGTAAATCACTCTGGGGTCCTTTGTCTTTCCAGTCTTCGATCCCCTTGACAGCCTGGTATTGTCGATCGGACTGGGCCACCCCGAATTCCAGGTCGCCGCCCATGATGGCGTTGATGTTGAACACGGATCCGCCGGTGGACTCTACGGTGGCCCGGATTCCATATTCCTTGCGTTTTTTGTTGACCATCTTGGCAATCGCGCCGCCGGTGGGGTAGTAAACGCCGGTAATGCCGCCGGTGCCGATGGTGACAAAAGTGGTTTTGGCTTCAGCCGCTTTTTCAAACGGCCCGAATCCTGCCAAAAGGCCAAGACCAAAAATAAGTGCTACGGTGATAACGAATGTCCTTTTCATATGGAACCTCCTTAGTTTGGTAGGGTTAGGATTTAACGTTAACATGGCCAATTCACCAAATAAAAAAATACCGCTTTTTTTTTCATCCCATTCTTAAAAACTAAAGATAAACCCGGCATTAAAGTATGAATTGCATTCAGATTATTTCATCCTTTATCAAATGTAGAAATTAAAAGCAAGAAATAAGTTGTTAAATCGAGATTTTGTAAATTCGATGATTTCGCAAAAAGTCCGAAAAGTGCCGATTTTCAAATTTTGCACTTAATAATTCCAAAAGGTAATGAAATCAAAACTCGAAATACTGACTTTTTACAAAACTCTCAAATTTAGAATCCAACCACTTTTGCTTTGAGCTTCTTATCCTCTTACCTTCCCACCTTCTTTTTACTTCATTCCCCCTTCCCTATTTCCCTATCCCAGATGGCCTCTGTCATCTGTAATCTGACATCTGTCTTCTGTCCCCTGGTACTTTGCGGCCAGCGCTTCATAAGACGCCGCTTCGACCACCCGCCCCCGTTTGCGGCAACCACCGGCATATATGGCGCATTTAT
Source organism: Desulfosarcina sp. (assembly GCA_029288035.1). Classification (GTDB taxonomy): domain Bacteria; phylum Desulfobacterota; class Desulfobacteria; order Desulfobacterales; family JAFDCJ01; genus JAFDCJ01. The sequence goes on from JARFPZ010000155.1 coordinate 8,574, forward strand.
CTTGCAACTTGCAGACGGCAGCGCGATGTTGGGATTCCGTAAGCTGCCCGCTTTCAATTATTTTTTTCAATGACTGAATCCTGAACCTGTCAAGTCCCGGCGCTCTGGACAGCTGGTCCTTATGTCCTCCCCGTTTTATGATCAGGGGCGTATCGATCAGGTAAATCGGAAAATGGCAGCCGATCCGCAGCCACAAATCATAATCCTCACAAGCCGGCAGATTCTCATCGAATACACCAACGTCATCAAACAGCGTTTTTTTGATCATTACCGCGGATGGGCTGACCAGACAAAGCCCCAGGGAACGCTCAAAAATCATTCCGGACGGTTTGTGGTGACGATCTTTGGGATTCACCCTGACATTGTTTCGAATCCAGATTTCTTCAGTTTGGTTGATTACCGCATCCGGATGCAATTTGAAAAAATCAACCTGTTGCGATAATTTCCGGGGCAGCCAGATGTCATCTGAATCCAGGAAAGCGAGCAGTTGGCCGCCGGCTTGGGCAATGCCCTGATTGCGGGCGGCGCTGACTCCTTTGTTGGTCTGATGTAAAACGATGATGTCCCGCCCATAGGTATCCAGGATCTCCCGGGTATCATCGGTGGAACCGTCGTCCACCACAATCAATTCATAATCCTGAAAGTCCTGCGCCAGAACCGAATCGATGGCCTCAGAGAGAACCCATCCCCGGTTGT
>JARFPZ010000185.1 GCA_029288035.1 Desulfosarcina sp.
GAGCGGCTTCCAGCCGCGATTTATATGGGCAATCGCGGTTAAAAACCGCTCCCACAATCCAAATACAATTGAAATAAAATCACAAAGTTTCTTATTTGATCAGACTGGCCGTTTTTTTGGCCAGCGGCTCCCGCTCGTATGAGACTTCGTTATTTAACCAAAGCCTCATATGAGACTCCGCGAGGCTGACCAGCGAACTGCAGCATATCGAGTGACGAATGACAATTGAAGATTGACGAATTGTGGATGTCGCTTCGCTCTGCTCTTTTAAATAATAAGATAGATAGAATTCCTTAATTCGTCATTCGTTTATTCAAAGTTTCTTCTTTAATTTGACTGGCCGTTTTTTTGGCCAGAAGCAGCGCTGAACTCTGAACCTCTGAACCCGGAACCCCTATCTCCGTTCAAGAATCGTAAACGTGCAGGTTCCACCCGTGCCACCCAAATTGTGCGCTCCGCCGATTCGCAAATCCTTTTTTGGAACCTGCCGTTTGCCGGCCTTGCCTTTGAGCTGGGTCCAGACCTCATAAAGCTGGGATATGCCGGTGGCCCCCACCGGATGACCTTTGCACTTGAGTCCGCCGGAGGTATTGATCGGCTTGGGACCATCCAGGCGGGTAGCCCCATCGGCCACGGCTTTATAGCCCTCACCGGGTTTAAAAAAACCGAGATCTTCGATGTGCACCAGCTCGGCAATAGAGAAACAATCGTGCACCTCGGAAAATTGAACATCATCCGGGGTGAGTCCCGACATCCCGTAAGCTTCTGCAGCTGCATAGCGGGTGGCTTCAAAATAAGTCAAATCCGGACTGGCATGAAATCCACGGCCGCTGCCCTGCCCCATACCGGCCACATAGATGGGATCGTCCGTGAAGTTTTTAGCAATTTCTTCTCCCACCAGCAGCATACAGCTGGCCCCATCACTGATGGGACAGCAGTCAAAAAGGTGCATGGGCCAGGCCACAGCCGGATTGGCTTTGGGATCTTTTAGAAAATCCTTCTCATCGCTCCACTCCGGAACCGGCAATCCTCTTTTTTGGGCACTGACCCTTTTCGCATCCATCATATCGCGGATGGTCAGCGGGAACTGGGCTTTGGGATTCAAGGGTGCATTGTTGTGGCTCTTGATGGTTACATTCATCAGATGTTCACGGTCGGCACCGTATTTGGCAAAATAGGCCGTGGCCACCGCGCCGAAAACCCCCGGGAAGGTAAATCCCACCCGACCTTCGTAGGGTACCGTAGCCAACGCCAATCCTTCGGCCACCTCCTCCGTGGTTCGTTTGGACATCTCTTCGACGCCGCCCACCAAAACCATATCGTAAAAGCCGGAAGCAATGGCAAAGACCCCTTCGCGAAATGCCAGGGCGCTGGAGGCGCAAGCCCCTTCTGTGCGGGTTGCCGGTTTGGGAGTCAGTCCGATTAAATCCGAGATGATCGGTCCCCAGTGGGATTGGTGCATGAAATAATCGTTTGAGAAATTGCCCAGATAAAGGGCTTCAATCTCGTTGGGATCCATCCCTTTATCCACCGAAGCTATCATTCCATTAAATGCTTCCGCAAATAAGTCCTTCGAATCTTTGTCTTTAAACATGCCGAATTTTGACATGCCGGCGCCGACGATGGCCACGCCTCTGGCTAATTTTCTGCGTTTTTGCATAACACCTCCCGGTTTTTTATTTTATGAAAGCTCGAATCAAGAATAGAATATATCACCCCTATTGAGTATCGTTCAACTAGCGTATCAAACCCACTCGGCTTATTCCCCGAGAAATTTGGTAATCCTCTCGGAGGCCTGGCTGATGTCTAAAACACCACCCAAATGGCCGAATCCGGTTTTGAGCTCAAAAAATGATACATCAAGCCCGGCTTTTTGGAAAGCATCGAAATGCTGCTTAAGCTGAGTCGCCGTAAAAAGAATGTCCGTATCGGCCCCCACCATCAAAATTTTGGCTTTGATACTTTTCAAGGCCGCCTCATAGGTGTCAAACCCTTGCGAGATATCAAAAAGGGCATTGGCCTTATTCAGATACAACATCGAATTGGCATCTGCCATTTGCGACCTGCCGGCGGCGCGCTTAAAAAGTGCGGTATCCGCTAAAAAAACGTTATCCATTGCCTCGTAAGGGTTTTTCTGATTGTCAGCCCACTTACGCGCATATAATTGGTCGGCCCAGTCGGACCAAAGGGCACTCAGCGTAATTAGCGCCAAGGAATAGGTCTTGCCGGCGACCGGTTCTTCTTTACCGTAATAATCGCCATTGTTCCAGTTAGGATCCATCTTGATGGGCTCTCCCCACAGTTTAAGCCACCCAATCAGCCATCCATCCGTCTTGGGCGTCGCGATTACCGGGATAATACGTTCTACGAAATCCGGATAAGCAACGGCCCATTCATAGGACTGAATTCCCCCCATGGACGCCCCTGAAACAACCTGCAATTTTTTGACACCAAGAGATTTCAGGAGCTCGTATTGCAGATTGACAAAATCCCGAATCGTCACCATGGGAAATGACATGCCGTAAGGTTTTCCGGTTTTCGGATCGTTAGAAGCCGGTCCCGTCGTGATCACCTTGGGATTTTTGGGATTCATGTTGGAGAGGGTGTCCGAACTGACGATAAAATATTTGGTTGTATCAAAGGGCTTTCCGGGCCCGATGATTTTGTCCCAATAACCGGGAACCTTGTCCGTGGCGGCATACTTTCCGGCCGCATGGGAGTTGCCTGAGTAATAATGACAGATCAAGATGACATTATCCTTAGTAGAGGCCAGCGCTCCATAAGTTTCATAGCCGATCTTGACCGGCGCAAGTTTTTTGCCACTGATGAGAGTAAATTCTTCCAGGGTAAATGTCTTTTTTTCCACAATCTCATCCAATCCCCAGCTTGCAGAACAAAAGAACAGAACGGTAAAGATGAATACAAAATTCAATGCCAATCTTTTTTTCATTAAAATTACTCCTTTCTGTATCGGAAACTTTATTTGCAAATGGATGGGTCACAATCCTTTTAGGAACTCTCTGATTGCCTGGTTCCTTGCCTCGTGGGGTTGAAAGACAATACCGTAGTGATTCATGCCGTCCACATCAAACCGTCTTGCATCCGGAATCTCGCGAACCATCCTATCGAGGACATCTTCCGGCAGCAGGATGTCATCATCACTAAAGAGTCCCTGGGGCGCGCGGAGAACTAGTACCGGGCATCGAACCTGGGAGTAAAAAGCGGCACTTTTTACTTTGCGAATATTATTCGCTTCTTCCGCGATACGACTCGGATGAATGTTCGTGCAAACCCCACCCTCGGTTGATTCGATCTCATAGCGATAATAACCCTCGATTTCTGCCGACCACGGTTGAATATACGTTGCCTGTTTCATGGCTGTCAGGTAATCTGAGACCGATGGAAAAACCATTGTCAGCCGATCCAGGGCCGGCTTGATACCTTGAAAGACATTGTCCATCTGTTCTTTGGAGAGATCACCGCCGCCGTCGACCAGAATCAACCGATCGACCCGTTGTGGATACTGGGCCGCGAAGGCCAAGCCAATAAAGGCCCCCAGAGAATGCCCCATCACCACTGCCCGATCAATTCCAAGGTCATCCATCAAAGCGTTCATATCCCGCAAATGGGTTTCCAGGCTGTAGCCTTTGGCAGGTTTTTCCGAACGACCCCTACCCCGCAGATCCATCGCCAAAATTTGGTATTCCGGCGCCAATACATCCGCCAGCACATCCCAACAGCGGCAATTGGCCGTGATCCCATGGACGCACAAAATCGGCCCGAGTGAACCTTCCCACATCGCCAGGTTTATTTTTACCCCGGCGCCCTTGACTTTTTTCATGATTGGTGCCGACATGTTTGGGTTCCTTTAAAGCTTCTTTTCCTGTCCTTCCCAGTAGGATTCCCGCATGACCCGTTTTAAGGTTTTGCCGGCGACACTGCGGGGGAAATCTTTCAAAATAACGACATCATGAACCCGCTGAAACTTTGCACCGACGCGTTCGTTGATCCAATTTCGAAGCACCTCGGCAGTAACGCTGCCCGTTTGCTGTAAGATAACGGCGGCGAGTGGCGTCTCACCCCATTTTTCATGAGGAACACCGAAGACGGCAACTTCCTGTACCGCCGGATGCTGGGCTACAATTTCTTCGATATCCCGGGGATAAACGTTCACTCCGCCGGAAATGATCATATCCTTTTTTCTGTCCACCAAATAAAGAAAACCATCTTCATCCACATACCCCATATCTCCGGAATGTAGCCAGCCGTCTTTTATAGCTTCTGCAGTCAGGTCAGGCCGTTTGTAGTATTCCGGCATTAGGATCGGCCCACGGCCACAGATTTCGCCAACCTCTCCGGCAGGAACCTCTTTGCCGTTTTGATCTGCAATCTTCATCTCAAAAAACGGTGGTGGCACGCCCACCGAATCCGGTTTGGCAGCATAATCGTTTTTATCCAGAACCGTCACAAATCCTTCGGTTAAGCCGTAGAGTTCATAGAACCGGCCGGGCAATTTTTTATTAAGTTCTTCTTTGTGTTCCCGATGCAACGGAGCACCGAGTGAAAGTATCATTTCCAAAGATTTCAGCGCATCATGGGAGAAGTTGGGTGAATTCAGCATCGCGATGATCTGGGCCGGTACCACCATAATGTGGGTCACTTTTTCCCGTTCAATGGTTTCGATGTAGGAATTCGGCTCGAATTGACTCAACAGGATGTAGGTGGCACCGACAAAAACGGTGGGCATCAGATCCACAAAAGCACCGTTAAACACAATAGCGCCGGCGTGCAGGTTAACGGTCTCCGGTGTCATGCGATAGGACGCTGCAAAGGTGGTTGCATAGGCCGCCCGTATCCGATGCGTGTGAATAATCCCTTTGGGCAGACCGGTCGTACCGCTGCTGTACATAATGTTAAAAGGGTCATCCGGATGAATCACGATACCCTCCGGTTCCCGATCACTGGCAGCTGCCTTCAAGGCATGATAATCCTGGAATCCAGTTATATCAGAGCTGTCGCTGAGCAGATAGCGATCCTCGGCAATCGCTGTGATCTCGGACTTGATGGCATTAATCTGATCAGCGAAACTGGAGTTAGTAATGAGTAAGACCGAATCTGAATCCTGAAGCAAGCTTTGCATGGCTTTTTCAAGAAGCAAGGTGCTCATCGGAACCACCACCGCACCGATTTTGGCCACTGCCCAATAAACCTCAAGCAGCTCCAAACAATTCGGGAGAAGCGTTGCGACCTTGTCTCCTTTTTGAATTCCCATCCCCGAAAGGGCATTTGCCAGACGGTTAATGGATTGATTAAATTCAAGCCAGGTCAGGCGCTGATCCTCAAAAACGACAGCGAGATGGTTGGGACGGTAGCGGGCATGTCGGGAAAAAAGCGATCCGATATTCATTTGAAACTCCTATTTTAGTTGACTTGATACCCCATCGTTAGGATGTTTGCTTAACAAAAATGATTGGCACGATAGGCTGACGAAGTAAACCTGAACTCACTCATTGATTTTCTTAGCGAATTTTATGCCAAAATTTCCTAGTATACCTGGAATTTTCAATTGTTCTTAACCCCCCAAACAACAGGGATTTAAAGCGATTACCTAAGGTATTTCGAGGAATGTTGGCTTTAGTTGCCATGAAGATAATGAATTTAAATCTAAAATGTGTCTCAAAAGAGCGACATGTCGCCACCGTACATCGAAATCCAGCTTCGTAAGTAACAAGGAAAGGCAAAGAATTAGCAGTCGGGCATAGGTTGTTTGATGTCAATCTTTGCTTATCGCATGCCCTATTCGTCATCGGGCAGGCGGACCAATAAAACAGGTATTTTGCTTCTCCGCAGAACCCTTCGCGTGGTACTGCCCACTACCGCTTCTTCCAGTTTACCACGGCTATGATAGCCCATGACGATTAAATCGATCCCTCTGTCCTGAGTCTCAGCGATAATTTCGGCGACCGCGTTGCCTTTGGTCACAACAATATCGTCGGTCTTAATTTCGCATTGCGTAAAATCTTGTTGAACTTGTTCGCAGAATTCGTGTAGCGCTTCCCGGATAATCGTCCCTTCTTTCTGTTTGCCAATGAGAATTTGCTTGACATGCTGCTCGTGGCTTTCTTGCAATTTCTGCCAGTCTTCCTCACCAATAAAATTTTTTAGATGTACATTTGCAGATGGAGATACTTCCTCCATTACATGAAGAATAGTGATGGATGCCCCATACCTGTCGGCAGCGCTTACGGCATAATTAAACGCGTGTCGGGAAGTTTTGGAAAGATCCGTCGCAAAGAGAATTTTTTTAATCTCTGGAACCATTTTTTGCCTCCTTTATCCTATTATCTTCTATAGGCTTTAAAATAAAAATGCATTGGATTCAAGCAAATTATTAAATAGCTATTTATCTATCATGAGCGGCCTTCACAATTGTAATTGACAAGAACAGTAAATCTTCTGTAATTAGGCCTTGTTTCGTAAAATTCAGGAAAAATATCAGAAAAAGGTTATTCTTACCAATCAATCAATAGGGGGGGTTATGCCTGATTTTCAACTCGGTCCTGAAGACTGTCTTTTTTATGAGTACATAGCGCCTACAAGGGAAAACGGATTTACCATGATTTTTTTTAATGCCCTGACCGGTGATACCAATAACTGGGAAACCGTCATCGGACCACGGCTTCGAGAGGCCGGACACGGCACACTGGCTTATAATTTGCGAGGCCAAACCAACAGCAAGTTCTCGCCGGGTCTCAAGCTGGATGTGGATCTGATCGTAAATGACGCCATTGGATTGCTGGAGGAAATCAAACCGCCGCGCCCGATCATGGTGGGCCTTTCCATCGGCGGTCTTTTTGCTGCCAGAGCCTGGTTAAAAGGGGCTGAGGCGCACGGGCTGGTATTAATCAACACGCTGCGCCGGGATGGCCCGAGACTGAAATGGATCGGAGATGCCTTGGTCCGGGCGGCCGAGGTCGGCGGCCTGGATTTATTTCGCGATTTATTCCTGCCGTTGTTAATGAACGAGGAATGGCTGGAGAACAATCGATCCAGCTTTTTGAAGACCGGCGCGGAATATACTGCCTTGTCTCCTGAGTCCGGCCAGTTCAAACTTCTGGCTGAAGCCGGCCGTGAGGCTGACTGGGACCTTCCTTATGAGCGCCTGGAATTGCCGGTCCTAATCGTCACCGGACTGCAGGATCATGTATTTTTAGAAAAAGACGTCGTAAACGATCTGTTTTCACGGATTCCAAATGGTCGACGGGTCGATATACCGGATGCCGGCCATCTGATCCCCGCAGAGCGACCTGACGCACTGGCTGACAGCTTGCTATCTTTCATAAAGGAGATTTCCTGAATGGGTATCTGGCATAAGTCCGCATGGGTAGCCTATTTGGCCGTATTGTTGGGAGTCACCGGACATGCATCGAGCGAATTCGTGGCGGTGCTGTCAGGGGTTGCCGGTCCGGAGCTGTCAGTTTGGCGATTCTTGCTGGGCGGAATTGGGCTTACTATTTTGGCGCTCGTTTTTCCTTCCTCACGCAACCTGTTGGAACCGTTTAAGACTGATGGCTTTCGTTTGGTCTGGCTGTCAATTGTCGGGATTTCACTGGGCTACCTGTTGTTCCACTGGTCCCTTGATTTTGCCTCCGTACCCCAGGTGGCAACCATGGTGACCACCATTCCAATTTTTGTAGGTTTGATCAACCTGTGGCTCAACAAGCAACCTTTTTCCGGCGCCAAAATCGCCAGCGGTATCAGCGCCATGCTGGGGGTGGCGTTGCTGATCACCGACGGCTACCTGGCCAAATTGACCGGCGCCGGTCAAAGCTTTATCGGCGTGCTGATGGCTGTTGGGTGCGCTGCCGTGGTGGCCGTCTACACCGTTATGGTCCGACCGATCATCGCCAAACACGGTGCTTTGCGAATCACGGCAATCACATTGACTTTGGGAGCATTGGGGTTGTGGTTGGTGGTCGGTTTATTCTGGAATATCTGGGTTAATCCGGCAACTCTTTTCAGTCGCCCGCCGGCCCAGTCAGCATCTCTGCTAACCATCGCACTGTGGAATACGACCATCACCCAGTTTCTCTGGATCGGCGGGTTGGCAGCGGTCCCCGATATCACCCGAGGAAGTTATCTTTTCTTTCTCAAGCCGGTGATTGCTGCCTTTTTGGCCGTATTGTTTCTCAGCCAGGTCCTAACCCCCTGGCAAATACTGGCAATCGTCGTTATCTGTGCATCGGTGTTTGTAGAAGCAGCTTGGACAACGCTTTGGCGAACCGCCGCCGGCTGAGACAACGACCAATTATACAGCGCCTGTTTCTATGGCAGAAAATATATCGCACGGGTTGGGGTGCCACGAATCCCGACCACGAAGCGGTTCGGGCGTTTGTTGAGGGAACTTTGCCCCAAATACTTACCGACCTCGGCACCCCGCTGCAGAAAATTTGAACCAGTAATTTAAAGCGTTCTATCCTTCAGATAGTACTTACCGGCCTCTGAAACACCGATAATATTATCGACAACCAAGTGATCCAGCGCCATTGACTGGTGATCTCTGACGCCCATTTTCAATAGGCTTTTCTGAGCATCGGGCAGGTCGATTGCCGATTTGGCATCAAAAGCACCCTTAGCCTTAAGCGCTTCAACAATATGAATGCAACCCCGCTTTACCCGCCAGGCATGATACTTCCGAATCAAGGTAATAACAGCCAGCAGTACTCCAACCCCGAAGATAATTTCAACGGTTTCAGACATTGATTCCTGTTCTTTTAGCGACAGATGTCATCTGGCGTGGATTGAAAATTTCACTTATCCCATGGTTCCGATTGAAAAAGGGCCGCCACGGCGTGCTGCCCTGCGGAAGTATTTGTCATGAACCGAGAATCAGCCCCCTGCTTGCTGGGAAGATTTTACTCACGTTTTCCTTCTCACTGGACCCAGCCATCCAATCCGCGAAATCCGAGATCCAATTTTCATCCTACCAATACATTAGCTAGCCAGGTAATGGTTGCAGGCCAAATCACGACGATAAGCAACCCTAATTCCATCAGCCGCCAGAATGGAAAGGCCCCCCAGTAAATGTCCGAGGTCTTTACTTCAGGAGGTGCGACACCCTTGAGATAGAATAAGGCATACCCAAACGGCGGTGTTAAAAAGGAGTCTTGAAGCATGACGGCCATGGTGACAACAAACCAGGTTTTATCAAAACCCAATTCTTTGGCAATGGGAAGAAAAATGGGAAAGGTGATCATGATGATTCCGATCCAGTCGATAAACATCCCCAGAAAGAACAGGATGACCATCATGATAATGAAAGTCCCCCATTTGCCGAAACCGATACCGACGATGAAATCTCTGACAACCTCGCCGCCGCCCGAGCCCATGAAAATACTGGAGAAACAGGCCGCACCAACCAGGATGATAATTACCATCGATGTTGTCTTGGCTGTATTGACAACGGCGGTTTTTAGCCCGCTCCAGGTGAACTTGCCATAGGCGAGCGTCATGATAAACGCAATTACAGCCCCTACACCGGCGGCTTCGGTGGGCGTCGCAATTCCGGCAAATATGGATCCTAAAACTCCTACAACCAGTATCACGGGCGGCACCATGGATTTCAGTACCATTTTTGTGAGTTGAAAATTCGAGACGGATTGACGTTCCTCCTTGGAGATTGCCGGGCCATCGGCTGGTTTAAGCCAGCACCGGATCAAAATGTAAGTGATGTAAAGCCCGGAAAGAATCAGACCGGGAATAACGGCCCCCGCGAACAGCTTTCCAACGGACGTAGCTGCCTGGTCTGCCATAACCACCAGCATGATACTGGGCGGAATCAGGATGCCCAGGGTTCCGCCGGCACATACGGCACCGGATGCCAGCCGTTTGTTATAGTTGTACTTGAGCATGACCGGCATGCTCAACAATCCCATCGTCACCACCGATGCTCCGATGATGCCGGTGCAGGCCCCGAACAGGGTAGCAACAACAACGACGGCCACCGCCATCCCGCCGCGAATCGGCCCGAACAGATAGCGCATGGTATCAAAAAGCTCCTCGGCCACACCGGATTGATCGAGCAATTGCGCCATAAAAATAAATAGCGGGATACAAACCAGGATATAATTATCCATGATACCCCAGGTCTGATTCAGAAACATATAAAAGCTGGATGGACCCCAACCGAAAAATCCGAATATGACGGCCAATCCACCCAGAACAAAGGCAAGTGGATGCCCCATGAACAGGCCGATCATTAAGCCGAAAAACATTCCAATGGTGATGAATTCTGGACTCATATTTCCTTCCCTTTGGCGACAAGCATGATACTGCGAATAAAATTGGCGATTCCCTGAATCAAAAGTAGCGCGAAAGTCACCGGGATAACAGTTTTTATCAGGGGAACGATAGACAAGGCCGCCGACTCACTGGTTTCATGGATCGACCAAGATGTCTGGGCAAACAGAATTCCCTGTATCAAAACGATGGTGCAAAAGGGGAAGAAAAATACCAAATGGGTGATGATGTCCATGATTCCGCATGTTCTCGGCGAAAATTTACCATAAATGATGTCGATACTGACATGTGCCTTATAAAGCAACGTATAGGCCGCTGCCAGCATGAAGTGAGGACCGTAAATATAGTTGGTCACTTCAGTCGCCCAAATGTTCGGCGCGTTGAAGACCCTGCGTGATATCACCTCGTAAACCACCACAATGGTTAATGGAATGATAAGCCAGACAAATATCCTGCCAGTCCATTCGCTGATGTTATCCATAGATTTGAGAATTGATTGTAGCTGCATTCACATCCCTTTCAGCGGCAAAACGATTTTCAAATTTAGAACCAATGGCGTTTCGTAACTTATGATGCAAGCCAAATACCTGTGATCGCATCGAAAATACCAGATTTCCGACAAATCGTTCTAAATTCTTATTTCTTTTTTTTTGATTCTATGACCATTAGCAAAGTTTTCGCTGTAAGCCGGTGGGTATTTCGTAGCAAATCAAGAAACTGTCCGAGGGTCTTAGTGAGTGTTAAGCCGTACAGCGACGTTTTCGCATAATTTTCAATACCCCGTAAAAATATTGAGGTGTGATCATATCCTGTTTTCAAACGGTAGGCTTTTAGAAAGAAGACCCCTGGAAAGTTTCCAAGAGTCTTTTGATCAGGTTATTCGACACCCATTTTTTCAAGCTCGGCCAGGACTTTATCCACATAGGTCGGATGGAAACCAAACCCAAATTTTCCGGTCATGCCTCGCCAATCCTTATACTCATTGAGGTATTCCATCTGGGATTTTAGGATCTTGGCAAAAAGGCCGCCTCTTTCTTTGGCCGCCATGATGATGTATTCGCCGGCCATCTCATCTAACTTTTTCAGACTGGCCTCATCCAGTTCGACAATCTCGGTGCCTTTTTCTATGAATTTCTCGATTGCTCTGCCGGAATCTGCCTCGTAAAAGGTGAGACTTTCCATGGCCGCTGCTTTAGCAGCAGTCCGAAGGATGGCTTTGTATTGCGGCGATAGTTTGTTATAAGCTTCGAGGTTTACCATCATGCCCACCTGGGAAGCCGGCTGGAACCAGCAGGGAACACTCCAGTACTTAGTGATCTCGGCAAAACCCATTTCCCAGTCGATTCCGGGGGCGCTGAACTCGGCGCCGTCCAGGGTACCTCTTTCGACTGCCAGGTAAATTTCACCGCCAGCCATCTTCACCGGCGCACCGCCTAGCTGCTCCAAGATCCAGATGGTTGCCCGGGCCGGCGTTCTCATCTTTTTCCCTTTGTAATCCTCGAGGGTTCTGATGGGTCCGGTCTTTTCGGTTGTTCGAAATCCGGATTCGGAGGTCGTCGCGCCCAAATTGAAATATTTCATTCCGAATTTTCCGTAGGCCTCATTGTAGAGTTCCTCACCGCCAAATTGATAATACCAGATCACGTAATCCATGTTGGTGAAGCCGTAAGGCATGGAGCCAAGAAAATCAAAGGCGGGATCCTTGCCGACCCAGTAACTGGACCAATCCCCCACTGCCTCCACCACGCCCTTGCTGCAGGCGTCGAAATACTCGAAGGCTTTCATGAGTGATCCGGAGGGAAACCATTTAATTTCAAAGTTGCCGTCGGTCATTTCTTTGACATATTGAATCATGGC
>JARFPZ010000188.1 GCA_029288035.1 Desulfosarcina sp.
ACAGTTACCAGCTCATGCGCCAGATCAAAGAACTCATTGACCCGAAAGGTTTGATGAATCCAGGCAAGATATTTATGTGATTCGATTCTGAAAAGCAGGAGACAAAATTAGGGTTTTCAATTATAAAGTATACATAGTACCAGGGTGCGCCTGTTCCGTCGATGATCCGTCCGTTTCGAATAAGGGTGTCATACAGGTTGATGATTTGGGCCTGAATAGACACATCCAATGCTGCTATGGATTCATCGCAGATGAGAATTCTCGGCCGCACGGCAAGCGACCGGGCGATACTGATCCGCTGACGTCGCATGCCGCCTGAAAGTTGATGCGGATAGTTGCGCAGCCTTTCATCTGGGGCTGCAATACCGACAAGCGCGAGCATGCTGCGCGCCCGTTCTAGAGCAGATTCCCGCGAAGCGTTCGCGTGGGCCTGGACGGTTTCAACCAATTGTGTGTCGATGCGCAGTACCGGGTTAAGGGTCATCATGGGATCTTGAAACACCATGGCCATACGTCCCCCACGAAGCCGACGGAGCGCATCGTTCATATCTATAACGTTGTCACCGTCGAAAAATACCTTCCCGCCGGCAATTCGGCCCGGTTTCGGAACGAGACGCATCAAGGATAAGCCGGTCACGGATTTACCGCATCCGGACTCGCCGACAATCCCGAGGATTTTTCCCGCGCCAATGAAAAGCTCACGTCGTCTACTGCCTTTAGCATGCCCGCGGTTAAATCGAAAACTGTGCGAAGATTTTCGATGACCAAAAGAGGTGTTTCGGACTGCTGGTTCATCGTCTCATCTCATCTTGCTGATCGCGGATTAAGAATTTCCCGCAACCGATCACCAACGACGTTAACACTCATCACGAGGGTGAACAACACGACGCCGGGGAATACACCGATCCAGTAATAGCCGCTTAAAAGATAAAATTCATGGGGCGTCAAAATCGATGGGCTATCATCCGAATTTCACAGCGAGAGCTCTTGTCGGCAGCCGTAGAGGCATAATTTCAATAATTATCCCAAGACAGTCTATGTTTATATTTTCAAACGCTTACAGCGATCAAAATGCCTTGGGTAGATCTAGGCAAAAAAGCAATTCAAATGCTAATGAAAGTAATCGATGGTGTAAAATTGAGAAAAAATCATGTAGTATTGCCATCGGAATTTATTATAAATGAGTCTACGGCCGCCCCACGCAATAAATGAGAAGAGCCCAATAAATGGTAACTGCCTTTCTTTATCTCGTCCGAATTAGTGGCTGATCCATGAAGTAATTCGTAATCCACGTGACCAGTTGATCACCAATTTTAGAATCTTTTTGCACAAAAGGCGCAGAAAAATTCTAAGTCTGTCTGAAAAAGTCAGCCACATTTTAAATTTGACCTATCGGCACTCAGCTTAATTTTATGCATGTGAATATGTTTCACCATCTTGATACCCTTGACCACGCCGTAAGCGGTATAAAAAAACCCGATGAGGAGCCAAATTTTGTATTTATGCCAGATGCCTTTCATGATAAAAATCCATTCAAGATTTGGAATTTGGAATTATCCATAACCTAACAACCTCACTCTTTTTCTGACCTCTCCTTTTCCCTGACGGACAACCGACTAGGATTCTGACTAAATATTATTTTTACACTTTCAACAAAATCGGATCGGTCTGACCCTTTGCTGAAAATGTTAGAATACAACAACTATGCCAGAAGCGTCGTCACAAAAACTTCAGACTAATTTCAAACGGTTAGATAAATTTTTGGAGTTATATCGCGGGCAAAACAAGAGGATAAAACGGCGGAATAAGAAATGTTGTTCACAATTTATGTATTAAATACCATAGTTCTCATATAAAAATATGACATAGTAGAACTACGGCCTGCTTTCTTTTTTTAACTGTTGTATCTTTGTGGAGATTTTCTCTGCTCTTCGAATATTTTCTTGGACCCGCTTGTAATTGGGATCAAATTTTTGTACCAATTGCCACTCGTTGATGGCATCTTCAAGTTTTTCTTCTCCGAAATATCGGATTCCCAATTGATAGTGAAGTTCCTTGTAAACATCCTCGCATTGCTTGATCACCGGCAGACATTGCAAACAATCGGTCCTGAAGTCCAGACAGGCCTGCAATTTCTGATCTGCAGCCTGATATTGTTTTTCTTTCAATAAGTCTTGCGCGCTGTTAACATGGGCCTTATAGATATACTCTTGGGTCTTGAAATCTTGGGGATCTGCATTGATAACTTTTTTAAACTCTATCACCGCTTCATCATATTTTTTCTCGTGAAACAGCTGGAGACCAGCATCACGATAGCTGGCCACCATGGTATCCAAGGCCTCGGCGTCCGCCTGGACCTCTTCGGTTTGTTGCGCTTTCTGGTACTCCCTACCGCCTCGGTTGGTCAATTGCCAATCCACAATCAGGCTGTCGGATTTGATTTCGGGAGTCCCCGCCGGCAAAAGAAATGGCACACCTTCAATTTCGGGAACTTTAAGCTCTTTTCCAACTCGAACGGTGGTGGCATCGGGCAGATTATTAAACTTGGCAATAATCTGAAAATGTTTAGGATCATTATAATAGTTTTTAGAAATTATGCTGATAGTCTCACCCTTTTGAACGGTATGCATAATGTAGCGTTTGGTCTTGATCTGGGTTCGTGACTGTAACTTTTCCCGGGCGCCCTTGTGCTGAGGCCAATATCTTAGAGCCGCTAAAAATTGCCGCTCCCCGTCCCGATACTTTCCTTGAGCTAAATTTCTGAGGCCTTCTCGATAATGCACTTCAGCCAATTTGAGCCTTTTTGCTTGCACGCGCTTCAAACTGTCGGCAATTTGTTTGTTTTGCGGATCAACCGCAAGCGCTAGGTTGTAATAGCGGGCGGCCTCAACCCAATTTCCAGCATTTTCACTCGCGCGGCCCTTGGATAGATAGCCCTTTGCCGCTGCATTCGGAATTTGCAATTGTTTCTCGATGACGGCACAACCGAATAAAACGGTAGCGATAAGTATAAGATAGAAAGAACTTCGAGTTTTACAACACATGCAATTACCTTAATAGGATTGGTCGATTTATTTGAATGCGGTCAACAAAATACGCTATGTTCTTTTCTGAAATTTAGCTGCGCTTGACCGTCAACGGATTTTCAGGTTTTACCAAAACAATACAACATTGGAACAGATTATTCCATAATCTTGATGACAATCAGTGTAACATCATCTTGGAAATCCCGTCCTTTCCGGAAACGGTTCAAATCAGCTATGATAGCTTTAAGAATTTGTTCGGCCGTGCCATTCTTATTTTTTCTGATGATGTTGAGTACCGGTTCCTTGCCATACATTTTATTTTGAGGATTCAATGTCTCATTGATTCCATCTGTGCTGATAACGATCACCTGGTCTTTTTCAAGCCCCGTCTTCTCATCCTCCTCATAGTGCCAATCAGGAACGACACCGATGGGTATGCCTGCCGGTCCTACTAGTTCTTCAAAATTATCCGACTTCGGGTCATAAACTATGGCCGGATCGTGTCCGGCCCGGATCCATTTAATGCTGTTGGTGTATGTGTCGATGATCGCATAAAACAATGTCATGAAACTATTTGATTCCATAGCATCCGCACACAATAGCACATTAATGTCCGTAATAATCTCGGTCAGGCTGCCCGGTAGAAATGATCGTTGGCGGATGAAGGCCCTTGCAGTGGCCATTAGCAGCGCGGATGGAATACCATGACCAGAAATATCCCCTAAAATGACCCCGATTTTCTCATTCCCGTCCTCTTTGAGTTTCAAAAAATCATAATAATCGCCACCCGTTTCGTCACAATAGACACTTTTGCCGGCAATATCCAAGCTCTTAACCTTGGGGTTGTCTTTTGGCAGAAGCGTCTGTTGTATCTTCCTGGCAAATTCAAGAGATCGGCGCATCAGATGTCGTTCTTTAAGTCCTTCAGCCATTTGGTTAAATGCCAGGCCCAAATCGCCAAGTTCATCATTCCGGGGAATTTTAACCCGATATTCCAGATCCCCGGAACTTATGGCCTGGGTTCCTTTCTTCAATTTCTCGATGGGTCGTGAGAAATATAGACTTAGCAGGAAACTGAGGAGGACACCCAGGAAAGTGATAATAACAGTGAGTATCGTAATAAAATTTTTGGCGCTCTTGATGTTTTCGATAATTTTGTGCTGTGAGATCGCCAAAGCCACGGTGCCGACACGAATCTTTTGATATGTAATCGGTTTTTCAAAGTAAAGAATTTCGGCACCATCTTTAGAAAAACTCGTTACAATTACGTCATCATACCTTGGATTCAATTTTGCAGCAGGGGAAGGTATGTATTGAGAATTTACCTTGCCAGGATCGCTATGCGCCTTTATCACGTCTTTAGAATCGGCAATAAAAGCATAGAGTACCTGGTCTTCTGCGGTAACATTTTTGATGAGTTGGAAAAGTGTGAGTTCCTCTTCAGCTAAAAGCTTGTCCGGAGACTGATCGGCTGTGATACGAACCAGGCTTTCACCCAATGCAATTAATTGATCCCGAAATTGCGCTCTTTGCTTTTTTAGCATGAAAAAGCTGCTTGTCGAAATAACAACGATAATGACGAGTGCGGATAGCGTAATAAATTTTAAAAATATCGGTATCTTTAGAAGTTTCCGACGATGAAGGCCGGTTCTGCGCTCAACGCCAGTCGGGCTGCCGAGGTTTTTTACTCTGCGGTCTTTTTCGGTGCGTCTTTCCGTATCGGGTTTCCGGCTCAAGATAGAGTTTTTGACAAGCATTGAGATATCATCCTGTTCAATTTCAATATTTCACGCGGAATTTGTGATCCTAATGAATACTAAGTCCATCGATTCGTAAATACGATGACGTATTTACTCACTCAGGACTTAGTGCTGAGTGAGCAATTATATCGTATTGGACAATTTTTGTGTGTCGCTGTAATCGCGAATCGAAGCACTGTGTGAGCCGATATTACTTAGAGCTTGATATTAAAGCGGATTTATCTTATGCACTTAGCTAATATGTGTCAAGAAATAAGAATGTGAACGCAGATGAAATGTAGAGGAAAAATTTATCCTGAAGATGGCCGATGAACTTAGGGGTATTCAGTCATCGTACCTCTTACAAATGGGATACCTTAGGATGCCTCCCTGGAGGGAGTAAAAACGAATTCATAGATCATTTTTAAACCGTCCCCCTGACTCAGAGCTGGAATAATGCATAACAATATAGAAAAAGCAGTGCCATTTCTGACCCTGCTTTTCCCACCTCAAACTTCTGATATCCTTTTTAAAGGACAATTTTGATTCGCTTGAGCCATCACCCGAATTGAGTTTGCAGTCGCACGAATCTTTTTTGCAGCGGCATGTGTTAGCGATATTTGTAACACATACATATCAGCTTTTCGCTTATTCTACACCCTCCGGCTATACCAAAATTTCGGTTTAGAATTAGTGCCCGATTACTTCTTCACCTTCCGTCTGCCTAATGCAATAAATCCAACAATGCCTGCTCCCAATAAAAGCATAACAACGTCTTCGGAGATTGGTAGTCGATTCATAGCGAAAATGCTAAAATTGAAGGCATCGGCGTTTTGAGCAATTGTCAAAAAGGATAAACCAAACAATGTGCAGAATGTTTTCAATTTCTTATGTCCTTTTCTTTGTAGCGGGTCAGTGTTTTAAACGAAATGGAACCATTCACCGTTACGAAAAAGAGGTTTGCAAAAACCATACAAAAATTTACTAAGACTTGTATAAATAACTATATGATTAAATTACAGTCAGTTATACAACTGACCTTGCCAACCCCTACAAAGTTATATGAAATTTAGTACATAATTTTTGTGAAATTAACTTCACAATTATAGCGAATCTTTATACTTTTTGGACGATTCGTGTTGGATTTTGTCTAGGGTGATCACAAAATGGACTGCATCAAAACAAAAGCTTATTGGTGCTTACTGGAAAGGTCGGTACGGGAAAAACGGCTGTCGTCAATACTCTTTTAGAAAAGATTGATGAAAATGTAATTGCTGTAATGATTCCTGATCCGGCATTGGATTCCATCGATTTTTATAATATCCTTTCTAATGAATTTAAAATGAATAAAATGATTCAGAAACGGATGAATATGTAAATCATCGTCTCGAGGTCGCCGGATCAAAAAAAGAAATTTTCAGCGCTGAGACGAAAAGGGATATTCACTGCTTATCAGCCGGGATCCCCCGACTAATTAACGCTATCTGCGATCTCGCGTTGCTGTCGGGCTATTCTTTAGGCAAAGACAGTATTGACGAAAAAATCATTAAAGAATGAGCCCAAGAAATGAAATCTCTCCGCGACAAGCCGCGGAGTATCATGTTTTTGGGATTAAACTCACTTTTATCGCAGCAAGCTGCGTGGAATTAAAAACAGGAGAGATTAAAAACAAACTCCTTATTCCTTTATTTGAATTTTCGTTTCTTGATGGCTGACCGTTTCAATTAATTCTGATCTTCATCATTGGGTAGATTGAAGCGACAAATTATTTTTTATTGCAAAATGAAAGCGTTTCGATAATATTAAACCCATAAAAAAGGATAACTCCCATGATCATAGGATTAGACGTAGGAGGCACTCACACCGATGTGATCCTTGTCGACAGGAATGGGCTCATCAAAGAGATAAAGGTTCCCACGGATTCGTCGGACCTGTTTAAGTCCGTTTTAGCAGGATTGACGGCGATCACAGAGGACCATAATCCTGAAAAAATTAATCGCATTGTCTTAAGCACCACCCTGACCACCAATGCCATCGTTCAAGATAAAACTCAACCGGTAGGTATGATTGTTGCCGGAGGCCCCGGAATTGATCCCGAATTCTACCGCACCAACGCCAATTATTTTCCGGTCGCTGGCTCTATCGATCATAGGGGCCGGGAAATAGAACCGATCAATCCTGCTGAAATTAAAGATATCACCGCTCATTTAAAAACAAATGGAATCGAACATATCGGAGTGGTAGGTAAATTTTCCGTTCGCAACCCGTCCCAAGAATTGGAGATCGGCAAAATATTAAAGTCATCTTTTGAAAAAGTATTCATGGGTCACCGCATATCCGGAAATTTGAACTTTCCCCGCCGAATTGCAACCACCTTTTTGAATGCATCGGTGTATCCGATCCACAATGAATTTTACCATGCGGTGGAGAAATCACTGGCTGCCAAGGGCCTGAAACTGCCCATTCGTCTTCTTAAGGCGGACGGCGGCAATATGAAATTCATATCCACCATCGAGCACCCGGCGCAAACAATTCTTTCCGGTCCGGCCGCCAGTGCCATGGGTGCCGTAGCCTTCGGTCCCCGAAAAGAAGATACCCTGGTAATGGACATCGGCGGCACGACCACCGATATTGCAGTCCTCATCAACCGGTCCCCGGTCCTGGATCCGCTCGGAGTTGAGCTGGGCAGGTATAAAACCCTGATCCGATCCCTTGAAACCCTTTCCATCGGCCAGGGCGGGGACAGTGCCGTCAGGATCAACAATGGAAAATTGAAGGTCGGTCCCGAGAGATTGGGCCCCGCAATGGCGTACGGGGGGGCATTGCCGACGCCGACGGATGCGCTTTTTGTTCTGGAAAATATCACCGATGGCAGCCGGGCGAAAGCGGTCGCGGGGATAGAGCCGCTAGCCAGTGCGATTGGGTTCTCCGTCGAAGCCTGTGCCGCTGAAATTCTGAATGTCGCCTGTGAAAAAATATTATCCGCCGCCCGGCAACTCATCTCCAGAATCAACAGCAAACCGGTATACACAATCCATGAAATTCAGGAGGGATATGTTGTGCGTCCGAAATCGATTCTGGTTCTTGGCGGCCCGGCACCCTATTTTGCTAAATACCTTGAAAACCTATCGAACTATCGGGTGCGGGTTGTACCCAGATGGAAAGTCGCCAATGCCATCGGCGCGGCACTGGCCCGCACTACTTGTGACGTCACTTTTTTTGCCGACACCGAAAGACGGATTGCCCAGGCGCCGGAAGAAAATTTCAGGCAAACCATTGATTATGGATTCGACATCAATGCAGCCATTCACCGGGCCTCTGAGCTGCTGAAAGCCAAGGCCATCAAACGGGGCGCCAACGCCGACTATCTTGAAATGGAAGTAATTGAACGCCTGCAATTTAATATGGTGCGCGGATTTACCACCACCGGTAAAAACATCCGTGTCAAGGTCCAAATCACGCCGGGATTGATTCATGGGTACGATGATGCGATTCGGAATTTATCTAATAGTTAAAATAATGGGAATCCGAAATGTTACAGGCCAAGCATAAAACCGGGCTCGTATTCTTTCCCGCCTTCGATTGGGCCATTAGCCCGACCCATCCGGAGCGGGAAGAACGGTTGCTGTATACCCAGGATCAGGTATTTGAGGAAGGACTCTTCGATATTGACGGGGTGACAGAATTAAAACCGGATCCGGTGACCGTAAAGGATATTCAACGAGTTCATTTTTGCATACCGGACGTATGGAGCGTCGCCACTGAGTCTCATTTCATCAGTGCCGGTGGCGCCAAAACCATTGGCATGGCTGTTCTCTCCGGACAGATTGATCGGGGTTTTGCCCTCGTCAGGCCACCGGGACATCACGCCATGCGCATGGTGCACGGTGCCAGAGGCTTTTGCAATATCAATATCGAAGCCGTCATGATTGAATATCTCCGCCAAGCTTACGACATCGACAGGGTGGCTATCGTCGATACGGATTGTCACCATGGCGACGGCACCCAGGATATCTATTGGCATGATCCGGACACCCTTTTTATTTCGATTCACCAGGATGGCCGCACCCTATATCCCGGCACAGGCTTTCCGGATGAACTGGGCGGCATCAACGCGGCTGGAAGAACCCTTAATATCCCTCTGCCGCCGCGCACATCTGAGGAGGGCTTTCTGGCTGCCGTAAACAACATTGTCATGCCGATTCTCAAAGATTTCAAACCGGATCTTATCATCAACTCCGCCGGTCAGGATAACCATTACAGCGACCCGATCACCAATATGAATTTTTCGGCCCAGGGTTACGCCGACCTGACAGCCATATTAGCGCCGGATATTGCCGTACTGGAAGGCGGCTATTCCATTGAAGGCGCTCTCCCCTATGTCAATGTCGGCATCATCCTGGCCATGGCGGGAGTGGATTACAACAAGGTAAAAGAACCGAACTACAACGCGGAAAGTATCCGGCAAACACAATCGGTGACCGAAGCGATCGAAAAAATCGGTGACATGACTTTAACGATCTGGCAGCAAAGGGACAACATAAAAGACGAGTTAATGGAGAAACCGACGCCGCATCACCGAACGCGCAGCCTTTACTATGATACCGACGGCATTCAGGAGTCCCAGTCGGAAGAAATTCAGATTTGTCCTGATTGCGCCGGCGCCTTGCGCATTGAGTCTTCTTCATCCCGCGGCAGGTCTATCCTTGCCGTACACATTCCTCGCAAAGCCTGCAGCAAATGCAAAGAAATCGGCTACCGCTGGTACGAAACCGCAGGTACCGGCCAATTCGACATGATCCTTCTTCAGAATCGCACTGAGGATGAATATTTAGAGAGAAAACCTTAAACTCTAGATGAACTAAAAAGGAGATGAACTAAAAAAACTCAAAATGGTGTTTAACGCACGAAAAATCCAATGGGAGAATATAGACAAGCCCAAATAAAGAGAAATCTAGAACTGCGCGCCCGGATCATCCAGGCAATCCGCACTTTTTTTATCGATCGTAAATTTCTCGAAGTCGAGACCCCCATCCGCATTCCGGCCCCGGCCCCCGAAGCTCACATCAATGCCGTTTTCACCAATGATTGGTTTCTGCAAACCTCACCCGAACTGTGTATGAAGCAGTTGTTGGCTGCGGGATTTTCCCGCATTTTTCAAATCTGCAAATGTTTCCGACATGAGGAAAGGGGGGCTAAACATCTCCCGGAGCTCACCATGCTGGAGTGGTATCACTCCGGTTGCACTTACATGAATCTCATGGACGATTGTGAAGACCTCATCTGCTTTGTCGCCCGCCTGGTAAACGGGAACGATAGAATTCGTTATCGCGGCCGGGAAATCCATCTGGCTAATCCCTGGACGCGCATGCCGGTGGCCGCGGCATTTCATCAATTTGCATCGATGACAATGGAAAAGGCCCTTGAGAAAGATTGCTTTGATGAGATTATGGTAAACGATATTGAACCCAACTTGGGATCCCCGACGCCGCTCTTTCTTTATGACTATCCGGCGTCATGTGGGGCCCTGGCAAGATTGAAACCCCAAAATGATTTGCTGGCCGAACGCTTTGAGCTTTATATTGCTGGTATCGAGCTGTGCAATGGTTTCAGTGAGCTGACCGATCCTGTCGAGCAGAAGGCCCGTTTCGAAAAGGAGCAGCAACAGCGAAAATCTTTCGGTCAACCGGTTTATCCTATGCCACAGAAATTTTTAAGGGTGTTGAAAGACATGCCGGAAGCCGGCGGCAATGCGCTGGGAATCGATCGTCTCGTAATGCTGTTTTGCGACACGGCTGAAATTGATGAAGTGGTGACCTTCACGCCTGAGGAACTCTGATAGAAACCTCATGATGCCTCTTCAGTTCCCTGGGACACATTTTCTTTCTTTTTAACAATATATTCTTTAATCCTCGTTCCCTCCATTTCTTTAACGGTAATGACAAAATTCTCGATATGGATTTCTTCTTTTTCTCTGGGGATTCTGCCGATCTTATCCAGGACGTATCCGGAAAAAGTATCATATTCCCTGGTATCCGGAATCTTCATTTGCAGTTTTTCATTGACATCATCGATTTCTGATTTGCCCAGCACCATCCATTCATTTGCAGCCAACTTGACGATATGGGCTTCAAATTTGTCGGTTTCATCAATAATTTCACCGACAATTTCTTCAAGCGCATCTTCCAGGGTGATCAGACCGGAGACGCCGCCGTGCTCATCCACCACAACGGCCATGTGCTGTTTTCTCCTTTTAAACTCTTGCAGCAAATTATCCAACTTTTTATTTTCCGGCACAAAATAAGGCTCGCGCATCACATCGCGGGCCTCTGCCTGGGCGGTTGAGGTTACCTGGTGCATGAATAGATCTTTAACATTTAAAATGCCGATGACGTGATCAATATCTTCCTCGATGACGGGAATCCGGGTATAGCCGGATCGAATGACTTCCTCTGGGTCCAGCTTCTCATCGGCATTGATTACAAACATATCCGCGCGGGGTGTCATGATTTCAGAGGCACTGGTATCATCAAATTCAAAAATATTATGGATGAGCTCTTTTTCATCCTCTTCGATTCCCCCTTCTTCCTCGACCACTTCGACAAAGGTCAGCAACTCTTCCTCGGTCACCTGTGGTTTTTTCCAAACTTTCCCGGTCAGTTTGGGAATGAAGTTCAGCATGAAAATTATCGGAGCAAATAGAATCGACAGCCAGTACAATGGAATGATAACCAGCCTGGCAATGAGGATATTGTTTCTGGTGGCAATGGATTTAGGAAAAATTTCGCCAAAAATCAAAATAAGAAAGGTCATGCAGCCGGTGGCAATCCCCACTGCATTGTGGGAAACCAGTTTGATGGTAATCGCGGTGGCCAGTGCCGAGGCGCCGACATTTACAATATTGTTGCCAATCAGAATCGTGGATAGCAGCCGGTGGTGATCGTCTTTCAGTTTCTTGATCAGCGAATTTACCAATCCCTTTTCTTTTGCGAGATGAATGGCTTTGGCCTTGCTGATGGAAAATAGCGCAGTTTCGGCGGAAGAAAAAAATCCGGAGAGCAAAAGGAGGACGAATAAAACCACCAATTGATTAATTAACATCTGTGTTCCTGATATCGGTATCAATTTATTTTGAAATCAGCGCCCACCAGCAGAGCTGTAGTATGAGGATGGCCCCTGAAAGGGTCCGGGCCACCTCTGCTGGTAGCCGCTGATTTTCACCTCTTCTCCTTATATGTGCGAAGTAATCGTTTATCATCCGTGTGGGTCTGTGGCCAATTAAATAACTCTAATACCATTTAATTACCAGGTCAATTGAGAAAATCGGTACAATCTATCCGAATAATTACCCCAACATTGCAACTAAGCGGTTACATCAATGACGGACGCCGACGCCCGCGCTTTGCGGAAAAGCCGATGATAAAGCCCACCAGGAGAACACCGGAGCCGGCTAAAAACCATTTGATGTATTGATTCATCTCAAGTCCGCTCAATTCCTTATCCAGCGCGTTGGCTCTTTTTGTTTGTTCGGCAAGCCGGGTACTGACTTCCTGATATTTTTTTTTTAGGCTTAAAAAT
>JARFPZ010000191.1 GCA_029288035.1 Desulfosarcina sp.
TGTTGATCCAGATATACACATAAATATTTACATGGTTATGCACAGAAGCATTAAAAATGTACCGCGCCGGTGGAGCGATGCGCGAATTAACCTAAATCTTCAACCGCGGCGCAAAAAAATTGAAATCTCTCCGCGACAAGCTGCGGGAAATTAAACCCAGGAGAGATTAATATTGACAACAAAACCCGCTTTGATTAGCTGGAGGTAGAGAAATTGAGAAGGGATCATGAGCTTACAACTAAGCAAAGAGCGTTATTTGAAGAAGCGTTTGAGCATACTGATGGAATGTTTATTATTGTATATTGACACTGTCGTAGCGTAGCTTCGGGGGTGTCAAGTTAAATGTGTAACTGATATTCATACCGGCACCCGATCCCCGAACAGGATCACAAATTGATTGAGTGCCGCCTTCCAAATTCGTTGGTATTCCGAACGAACGCTTTTGTCCAGGTCATCCTTTAATTCCAATGGCAGGTTCAAGGCAATAATTAAATCCTGTACATCAGCAAGATCGCGCATGCGATGGGTCGCACTTAATCCGGAGGCTAATTTCAGTTCAATCAGTTTTTCGAGATTTACAGTCATCAATATAAAAAGTATATTTTTGTAGGATCATAATCAGAAAGAAGCTTGCCAGACTGTCGTGAATACCATATGTTGTTGAGCGCCAGGCGAAATACGCTTAATTCCAAAAATAATTCTCTTCAGCTAATCAGACCGGGGAAGAAATAAAAAGATGATGAATGGTTAATCGAAATAACGATGAAATTTTAAATAATGGCCCCAAAGCGCCAGCACTATGGGGCTGGACCACCTATCTAAGTATTGCCATCGCAATTTTAATTCTTGCGGGTGCGTCAACCATGGTGGATCTCAAACAGATCTGGGGTGAAATTACGGCCTGTGACAAACGTTTTGTCTTGCTCGGGGCAGTGGCCCATTATGCAACCTATATTGTGCGTGGTATGCGCTGGCGGCGATGTTTGATACATTTGCCGATAACTGCCGGAAATAGCAAATTCGGACTCCTCGTCTTTTTTTATAATTTCGTGGATAATCTTGTGCCGGCCAAACTTGGCGATGTGTATGCGGCCCATCTTGCTCGCATTAATTTCAAAATTCGACGATCGGCCGCCTTGGGCTCCATTGTCTTTTTAAGAATGATCGATGCCTGGATTATTCTGGTGCTGGCCTCACTGGCATCCTGGATACTGTTTTCTGCCAGTCTGCCCTGGACGGTCATCTGGAGTTTGATTGGCGGCGGCATCATCGCCGTCGGTGCCAGCACCATTATGCTGATGTTTATTTTGTTCAATAGGAAGCTTCCAGGTTGGGTACCGGAGAAAGTTCAGCGAATGATCATGGCATTTCACACTGGGATGTGGCCCAGGCCAAAAGAAATATTGCCAATTGTTGTCTTGACGGTAATCATCTGGGCTTTGGAGACGACTTGGATTTACTCCTTGACGCTTGCCTTTGAATTGCACATTGTATTTGCTGAAGTTGTTTTTCTGACAATGATTCCTCTGCTGGCATCGGCCTTCCCGTTCACGCCGTCCGGCGCCGGAGTGGTGGAAATTACCCTGTTCAGCTGTTTGCGGGTGGTGGGGATATCAACATCCATTGCAGGATCACTGACGGTGGTCAACCGGTTTATCGACTACTGGCTTCACATCGGGTTGGGGGTCCTGACATGGGCCATTCGGCGCATTATCGGATTACGTACCTGGCGTGATATGCCCCTTGAAGATTTGCCGAAAGAAGATCTAACAGACATCTCCGCCGATCGGAAGATTTGTCATGGCAATTAATTCTGATCTACTTTTGCAAGTGAGCTCCGTTTTCGATAAAGATATGGATCACCCGCAGTTCATTGATTTATCATTCCCCTTAAAATACCTGCAGGTAGAATTAGAATTTTATAGAAAATTAGTCATTCATCAATTATTTAAAAGGGAATTTACCGCATGGCGATAATCGGTTCCGTACCAAGAAGATGCGTGAATCTCCCGCCGGGAAGTTTTAAAACTCTGATCCGTTCCATTTTAGGCGGAAACCGGCAGGAAGCGATCATTGAAAAATTTTATAAGGAATTTGCACACTGGCTAGGTGCTTCCCATTCACTGGGGACGTCTTCCGGCCGGTCGGCCTTTCAGCTGGCACTGCAAGCCTTAGGAATGAAGAAAGGCGCAGAGATCATTTTTCCGATGTTTACATTTCCGGTGATCCCCTTGGTGGCCAAACTGCTCGGTTATCAGCCGGTATTTTGCGATGTTAACCCGCATACATACAACTCGGACCCCGAACACATTGAACCGAAGATCACCGAAAATACCGGTGCGATTCTGGCGACCCATCTATTCGGCCAACCATGTGCCATCCGCGGCATTGCAGATATGGCACGTCAACGAAATATTCGCCTTCTGGAAGATTGTGCCCATGCCTGTGGCGTCAGGGTCGACGGCCGGCAAGTCGGCACGTTTGGTGATATCGGTGTCTTCAGCTTTGCCGAAGGTAAAAACATGCCTTGCTTTGGCGGGGGGGCCATCGCCACCTCCGATGATAATATCGCTCAAAGAGCCCGCCAAATACTTTCTAAAGCGCCGGTACCGTCCAGGGATGCCATCACAAAAGCAGCTGTTTCGGTCTGGTTCAAATGGCTGCTCACTCGGCCTTTTATTTTCGGCCTAACGGTGTACCCGGCACTGCGCCTGAAGCTGTTGCTAGGACAGCCGCTGATGGATTCCATCGGCGGCGATGAATTGCTCGAAACGTTTAATAATTCGAACCCGCACATCAGTCCGATGAATCATCTCCAGGCGGCCGTGGGCTTGCTTCAACTAAATCATATCGATGCCTTTAACGAAGGCGCCCGGCGCAATGCCCGCATACTGACGGAGGAATTAGGTGAGGTGCCGGGTATCGGGGTGCCGGAGACGGTGGAAGGAGATCACATCTTCGTCTACTATCCTCTGAGGGTTGATCCGGAAAAACGCGATGACCTGCGCCACTATCTTCTGAAACATGGTTTTGATTCCAAAACTTCTGATATGTACGATTGCACGGCCCTCAGGCTGTTGCGGGCATCTGAAGAACGCCAAAATAGCCTAAATGCCAGAATGGAGGCTTCCATTCTGGAAATCTGCGTGTATCCGGTTATCCCGCAGGCTGAAATGCGGCGGCTGGCCCGCAACATCCGCGCCTGGTCGGGTTTGCCGGCAAGATAACCGGGGATTAATTTAAAACTCGGCCGATTCTATTCAAAATTAAGAGTCTTTAGGAATTGGCCCGCGCTTAAGGTGGAGACTTTTGGTAGAGGATGTATTTGAGAGTCGGTTGTCGATGGATTTTTTGATAGCCTTCGGGCACCTCGCATCCGCTGTCTTTGGCGATGAGGAAATACTCGTTACCCATTGCGGGAGTTAAACTGACCCTGTAAAATCGCATCATATCTGCAAATAGCCAGTCGTCAAGTATCATTGCTTCCGGGCAGGCCGAAATGGCTGTCCGTTCAGGCAGTTGAATTTTTTGCAGGTAGATATCATTGTAGAAAGGTTTTCGTTTCTGGTTGTAATCCTTCCTATAGAGCATGCTGCTGAATCCCGCCGTAAAGAAGATCACCGCCGTCACAACGATCCCGGTGCGCACTGCGCGCTTCTCTTTTAAAATCGCTTCTAATTTCTCGGCGATACGATCTGAAATAAAAGCCAGACCCAGGATATAAAACGGGTAGGATTGGAAAATATAGCGGGTGTGTTGACGGGTGCTGAATAAAAACGGCAGACTGCTGGCCAGTCCAATGAGCAAAAAAAATAAGGCTTGCCGGTTAAATCGAATTTGACGAAAAGATACGCGGGTCAGTGCCATAAAGAGGCCGGCAACGAAAACCGGAACCGCCATTTCTGCAGCCCAGCGTTCAACCAGATACCAGTGGCTGTCGCTGGCCCCGCGTTCGTTTCTCAGGCTGGCCATGACCTGATGCTTCCAAAAATCTCTCCAGAAATCTACGCTGTCGGGGAACAGATATAAGGTCGCCCCAAAAATAAATGCAAAGACCATAAGCGCTAAAATGGTGCTGATGGCAGCCTTTTTAAATTTTGATTTCAACACCAGCCAACCCAAGGCCGGAACGGAAAAAGTGAAAAAGGCCACCGGTCCCTTGGCGATAAATCCAAGATAAATCAATAGGCCGGACAACAGGCTGTAAAGGATGGTATGCTGGTGATGAGTTACGCTGCGGTAGGCTGCGTAGGTGGGCAATATCGCCAGTATCGTATAGGTGCTAATGATACGGTTTGTCTGCATCATATAGGTAAATATCGGCAGCGGCACCATCAGCAGCATCGGCCACCAGTTGCCGATCGCCGGCAGCTGAAAATCTTGCCGAACGCGCCGCCAGAACCACGCCATGCAGCCGAGGATAACCAAGCCGACAAAAAATCCGTAAAAGGCTTCAAAATAAGGCCCATCACCAAAAAGCCTGAAAAAATGAGACTGAATCCAGAACACCAGGGGCGGGTGTTCATGGAACACCGGATGGATGGTATCATCCAGGTAAGGTTTCCAGAAGGTTCCCAGACCGTCCGCCATGTTTCTGGCGACAGTGGCATATTCGACACCATCGCCGTGTATCCCCAGCCGCAGCAGTTTGTGGCCGATCAACAAAAAGTAAAGCGTTAGCACGAATAGGATTAGAATTTTTCCGGATGACGATCTTGGGAGCATAACTGATTTCTTAAAAAAGACAAAAATTCCCCTTGCTGGTCTCCAAAAGAGACCTTCACACCAACGACGATAAGCATTAAGGGAAAGGGATTCCGGGGGGATAACCGTACCAAGTCCTTTTCCGTCGTTATCAGATAGCGGGCAGCGGCATCTTCTGATTTTGACTGAATATAGTTTAAATCTTCGGTTGTGTAGCGATGATGATCTGAAAATTCTAGAAAGCCTTTGGCATTGAAGCCATGATCCAATGCCGTATGTTGAAAATCCGCGTTGCGTGCAATACCGGAAAAGCCCAAGATTGGTTCTTCAATCAAGTTGCCGATGTCTAACCCTGAGTTTGGGTTGATTGTTCCATTATTTGAGATTGGCTCTCCGCTTTTGATTGCATAAAAATAGGGAACATGGACTGATGTAAATATCCGATCTTGGGGTAATAACGTTTTTAGCAATTCAATCTGGGGCGTCGCAGCATCATTTCTATCGGTCCGGCATCGGGTCAGGATACAGGCGTTTCCTCGCACCAGAGATGAAATCGGTTCTCTTAGCGTTCCCCTGGGCAGCAGA
The DNA here is from genome assembly GCA_029288035.1 of Desulfosarcina sp. Taxonomy (GTDB): domain Bacteria; phylum Desulfobacterota; class Desulfobacteria; order Desulfobacterales; family JAFDCJ01; genus JAFDCJ01. The sequence goes on from JARFPZ010000191.1 coordinate 5,290, forward strand.
TGACTATTGCCGAACGGATGCTTGCCGTCCAAAAGGACCAGATCAATATCTCTTTTCAGCCTTAAATGCTGAAAACCGTCATCGAGCACAATGACATCCGAATGAAATTCGTTTATCGCCAGCATACCGGCTGCATATCGGTTTTTGCCGACAATCACCGGTATTCCGCTGAGACCGCGGGCAATCATAAAGGGCTCGTCACCGGCCTGCTCTGGTCCCATATGAATCGATTGGCCGTCGCTGACAATACCGCCGCGGCCTTCAGCGCCGCCGCGGTAACCCCGGCTGACGATCGCGGTATTGTAGCCCAAGCGCTTAATCTCCTGGGCCACATACATCGTCATCGGGGTCTTTCCGGTACCTCCCACTGTTAGGTTGCCGATGCAGATTACCTTACATGGTAGTTGGTGGGAAGGTAATAGGCGGCGCCGATAGGTAAATTCTCTAAGCATTTGCCCGAAACCATAAAATAAAGACATCATGTAAAGTACCGAGGCCAAGGATAAGAAAGGAGTTTTGCCTTCCCCGGTCATGATGGCTTCGACATGTTGCTTAATATACCGGTAAACGCTCACAGAATTATTTTCATTCCTTAGTTGACCCGTCCAACATTTTTCGATTAGGCAACCAACCGCGATGGCATGTTAAAATCATCTGTTCCGAATGTATTACACTACGTATCGATGAAGTGCTAAAGGCGTCCAAGACTATCGGCGTCCGGCTGGCTATCCATCAGGTGGTTGTCGGCGAACTGCATCCGGTATAGTTTGTAGTACTCCCCGCGGCGGTCAAGTAGTTGTTCGTGCACGCCTTTTTCCACAATCCGGCCATCCGCGATGACCAGGATGCGGTGCGCGTATCCGATGGTAGATAACCGGTGGGCAATGATAAACGTTGTGCGACCTTGCATTAAATTCCCCAAGGCTTTTTGAACCAATGTTTCCGACTCCGAATCAAGTGACGACGTCGCTTCATCAAGGATCAATATCGGCGCGTTCTTTAAAAGGGCCCGCGCAATGCAGATACGCTGTTTCTGCCCGCCGGAGAGCCTTCCGCCAAGCTCCCCGATCGACGTGTTGAATCCATCGGGAAAGCTTGTAATAAAATCATAGGCATAGGCATCCTTGGCCGCCTGGATGATCTGCTTCTCGCTGGCATCCTGACAACCATAGACGATATTGTTGTGTACACTATCATTGAACAAGATGGGTTCTTGCGTCACGACGGCGACCTGCCGTCGCAAGGCGGCAATCGATACATTCCGGATATCGACATCGTCGATTAAAACGGCGCCCTCTGTGACATCATAAAAACGGGGAATGAGGTTTACCAGTGACGTTTTGCCACCGCCACTCATGCCGACCAGCGCGACAATTTCACCGGATTTAACTGTCAGATTAATGTCCTGGAGCACCATGGTGGTGTCGTATTTAAAAGAGACCTTATCGAACACGATGTAATGGGGTCCCGGCACGATTTGAACGGGTGACGGTGCTTCAATAATGTCGGATTTTCGCTCCAGGATATCAAAAATGCGATCCGTGGCGGCCAGACCGCGTTGGACGGCATTATTCAGTTTACTTAATTTTTTAAGAGGCTGATACAGGAATCCGACTGCCGTCAAAAAAGACATAAAGGTGCCAAATGAGTAGGTTCCGGCAATAACATCCTTACCGCCGTACCAGATAATGAATGCGATTCCAACACCGCCCAATAATTCCATTATCGGAGAGGACATCGCTCTAACCCGGGCTTCCTTCATTTCAAACCTGAAAATTGTGCGTGATTTTCCCGCAAAACGTTTTTTTTCGTGATCTTCCATGCCGAAAGCTTTCACGATCTTGGTACCCAAGAGGGTTTCGTGCAGAAAAGCGCTCATATCCGCCAGGGACTCCTGGGCCCCTAATCGCACCCGCCGAATTTTACGCCCGAAATGAAAGATGGGAAATGCCGCAAGCGGCAGAACAACAAAGGCGTAAATTGCCAGTTTAGGTATCAGGTATAACGTCACGGACAACAGCCCGATGATCGTAAAGAAATCCCGGATGGAGCCGGTAATCGCAGAAGTAAACATGGATGAGATAACGGCAACGTCGTTGGTTATACGGGACATGAGATCACCGGTTTTTTCCCGCTGAAAAAATGCCATTGGCAGGTCCTGAATATGATCGTAAAGCCGATTTCGCAAGCGCATGATAACGGTCTGGCCAATATGGTTTAAGAGATAAGATGACCCATAGGCCGCAATACCTTTGGTTAAAAACACCACAACAACGAGGAGGGGTATCAGCATCAGCATCTGGGTGTCTTTTTGCTCAAATATTTTCTCTACCGCCGGTTTTACCAAATAGGCGGAGGCTGCTGTCATGGCCGCTACGACGGCGGAACAAATGATGGCAAGTGCAAGTCTAAAGCCGCTGTCTTTGATTAGAATCAGCAATTCTTTATGTCGTCCGGTCAGTTTCGGTAGTGCGATCCGATTCATTTTTAATCCATTTATCGAGTCAGCATCTCCAGCGCAAGGTCCGCCACCCGTTCCGATGCCCCGCCGCTACCCAGCATTTCCCGCAGTGCAATCAGCTGATGCTTTAAATGATTAAATTCTTCCTCATCCTTCAGCATGTTCTGAATTGCCCGGGCAATATTATCACCAGTGGCATTCTCCTGTAATAACTCCGGGACAAGTTCCCGGCCGGCTACCAAATTTACCAGGCCGACATTGGGTACCCGGATCAATGCCTTGCCCAGCCAGGCACTTACCGGGGATACTTTATAAATAATGACCATGGGGATGCCGTAAATTGCAGCCTGGAGCGTCACGGTACCGGATGCCGCCACAATCGCATCACAGCGTTCGAACACCTTTTCCACACCATCTGAGATCACTTCGACCGTTGCTCGCAAATGATGCCCATCGATCACTGTTTGAATCCGCTTGCGCTCAACGGAAGGAGCGTGGGAGATGATAAAAGTCGCCTGCTCAAATCTTTCCGTTAAAATATTGGCGGAATCCAGCATAACAGGTAGATGGCGGATAACTTCAATGTCACGAGATCCCGGTACCAGCCCGATAACCGTCGGGACACTGGGGTTGGCCTTCGATATCGGGCCGGCCGCAGGCAGATTAGCGTCCAGCAAGGGGTGACCTACGAAGGTTACCGGGACATTGTGCACTTTGTAAAATTGCTGCTCAAAGGGCAAAATCACGGCCATGTGATCAACGAGCTGACTGATGCGCTTAACCCGACCCTGGCGCCAGGCCCATATCTGCGGGCTGATATAGTACAAGACCGGTATATCGAGTTTTTTGGCCACAGCGGCGATATGAAGGTTAAAATCCGGAAAATCAATGAGGATGAGAAGATCGGGCTTTAAGCTTATTAGCAGTTTTTTGATCTTTGCCCTGGCCTGTAGGATCGCAGGAATTTTGACAAATACTTCCGTGATTCCCACAACTGTCAGCTCGGAGGCTTCCACCACAATGCGCACACCGGCACGCCTGAGAGCATCGCCGCCCATACCGCAGAAAAACAGTGAGGGCGTTTTTTTTTTCATGGCCGATACCAGTTTGGCACCGTGCTGATCGCCGGAGACCTCACCGGCTAAAATTGTCACACAGAATGGATTCCCACCCGGATTCATCTGTATTATTCCCGTTGCGACGGCATAGGATTCCCGAATCGCCGAATGGCTGCATTAATTTGATCCATTATACTCAAAGCGACTACCAGGGCTTTTCGTCCTTCATCGCCTGAAACCACCGGAGCTTTGCGGGTGCAGACGGCGTCTATGAATGAGGCCAGTTCGTCTTCCAGTACATCTGCTTTGGAGATTGAAAGCTGCCGAATATCCATTCCGGGTATCACACCACCGGCATGCTTTTCGTCCCGTCGAATGACAGTGATTTCACGACCGGCAAAATCCACGGATAAATACGTATCTTTCTGAAACAATCTGATTTTTCTTTGATCCTTGACTGATATCCGACTAGCGGTCACGTTGGCCACACATCCACTTTCAAATTCCAGCCGCACATTGGCGATATCAGCATGCTCACAAATAACCGGAACCCCCGCGGCATGGATACTCTTGATCTCGGATTTGACCACGTTTATAATAATATCAATATCATGGATCATAAGATCGAGCACCACGCTGACATCGGTGCTGCGGTCTTTAAATATACTCAACCGGTGAGCTTCAATAAACATCGGATTATGAACAATATCTTTGAGCGCTATTACGACCGGATTAAATCGCTCCAGGTGTCCGATCTGCAAAATCCGACGCCTTGATTCTGCAATTTCGATCAGTTCATCAGCCTGTTCAAGACTGGTCGTCATGGGTTTTTCAATCAGCACGTCTACGTCGTGATTGAGAAATGCCCGGCCCACGGAATAATGCGCCTCTGTCGGGACCACGACACTGACGGCATCAACATTTCCGAGTAAATCCCGATAATCGGTCAAGGCGCATGTTCCTAAGGAAGCGGCGACATTCTCTGCCCGGGACTTAACAATATCAACCACCGCGACCAGGTCTGCCTCCTTCATGTGGGAATACTTCTCAGCATGAAATTTGCCAAGATAGCCCACCCCGATCACCCCCACACGAATTTTCTTCATAAAAGGTCAGCTCCAGTTTTGAATTAAGAAAACAAAGGGGGTTCAATTCACCGGGTGATGCCCCGTTGGGAGGATTTAATAAAATTTATGAAATTAACCACTTCCGGCAAATGATCCACCTCGGCCTGGGCTCTTTCAATGGCTTCATTGATTGTGATCCCGATGCGGAAGAATATCCGGTAAACTTTTTTTAAAGCACTTACAGTGCTCTCGGGAAATCCGTGACGCTTGAGTCCGACTCGGTTGGGGCCGTAGAGCCTTGCCCGATCACCGGCGGCAATCACATAAGGAGGAATGTCTTTGGGTACCCCCGATTTTCCACCAATATAGGCGTACTCTCCGACTCTTACAAACTGGTGAATGGCCACCAAGCCCCCCACGGTCGCATAATCCCCAATGATGATGTGACCGGCAAGGGTCGCATTGTTGGCTAGAATCACTTTGCGACCCGTCCGGCAGTCATGGGCCACATGGCTATAGGCCATGAGCAGATTCTCTTCGCCGATTTCAGTTACCCCACTGCCGAATTCGGTCCCCCGATTGATGGTTGCAAACTCACGAATCACGGTTCCGCGCCCGATTTTAACATAGGTTTTCTCACCTCTGAACTTAATGGCCTGGGGTTCGGCCCCAACCGACGCATACTGAAAAATATGGCAATCCGGTCCAATGGATACATAGGGGTCCACAATCACATGGGGCCCAATGACCGTCCCCGAGCCTATTGAAACATCGTTCGCAACGACGGAGTATGGGCCGATATCTACGTTGATATCGATTTCTGCCTTTGAATCTACAATGGCTGTCGGATGTATCATTTATGCCCTTCAAATGAGGCCATCAATTCAGCACCTGCAACCAATTGATTATCAACGGTTGCGGTTCCGGACATTTTGGCGGCTTTTGATCGGAATTTAATAATTTTGGCTTCGAATATGATCTGATCGCCGGGTACAACCGGTTTCCGAAATCGGACTTTATCCATACCCATAAAATAAATGAGACGATTGCGTTGGTCAACGGGTCCGGTCAAATAGGCAAGAATTCCACCTGCCTGTGCCATGGCTTCTATGATGAGCACCCCCGGCATGATAGGTCTGCCCGGAAAGTGTCCCTGAAAAAAAGGCTCATTGATCGTGACATTTTTCAATGCCGTTATCTTGTCTCCGGGAATCACCTCAACAACACGATCAATCAGCAAAAAGGGATAGCGGTGCGCCAGTAATTCCATTATGCCCTGAATGTCGTAGTTCGATTCCATTTTTCAATCCATTTTCTGTTCAAGCAACTTCAAGCGCTTTTCCAACCCCGATAGCCGCTTGCTGAATTCCGGCAATTTCGGAATAAAACGCTGGACACGAAGCCATAATCTATGTGGCATTTCCGGTATTCCTGAAGATACAATCTGGCCGTCGGGTACCGATTTTCCGACTCCGGTCTGGGGGCCGACAATGGCACCATCCCCGATGGTCAAGTGCCCGGCAACGCCGGCCTGTCCTGCCAAAATGGCGTTTTTACCGATGGTCACGCTGCCGGAAATGCCAACCTGGGCAACCAGGACGGTGTTCTCGCCGACAATGACATTGTGGGCGATATGGACGAGATTGTCGGTCTTAACCCCCCGACCGATATGAGTTTTGCCGAAGGTAGCCCTGTCTACGGTATTATTGGCCCCGATTTCAACATCATCATCGATTTGAACGATGCCCGTGTGAGGAATTTTGTGATAGCATTTGCCGTCGGGAGCAAAACCAAAGCCATCACTGCCAATCACTGAACCGGAATGAATGATCACTCGATCGCCGACGGTGCAACGCTCCAGGATGGTAACATTGGGGTATATGGTGACATCATCGCCGATAGTCACATGGTCACCGATGACAACTCCCGGATGAAGCCAGACTTGGTTGCCGATCGTCACTTGATCACCAATGCTCACCATGGAATCAATGGTGACATTTTGGCCACATTTAAAGTCTTTTCCGATAACTGAATCGGGGTGCACCGCCTTCCGTGGTTGTGGCGGTGGATGAAAATAATGCACCACCTTTGCAAAGGCAACCATGGGATTGTCGACCTGAACAAGGTTGTGGTCCGTATCGTTGACATCTCTCGAAACAAGGACAGCCGCGGCATTGCAGTCTGCCATCTTTTTCAAGAACTTGGCGCTGCCGGCCACGGTAATTTCATTTGAGTCCGCCTGTTCAAAGGGGGCCGCGTCGCTGACCATTATAGCTGAATTGCCGATGATACGACCCTGCACCAGCTTTGCAATTTTGGATAGGGACACCCTCATGATCGTCACGCTATTTTTTATTCTTGGTAAACTTCGTGTTGAGTTTCCCGATGATTTTGTCCGTTATGTCAATGGAGTTGGGCGAGTAGATGACCCCAAGTTTATTGATAATAATAAGATACCCTTCTTTTTTCCCGATTTCATTTACAATTTCATTGATATCGTCACTTAGCTGTTGCATTAATCTCCCTTCATGTTTTTGCAAATCCGATCGGTATTTGTTTTTAAGGGATTTTAAATCATTATTCTTAATACGATATTCCCGTTCTTTTTCTTCACGTTTTTCTTTGCCCATCACCATGGACTCGCGTTCAAGTCGTTTTCGGATATTTTCAATTTCGGCGCCTTTTTTCTTCAGGTCCGCCAGCATTTTATCATTCTCTTTTTTAAGTTCAGTCTGGATCGACTTTCCGGCGGCGGAAGTCTCAAGAATTTTTTGCAAATCGATAACGCCGATCTTGGCGACATCGGCGGCAAAAACATGATGACTGACGAAAATAATAACAATAATAATAATCGATATGACCCAAACGGGTTTGATTAATCTCATGGTATCCCCCTTTGTTGTTCCATATTCTTCATAGCGCTTACCGGATAGCCGACCGTGTGGCGGTCATAGTTGCCGAGTTTATCCCAATGATCTGGCATTTCCAGAAAAGACCAGATAAAGGTCTAACGCCCTATATCTTATTTTTTAAAAAATAGCACGTCAATTAAAATCGGCCTAACCTATCGCACATTTTACGATTGACGGTCCTATAGCGTCTCCGAAGACCGTTTTCGTCTAATATGACGTCGCCATCGAAAATTCCCAAGCTCCGGGACCGTGGTCAGTGGATTTCCGATCGAGGATCCATCCGTACTCGAGTCGAATCGGCCCCATGGGTGATTGCCAGCGGATGCCAAGACCGGCGCTTTCTCGCAAGTCGTCCAGCTCGATATTTTCACCTTCTTTTTTAATATTGCCGGTGTCAAAAAATCCCACCCCATAGAGGCCGGCCTCTTCCAGCAAAGGAAATCGAAGTTCGGCATTGAATTGTAAAAATTTATTGCCGCCGACTTCGGCGCCGTCTTTATCCTGCGGACTCAGGTCACCGCGCTCAAATCCCCTCAACGCATCGATGCCGACCATGTAAAATTTGTCATAGTCCGGCAGTGTTTTACCCTGCAGTTTTTTAACGTAACCGCCTTTGGCATGTAGCACACCGATCAATTGCCAGACCAGTCGGTAATACCAGCTGGTTTCAGCGGTGTATTTGGTAAAACCAATATTACCGCCCAATCCGGCGAATTCAAAATTAGCATCATGGGTGGATCCTTTGGTCGGGTGAAAAAGTTGATCTCTGGAATCGTATCTTATCCGTGTGCCGATACTGCTTTTGACATTTCTCCCTTTGTTGTTTTTAATAGAGTTGGCAGCATTGCTGCTCACATTGTTTATATTTGCAACATCGTAATTATAGGAGAGATATCCGCGGGTATAATCGATGATGGGATATCCGAGACGCAGATTTCCACCGATACTGTCTTTATTGTAATCGCTAAAACGATAGTTCCAGTTGTAGAGATCCGCCCCGGCGGATAACGGAATATCAAACAACCAGGGTTCTGTAAAACTCAAGGTGAACTTGGTGGTCTTATTGCCCAGCTGACCTTTGAGCGACAGCGTCTGAGAACGTCCAAACAGGTTTCTTTCAGCAACCGAGGCGGTTAGAAAAAGACTTTCAACATTCCCGAAACCGGCACCGAAACTGAATGCCCCTGTGTTTTTTTCAACAACATCCAGGCTCAGCCGCATTTTGTCATCGGCACTGCCTTTGGTGGTATTTACTTTTATATCTTCAAAAAAATCCAGTCGATATAAATTTTGGACGCTGCGTTTCAACCGCCGGCCACCGTAAAGCTCCTGTTCATACACCTGCAACTGCCGGCGAATCACCTTGTCGCGAGTCTTGGTGTTACCACTGATGGTAATTTCTTCAAAATAAACCTGCTTGCCCTTGTCAATGTCAAAAATAATATTGACGACCAACTTGTCGGTATCCTGGTCGATTCGTGGTGAAATATCCACGTATGCATAGCCTTCATCTGCATAAATATCCGTCAGGGTGATGACATCAAGGCGTAACATCTCACGGTCGTAATATTCTTCCTCGGTAATCTTAATTTTTTCCAGCAGCTGCTCCTGGGGGATAATTAAGTCCCCGGCCAAGGTCACCTCGCCGACTTTGAATTGGGGCCCTTCATCAATGCGAATCGTGATGACAATCCCGTCCTCTTCAAATTTTACTTCCGGTTCTCCGACTCGGGCCTGAACGTAGCCGTTATTGTGATAATAAGCAGTCAGTTTTGCTAAATCCTGATTCAAGTTTTCCTGATTGAGATCTCCGGCACTGGTCAGCCATGAAAGAATCCCTTTTTCCGATGTTCCCATCAAACCTTTCAGTTTTGCGGTGGAAATGGCACGGTTCCCTACAAAGTTAATCTTGCTGATTTGAAATTTCTTACCCTCGTCGATCTTGTATTCAATATCGGCCTGAAAATCCTCGCGTGCAAATACATCGAAGCTGACCTTGACATTGTGGTAATTTTTCTCTTTGTAAAGCTCTTCGATCCGCCGCATATCACTTTGGAGGGTATTGCTATTGAGAATGGATCCCTTTCGGATGGTGAGCACTTCCTTGATATCATCATCATCATACACCCGGGTGTTGCCTTTTACGAGAATATTCCGGACGGTGGGTTTTTCCGTTATGTTGAAAGTAATCGATTTACCTCCCTCAACGTTCTGAGCTTCTACCCGGATGTCGTCAAAATAGCCCATCTTATAGACGGCTTTTAACTCATCGGTGATATCTTTTAAATTGTATAAGTCCCCCTCTTTAATTTTGATAACCCTTCGAATGGCATCCTCTTCAATCCGATTATTACCCTTGATCAGAATCTGCACGATTTTTTGCCGCTTAAAGAGCCTTAAACTAAGCTCCTGAACCAATTTATTCACGGAAGCGGACAAGTTCTCAATGCCTTCCCCTTCCACCGTATAAGTATCCGGTTCTTCATCATCCTCAGATGCGAGCAACTTTACGTCGAGGCTGAAATTTTGGCCGAACAGGGTCAGACTCCCCCAGACAACATAAGCGGCACCGGTTTGAGCGCCGATGTTGCGTATTTCGGCCCGACTTTCAGCGAGCTTTTTCCAGGAAGAAATGGACATCGTTTCATAAATTAGTACATCGGCCCCTTCCTGTTCAAGCAGGCTTTTAATGGCTTGCGGGATTTGCGTCTGTAAATAGGATAAATCATCCTGGGCATGTGTTTCAAAAGGCATGATAACAACGCTGACGGGTTGCTGGGCGCGGGCAATTTCAACCAACAGGCATAAGAACATAAAAAGGATCAGGCTTGTACGGTAGATCATAGAATCCTTTTAAAATTGTTTCTCAATCGGGCATCCTTGGAATGATCCGCTGAACCCGTTACCGGGAGTTTAAAAATAGCCGTATTGTGCTCTACACATTGCCATCCAACGTTTCTATAGCCGTTCTGAAGGTAAGATGGATTGCCTGCCGGATGACGGTCATGGAATGCCTGTCAGTTTGCCATCAGTAATCGTTACGCAGCGAGACATAAAAGAGGCAAGTTGTGAATTATGGGTGACCACAACCAGTGTCATTGAAAATTCCCGGTTTAATTCTAACAGCAGTGAGTGAATGTGCTCACTGTTGGATTCATCCAGGTTGCCCGTAGGTTCATCGGCCAGCAGCACGGCAGGTTTTAGCACCAGCGCCCTTGCCAGGGCGACACGCTGCTGCTCTCCACCGGATAATTTTCCCACCCGATAAAATAATCTGTCCTTTAGTCCAACCCTGACAAGTAAATCCTCGGCAGTCTGGAAGGCATGGCGTTTGCTCACACCGCCGATCAGTGCCGGCATCATCGTATTTTCAACAGCATTGAATTCGGGCAGAAGGTGATGGAATTGGAAAACAAACCCCACCGATTGGTTGCGAAAGCTGGCCAGGGCCGCATCGTCATATAAGAAGACATCTTCTCCCTTAAAAAGCAATTGGCCACTGTCCGGTCGGTCCAGAGTGCCCAGGATATGAAGCAGGGTCGACTTACCGATACCGGAAGCCCCTACGATGGCAACGGATTCACCGGCCGCCAATTCGAAATTGAGATTTTTTAAGATGTCAATACGGGCATCTCCATTCGTAAAACTTTTGCATAAGTTTCGAACAGTTATTAGATCGGTTAAAATGCCGGAACTGTTATCTTGATTCTCAGATTGCATCGTTTTTTAGAGTAAGCCGGTATCAACCGTACCGGATGGCTTCAACGGGTCTCAGTTTAGCTGCCTGTCGGGCCGGATACAGGGTAGCAAAAAAACATATCAGCAAGGCGGCTGAAATGATGGATACAACATCTGTAAATTCAAGTTTCACCGGCAAGGTTGTCGTAAAATAATAAATATCTCCGGTCAGCTCATGGATATCATAGCGTTTGAGCAACTCACAGACTACCAGTCCCAGACATAACCCCAAGATGGTACCGAGGGAGCCAATGACCATGCCGTTAAAAACAAATATCTTTCTGATGCTGCGCTCGGTGGCACCCATGGCTTTTAAAATTGCGATATCTCTGGTTTTTCCCATAACCATCATGATAAGACTGCTGGCGATGTTAAATGCCGCCACCAGTATGATGAGTACTAAAATGATGAACATAACCCGCCTTTCCAGCTTCAACGCTTTGAAAAGATTGCGGTTCATCTGCATCCAATCCTGAGCCCAGTATGGACGTCCCAGTTTAGTAACGATCCTTTGTGCCACATTTCTCGCTTCGTAAATGTCGGTGACCCGAATATCGAGTCCGTTGACCGCATCCCCCATACGCAGAATTTTCTGGGCATCTTTGATATTGATATAGGCAAAGGTCTGGTCATACTCATACATGCCGGACTCGAAAAATCCAGTTACCTTAAACTGCTTTGTCATCGGTAGATGCCCGATGGGCGATAAGATGCCCCCTGGGGATATCAAATAGATCAGATCCCCTTCAATAACCCTAAGATTTCTAGCCAGCTCACGGCCTAAAACGATACCAGGGATGTTGGGTGCCGCGTCCGATGAAGAAGTTGCAGATGTCGCAGCGGGCAAATTCACCTTATGGAGTGTTTTCATCACCCGGCCGGCAGATTCAGGATCAATTCCGCGCAATACGGCACCGGATGCACCATGTTTAGCTCTCAGCATGATCTGCAGGAGGATAAAAGGGGTGGCGGCTTCTACGCCTTCGGTCTTTTCCACTTCTTCAAGCACTTGACGATAGTTGGTGAACATGCCTTCATGACGCCTGAGCATCACCTGGGGTTGCCCGCCCAATATGCGGCTTTTGAGGTCCGCTTCAAAACCGGTCATCACCGCAATAACCACGATCAATGCCATCACACCCACCGCCACACCGGCAATTGAGAGAATGGTAATCAAGGAAATAAATGCCTGCTTTTGTTTGGCCCTTAAATACCGGCGGCCGATAAACAACTCGAATCCCATGGGCTGACTATTTTGTTGCTGGTTATAGGAATTTGACCCTTATCGGGCTTTTTTTGACAACATGCTGTCAGGAGATGGTGCTTTCAGGTGTTTAGTGTCTGAGAAGGGAGGTGTTAGAAACTGAAACCCGACACCTGAAACCTATGCAAATTATCAGTGTGCTTGCAGCACCCTGCTCTTTGTCCACTGCTCCATGGTCTATAATTCCTGCGCGTTGCCCTTTACCTGCTTCATATGTGGAAAAAGAATTACTTCCCGGATGGAAGGTGCATCGGTTAGCAGCATGACCAGTCTATCGATGCCGATACCTTCACCGGCCGTCGGCGGCATCCCATACTCCAGTGCCTCGATATAATCGTCATCCATTCGGTGCGCTTCCTCATCGCCGGCGTCACGTCCTTGAACCTGCTGGACAAAACGCTGTTGCTGGTCAACCGGGTCATTAAGTTCCGAAAATCCATTGGCAATCTCACGCCCGGCAATGAAAAGCTCAAATCGCTCGGTAAGATCAGGTTCCTGATCGTTGCGGCGAGACAGGGGTGATACCTCGGCCGGGTAGCCGGTGATAAAGGTGGGTTGAATCAGCTCCGGTTCAACCAGGACATCGAACAGTTTGGTGATCACTTTGCCCAGCCGACCGGTTTTGGTAACCTTAACTCCCTTACGTGAAGCAAAATCAAGTAAACTCTCTTTATCATTTAAAAGTTGCCGGTCGATGCCACCTATTTCCTCCAAAGCGGCAAAAAGCGTCAGGCGCCGCCATTTTCCCGCCAATTCAATGATCTGACCTTGGTAGCTGATCTTTGACGATCCGTTTACTGCTATTGCGACACCAGTTATCAGCTGCTCGGTTAATTCCATCAAATCGGAATAGGTGGCATAAGCCTGGTAAAATTCAATCATGGTGAATTCCGGATTATGCTGGGTGGACACCCCTTCATTTCTGAAATTGCGATTGATTTCAAAAACTCTTTCGAACCCGCCGATAACCAGTCGTTTGAGATACAGTTCCGGAGCGATACGCAGGTAAAGGTCCATCCCCAGAGCTTTATGATGGGTTTTAAAAGGAGCGGCTTCCGCACCTCCGGGGATCGGCTGCATCATTGGGGTCTCAACTTCAAGGAAATCTCGGTCAAGAAAAAAATCGCGTATCTGCTGAATGATCTGGCTGCGTTTGATAAAAATATCACGCGTATCTGCATTCATTATCAAATCGATATAACGCTGACGGTAGCGTTTTTCCGGATCCCGCAGGCCGTGAAACTTCTCCGGCAAGGATCGAGTCGCTTTGCTTAGCAGATTGAATCTCCGGACCAAAAGCGTCCATTCACCCGTTCGGGTTTGGAACATGGTACCCCTTAAACCGATAAAATCACCGATATCAAGCTGTTTAAAGAGACGATAATCCCCATCACCAATTTGATCTTTTCTAATATAAGCCTGAAGCTGACCGCTTCGATCTCTGAACCGAATAAAGGCACTTTTACCAAAATTATTGATTGCCATCATACGCCCGGCAGTCGTAAATACAGGTCCATCCTGCGTCAAAGAATCCGGATCATTTTCGACAACATTTTGGATATCACGGACGGTGTGTGATGTAACAAACCCATTGGGATAAAGATTGATATTATTCTTCTTTAATTCCTCAATCTTCTCTTTTCGTTTCTGAAGCAGATCGCGTGCTTTTTCCATAATCCAAGTCTATTTTTTCAACCGGCAAAACTGTATTTTTGAACAAAAGTGAATCGAGATTCTGTTGCCTGCAGTCTCATTCTTGACAGGGTAATGGCCATCTGAGCGGGTAATAAATTTAAATCGCTTTTGATATCTTATTTATACAGAGCTGTCAAGTTCAAGTTAGCAGGCTTTTCAGGGGAGGTTCAATCTGCTTGAATTGAAGGGTAATCGTGGTTCCCTTACCGGCTTCACTATCAATGTTCAGCCAGGCATCATAAGCCTCGAGGATGCGGTGAACAATCGACAGACCGAGGCCTGTTCCGGCGGGTTTGGTGGTAAAAAAAGGGTTAAAAATTGACTTGAGATCCTTGCGAGTCATGCCAATACCATCATCAGTGATTCGAACAACTGCATGCCTGTTCTTTGAGGCACACATTTCAATCTCAATGGTCCCTTCTCCGTCGATGGCTTCGGCAGCATTTAGCAAAAGGTTCCAGAAAATCTGACGCAGGTGCACAGGATCCATCGAAATCCAGATCTGAGGTTGGATTGTTTTAGCAATAGTGATGCGACCGTTCGTGTTGGCATCTCTTTTTAACAATTCGACAGTATCCGCTAAAACTTTATCGAGTTCGATGGCCTTTACTCTACCGACAGGCGGCCGAGCGTATAAAAGAAAATTGTTTACCAGAGAACTCAAACGATCCGCTTCACGCAGGATAATTCGCATAAGTCTGTCATGATCTGTATCATAGCGCATGTCTTCACTGAGCAGTTGAATAGAGCCTATTAAAGAAGCAAGCGGATTCTTGATTTCATGAGCCATGCCGGCGGCCATTTCTCCGATAGATGCCATTTTTTCCACGCGCTTTACATGATCTTCCATAATCCGCAATTCTCTGCGGGTCTCACGGACTTGTTCCGATAAAAAATTACTAAGAAGCGCAACAGCGAAACAGGCTATCATGGTGATTAAAATTTTATAAAATACCTGACTTCCGGTATAGACCGATGCAAGGAGCCTGTCATTTTCGCCAAAGGGATAAATTACACCATAATACTCAAGATCCACCATGATGCCAAACTGGATACTGCATAAGGCCGCAATGACAAGTGTCCCTTTTTTGGGCAGCAAGATGCTGGAATAAATTATAATAACCAGATAGAGAAAGGAAAAAATACTAGAGAAACTGCCAGTCACAAACAAGATGGCCGTAACCACCGTGGTATCAATTATTAGTTGTACGTAAGCGAATACAAGATGGCGTTTGATGTGATATAAACCAAGCGCATATATGGCGGAAAGAGAAAAGATGAGGGCGATGATACCATACAAAAATATCAAAGGTGAGCTCAGGGGGAGCGGTGATTCCCCAAGTTGCATTATAATGGAGGAGCCCAGCAGGAGGGTGGAAAAAAGAATCCGAAAAAGCATCAACCATTTAAGCTTTTTCCTTAGTTCCCCTTCGGACATTCGCAAATAAATCCCGTATTGCTTTTCGTACCTGCTTCCAAAAAGTTATGAAATCGCCCCTGCCATTTTAAATATTGGAAGATACATGGCAATAACCAGGCCGCCAATCGTTACACCTAAAAATACCAGCATGAAAGGCTCGATC
>JARFPZ010000199.1 GCA_029288035.1 Desulfosarcina sp.
GGACAGTGATAACGATGGCGGCAAGCCGCAAGTTCTAAATTAACCGCCAACTCATTGCCATAGGGCTCATCGGTCCAGGTCAGATGAGGTGTCGACGTCTTTTCGCCCGAGGGCATCATCGGTACGATGGCAGTATAGTCCCCACCGAATTCGGCGGTTCCCGCAATCTGGGCCTGATAGATGCTGGCGACCGCATCACACTCTCTTACTCCGGGTGCGACAACATCGATGGCCGTTTGCATCACTTTCTCCATAATTTTGCCGGCCTGTTTCATGTACGCGATTTCTTGTTCTGATTTGACCAGACGCACCCAGCTAACGAGCAGATTGCCATCGGTAAATTTGCTTTTGGAAAGGCTTTTGGTAAGTTCTTGCTGACATCGAGCAGTGAAGTAGTAGGCATCAAGCTCCGTTCCGATCGTTTTTGCATCCCAGCCTTTTTGAAGGAGGTAGTCGGCCACAAAGTTCATGGGATGTTTAGCCAGATTTTGCACATAATCGTCCGGATAACCGATAATGTGATCCGGGGAAAGAAAGGTTGTATGCTTGGCGCCATTGGCGTCCATACCTCGTCCAATCCAAACCGGCTCATTATCGTCCAGGGCCACAATGACCACCTGGGGTACGTAAAACGACCAGCCGTCGTAACCGGTCAAATAGTTCATGTTGGCCGGATCGGCGACGATTAACACCTCAATACCGGCATCCAGCATGCGTTGTTTGGTCTTTGCTATTCGGGAAAGATACTCTTCGTTGGAAAAAATCGCCATGGAAAACTCCTTTGTCGAAGGAAAATTCAGAACTACTGACACGATGTCACAAGGCCAAATATTTTAGAGCCGAACGAACATGCAGTTCAACTCCGGTGATGAGCACATCTTCATCGATGTTAAAGCGCGGATGATGATGCGGAAATTCGGTACCTTTGGTCGAATTGGCTGTTCCGAGAAAATAAAAGACTGCGGGCGCCCGCGCGGCAAATTCAGAGAAATCTTCTCCGGCCAAGGAAACCGAAGTTACGATCTCCAACTCGGAACTCATGTCACTGGCTACCACGCTTTTGACCAACTCGGTCATTTCGGGGTGGTTGACTAAGGTGGGGTGGCCAAACTCAAAGATAAGATCATAATCGGCGCGGTGGGCAGCGCAAATATTCCCAACGATAGATTCAAATCGCTTTTTAGGATGGTTTTGGCTGCCCATTTCGCCTTCGAAAAGATAACGCATGGTTCCCGCCAGGGTGACTGAATCCGGAATTATATTCGATGCGGTGCCACCCTGGATCTGGCCGAACATAATAACCGTGGGTTCGTTAAGGGCATCGATTTCCCGGGTCTGGATGATTTGCACGCTTTGGATAATATGGGCAGCGGTTAGAATCGGATCGATGGCGTCCTGTGGTGTCGCTGTGTGACCGCCCCGGCCTTTGATAACTAACTTGAAATGTTCCATTCCTGCCATTACCGGTCCGGCTGCGATTCCCAGCTGTCCACTCTGTAATGGGGTCCAAATATGCAGACCCATGCAGGCATCCACATGGGGGTCTTCCATAATACCTTCTTCGATCATTGCCAGGGCCCCAACATTTTCCTCGTTGGGTTGAAAGACAAACTTGATGTTGCCTTTCAGCTGCTTTTTAAATCCGGAAAGAACTTTTGCCGCCACCAGCAACATGGCCGTATGGGCGTCATGACCACAGGCGTGCATGATTCCGGTATTTTCAGACTTATACGGGATATCGTTTTCCTCTGATATCGGCAGGGCATCCATATCTGCCCGCAGGAGCAAAGTTGATCCTGGTTGCCCACACCTCAAAATTCCGACAACGCCGGTCTTATTCGAGCGGAATACCTCCAATCCACAATTCTCAAGATAGGCGGTGACCTTTTCGGAAGTACGGTACTCTTCGAGCCCCAGTTCCGGATGCTGATGAAAATCGCGTCTTAAGCCAATGGTCTCTTTTTCTAATGACTTTAAAATTGCGATCAAATCCATCACATGTATCCCTCGTACTTTTGTTTAACAACCGCCGAGAACACAAAGTTTATCATGGTGATGTAGTCAAACACAGGCACGCCAACGGCCTTCTGAACGGCAGCACCATAGGGGGGCAGGCAGCTGCACTCAAGCAAAACCGCCTTAACTTTATCATCATTTACTAGCAGTTGCTTGGCAGCCTTGACGACTTCATTCTCGAGTTTTTCCGTATCCAGAATGCCGACATCGTCGAGAATCCCCTTTTTAAAATAAGCTTCATCCTGCAAACCGATTATCTTCAGCTGGTCAGAGAGTGGAATGCCCATCGCTTCAAGCAGGATATTATCCAGACTGCGTGAGTCGGCCGTTATAATACCTAGTTTCGCGTCCGGCGCCATGATCGACAAAATAAATGGAATTTGCAACAAACTGGACAAAAAAATCGGTACGGTTAGTTGGCCGGCCAATTCGCGTTGATGCATCCCCATAAATCCACAATCACCGGTAATGGCTCTGACGCCCTGGCTTTCCAGCTCCCTGGCTGCGGTGAGCAAGCTCTTAAAAATAGTTGGGTCTTTGCCAATGGCCCGTTCGACCGAAAATCCTTTTACTTTTTGAAAGCGCACCGGGAAATCGTACGTCGTGGCGTTGGCGACATCTCCAGGAATAAAGGGATTCGACGCATCCAGCAAAAGGATGCCGATGGCTTGACCATAACTGGCCTGTCCGACTTTGGCTTTATAAATCACGCATCTATCTCCCAACCCGGACAAGCCGGAATTGAATATTGACAATTGAAGATTGAAGATTTGTTGTATCGCTCTCCGAGGCGTAGGCGCTACAACCCCTACGAGCCGGAGGCTTCGCTCTGTCTTTTCAATATCAGTCGATAGCATTCCTAAAATATTAATCTGGCTATGGTATAAATCATGCGCAAACATGATGTGATTTCAAGAAATAGGTACTAAAAAAGGGTGATTGAATTAGACTCAATAAAAATACCGGCATCTCAAGATTTTTCGCGTTGATTTTGTAGGCGAACTTTGGTGGCACCGATGTAGTTTAGGATTAAGGCAACCCCCATAATTGAGGTTACCCCGCCACAATCTAAACTGGGCGCGATCTCGACAATGTCCATCCCCTGAGACAATGGATGCTGACCAATTTGCCAGGACATCTCCAAAGCCTCATAAGCTGTCAAACCGCCTGGATTGGGTGAACAGGTTCCGGGTGCAACGCTCATATCCAACCCGTCGATGTCGATACTGAAAAAAATCGCCTCAGTCCCATCACTTGCAAGCTCAAGCGCCTGGGTGATGACATCATCAATTCCTCGACGATGCACCTGTCGGGCCGGAATGACGGTAACCCCCATTTCTCGGCAGTAGTCCATGTAATAGCGTGAGTTGAGCCACCCATTGATCCCTACCTCGACGAGGTTTTTCGGTAAGACTGGATTTTTTGGTTCCTCCATGATGCGTCGAAATGGAGTCCCGCTGGACACTTCACCATGATGGGAGTGACGCACATCCAGATGACCGTCGATCATGATTACGCCGACATTTCCATTGGTGTTATTAATCAGCGATTTAATATTCGGATAGGAAATCGAATGGTCACCCCCGATGATTACGGGTGTCGCTCCGAGTTGATAAATGGAAGTCATCACCTGTTCAATACGGTCATGGGTGCCCAGAACATCGGTCTGCAACACGTCAATATTGCCAAAGTCGGTCAGACTAAGTCCAGTGGAAAGATCAACGTCCACACTTGGATCGTATACATTAGAAAACGTTAGTGAACTCCGGACGCTTTCGGGTCCAAATCGGCAGCCGCGGCGTCCCATTACCGCCGTGTCAAAGGGGACGCCGACAATGCCCACATCGACCTGATCCGCCTCACGCCAATCGACCATAATATCCCTCAGCCCGACATCATATTCATCCGGCACCCAGTTTGACGGTTTAGGCACATCAAGCAACAGATTTTCCGCACTTTCTGATAATTTCATGGTTATTGACTCTTTTATCTCACAGTTCAGACGATGGTTTACGAATTTTTTCAACACCTGTTTTAATGCGATGCAGCCCCTCGGTCAACTGCTCTGAGCCGGCGGCAAAAGATAACCGCAGATAGCCTTCTCCGTTGCGGCCAAATATGCTGCCCGGCACCAAAGCGACCTTGTGTTCTTTGACCAGGAATTTAGCCAAATCCCATGAACTCATACCTAAATTTTTTATATTGGGGAAGGCATAGAAAGTCGATTCCGGCATCAGACAGGAAATACCCTCTATGGCGTTAAGACCCTCGTAAACGATTCGACGCCGCCTGTCGTAGGCCTTAATCATTTCCTCGACACATGTTTGCGGCCCGGTAATGGCTGCCAAGGCCGCCCGCTGGGCCATGGCAGTAACTCCCGATACCATGTGCTCCATGAGTTTTTCCATTTCGTCGATAACACTTTTAGGTGCCACCGCATAACCGACGCGCCATCCGGTCATGGCATAGGATTTCGAGAGCGTGAAAGCCGAGATGGTTAAATCCTGCATCCCATCGATTGCCCCGATGCTATAATGTTTATTTCCGTCGAAGACAATGTCCTCATAAGGCTCGTCGGCCAAAACCAACAACCCGTGGTGTTGGGCGATTTCAGCTAATGTATCGAGGATTCCGTCATCCAGCAATGCCCCTGTCGGGTTAGCAGGCGTATTGATAATCATCATTTTAGTTTTGGGCGTAACGGCTTTTTTTACATCAGCCGGATCAACTTTAAAACCGTTTTCCTCGCGCGCTGGAATTCTGACGGGTAGGCCCCCAAACAGACCGATCTGTGAATAATAGTCATAACCCGGATCGATGACCATAACTTCTTGGCCGGGTTCAACCAGGTGTAGAATCGCATTAAAAATTACCTGCATGGCGCCCACAGCCACAAAAATATTTTTATCAGGATCCGCATGAATATTATTTTTTAATCGCAATTTTTCGGTAATGGCCTGGCGGAGATCTAAAAACCCTTTGGCCGGCGGATAACGGGTGT
>JARFPZ010000278.1 GCA_029288035.1 Desulfosarcina sp.
TCAGATTTGGCGGCCGTCTTGGAGAGTCGCGGTTCGATTTGTTCCATGCGGCCGCCATTCTGCTTTAATGCGCTTTTACTTTTGATCATATATACCGGGGATTGCCAACCTTCGATCAACCCGCTGCCAAAACTCAGAATAAAATCCGAATGCGGTACATCAAAACCCGGTAGCGCTCGCACCCCCTGGGTCAGATACAGCGCCTGCTCATAATTATCCTGGATCGAGGGTGTCCGGATAAAATTCGGTGAGCCGTAAACGGTTAAAAATCTTTTCAAAAGTCCCGGGACGGTTCCCCGGTCGGAGTCACAAATACAGGCAAGACTGTGCGACAAACCGTTGGTTCTTAACTCCTGGAGGTTTTCGATGACCTCGGATATGGCAGCTTCCCAGGAAATAGCCCGCCACCTGCCATTGACCTTCTTTTGGGGGGTTTTCACCCGGGTCGGTCCATATAAAAGTTGCATGCCGGAAGCACCCAGATCACAGATCCCGCCGTCATTGACCGGATGCCCCATCATACCTTCGATTTTAATGACACGGTCCCCGACCTTACGAACGGTGATACCGCAGCCTCCCGGACACAGGGTACAGGTGGAATTCACATGGGTAATCTCACCTCTTGCCGGAACCGGTGTCCATGCCCAATTCTGAGACCAAATGGAAGAATCATCGATCAACTTCCAGGGCAATGGCGAGAGCGCCGTACCGGCAGCACCGCCGATAACAAAGGACAAAAAACTTCTTCTGTCTACTTTCATCAAATCATCCCCATTCTAGGATTGAATATTTTCGAATGAATATTGAATTTTAAATTAATGATGGCAAACAAAGCAGCCCCCTCTATGGGTCTGCACACTGTTGAGATTGACATTATTTTTCTTGTGGCAATCGGCGCAGTCGTCCATCTTCATGCGATCCCATGAATTCCATTTTATACCGGCAATATTTTTCCCCCAGATATCCCGGCTGTATCCGGTGATCCGATTTTCTTCGTATACCTTCAGGCTTTCGGATTCTCCGATATGGCCATGGCAGGTGACACAATCCATCTCACCCATTTTAACATGGGCGATGTGGGAGAAGAATACACAATCCGGCTGCCTGGCATACACCAACCAAGGCACTTCCCGGCCCTTGGCAACATATTGTGTCACAAATTTTTCTTCCTCGGGATCTTCACCATTCACCTCTTCGTGACAGTCGATACACTGTGCCAATTTTGGAACCCCGGAAAAGGTACCGTCTTCTCGAAAAAAATGACAGCTTTCGCAGCTGTCTTCAACCAGTTCGTTGTGTAAGGCGTGGTTAAAATCAACCGGCTGCTCTTTCTTGGAATATAGCAGTTGAGGGAAAATGACCCATCCGAGTACCAGGCTGGCCACCAGCCCGATGATGAAAAACAGGGTGATGGTTCCCCCGGCGCCGCTAGCCGGATCCTGTGTTCCAGGGTCTGTTGGGGGTGTGGCGGAATGCCGATCCCTATCTCCTGCGGAAACCTCGTTCGCCTTGTCCTCTGTGCTCATAGAAACTCCATCCTGCTAAGGTAGATAATTTCGCCTAATTCTCAATCCAATGAATACCATAATCATATTCGATTAGAAAACCGACCGGTTTTAAAAAAACCAGAGCGGTTGTGTACCGTATCGATCCCGATTTTGTCAAGGAAAAATCAAAACGATCCGTAACTGTGCAATCCGGGTAAAAGGTTTACACCAAAATAGGTAAACAGTACCGCTGCAAATCCGATCATGGAAAGAAATGCAATACGTTTGCCGTGCCATCCTCTCATCAAACGCGCATGCAGCAGGGTTGCGTAAACAAACCAGGTAATCAACGACCAAGTTTCCTTCGGATCCCAGCCCCAGTATCGTCCCCAGGCAGAATTGGCCCAGACGGCACCGGTGATGATGCCGATCGATAAAAAAAGAAATCCAAGCAAAATAAGCTGGTAACCCAGCTCATCCAAAATTCGGGTATCCGGAAACCGTTCCAGCAATTTGGCTTTGGATTCTGCCGGCAGATTGCGTACCAGGAAAACAATGGCATAAAAACCAAGGCAAATCGGAATGGCAATGAGGGTCGCCACCAGCCAGTTAGAGATAAAAAGAACCCGGCTGAACAACGCTGCAAAGACAAACAATATCAAGGGATTAACAATTTTTGTCCAGGTGATCGGTTCGTCGTCTCGACCCTTTTTCATCAGGTACATGGCACTGACACCGAAAGCCAGGGCAAAAGCGGCGTAGCCGATAAAGCAAGTGATCACGTGAGCAATCAGCCAGTTGCTTTTTAAAGCTGGGATAAGGGGCTGAATGGCACTGGTAATGCCAGGTTTTAAGGAGGCATAGGCCATCACCAGGCAGGCAATCGGGATGGTAAAGGCACCGATAATACGGTTTTGGATCTTACGTTCTATGATCAGATAAATCAATACGATAACCCAGGCAAAAAAAACGAGGGATTCGTATAGATTTGAAAAAGGCGCATGGCCGATCCCGAGCTGGTAAGACTCCACCCACCTTAGTAAAATGCCGGCGGTATTTCCGCTTAACCCCACCAGAGCCACCCATGTTGCGATCTTGCCAAAAATTTGTTTTCGAAAAATCCAGGCGCAAATGTACAAAAACCCCGCCAAACCGTAAATAAAGGTAACAATCGACAATATTAGCGAACCACTCATAATTTATCCTTAATTGTTCCTACAAGTTGGGTTAACTAAATAATGACCGGATGAAAATTAAAACCACCGTGTGAGTGGTTTCATTACCTCAGGTCAAGACGCTCACCTGAGAGGATTTGTGCAATCGATTTTAGTTTTTGTTCGTTTCCCAGTTTATTTTTATTCGTGCTACCGGTTATCATGATCCGGCACTTTTTACCAGATTCAAGGATGTCCACGCAAATTTGCCGGTGGGACATAAAAAACGTAACAAAACAACCCGCAATGATCAAAATAAATCCGGTATAAACTACCCAGACACCGGGATCGCTGGAAACCTGAAGACCAGTGTAATAGCGCACCTCGGCGGGCTCGGCTTTGATATCTGATACTGAAATGACCACATCGCCCTTGCGCGTTTTGTTGAAAATCGGTCCCATCTTGTCAAAGCTTGGAAATTGAATTGGAAGCACAACGTCCACCTCAGCACCATCGCTCTGATGAAGCGTGCCGAAAAAAGTCACCCCGAGATCCTGGCCGCGAAAATTATATGAGGTCTTGAATTCATTGACGACAAAATTTCCCAGACCCTCCGCGATCTCAACCTTCTGTCCGATCTTCGCTTTAATCCGGTAGCTTTTTGCGGTTGTCTGGCTGGTAAAAACCAGGGTGAATTCATCCGGAAGCTGGATATCCTGCTGCCGGGCAGGCAACTGTCCATAACTGGCCTGATATATGCTGATGCCTTTGTAGCGCAATGGATCATTGACAATGATATCCTGGGTTTTAACCACTTTGCCCCCTTCGATAATCGAGAGACTGGAGCGAAATTCTTCGGGAGCGCCGCTGGGATAAAAGCGAACCTTGAAATCATCGCAGCGGATCGTAAAATCAAGCGTCAGCACCTGGTTGCGGTTGCGAAGCTGTATTTGTTGGGAACCCTCGCCCGGGGCCAGGTTAACGAAACCCTCAAAACCGAGGATGGACCCAATCACCCCACCGACGAGCATGCAGATAACACTCAGGTGAACGATATATACGCCGATACGCGTCCAGCGACCTCTTTCTCCAAATATGACATAGCCACTGTCGGTCTTTTCAACCCGGCAATAGCGAAATTTGCGGGATATAATGCTGTAATAAGGCTTTTTCAGCGCTTCAGCCGGACCGTTTTTGGTAAATTCCTCTTTGGGTTCAAGTCGCCGAAAGCGTGAAAGGTTAAATTTGGGACGTTCAGGAAAGATAATCCGCCAGGTCACGGAGAGTCGATCGATTGAACAGACCAGCACATTTAAGGCCAGTAAGAGCATCAGGGCCTGAAACCACCAGGAATGATACAGGTCAAAAAAACCGAGAACGTCAAAAAAACGATAGAGAAAAGTCCCAAAAGCCTTCAAATAGGCTTGCGGGGATTCGTTTTGGGGAATCAGCGTGCCAATGATGGATGTCAGCGCCAGTGTCAGCAGCAGCACGACGGTCAACTTAACAGAAGAAAAAAAGTCCCATATTTTTCTGAAGGGATCTGAATTGATCGCCTGTTTGGTCATGGGTTGTCCTTTCCCGAGAGAAAATAAGCCAATTACCATACCAAACTGCTCTGCAATAGGCAACAGGGAATTGCCAACTCGGATGCACCAAAAAAAAATAGTCTTCAACCTTCCGCCCTACCAAGAAGTGCCTTGAAGACTATTTTTTCGCACGCGTGGAGTATTACTTTTTTAGATACAGACCGCGGGACGGGGCTTCGACCATGCCTTTTTTAGAAAGCTTGTAAAGTGCATTGCTCAATTGCCTTGCATTGAGTTGGGTTTTGGTCTTCAGCTGCGCGACGGTCACACCTTTTTTACTTCTTTTGATGGCATCGAATACCGTCTCAAGAACGGTTTTACCGCCGGGCGATACGGCTCTTTTGGCAGCCGCTTTTTTCGCTGCTGGTTTCGCGGCCGCTGCTTTTTTCACTGTTTTAGGCTTTTGCACTGAACTTGAGAGCTTTTCCACTTTTTTGGAAAGAGACGCTAAAGATTTGGAAATGATTTTAAGTTCACCTTGCAAATTCTTCATGGATAATTCCTCCCTTTACAATTACTTCGATTTTTCTACTCAACATAAACTTCAGAGAACAGTAATACATATTATACCGAAAGTCAACATGAGCAGTAAAAAGAAGAGAAATTGACATGGCGATTGACAATATCAAAGAAGAAGATCTTGAAGAAGAATTGCGATTGATGTATGCTGCAGCGACGCGGGCCAGCGAAAACCTGATTTTCGCCTATCCGAATCAGATATATGACCGAATGATGGGAATGGAGCAGGATCGTCCATCACGGTTTATCGATGGGCGACTGCAAAGCATACTCGCAAAAACAGTCTACTCGATTTTGAATCTGAATGATAGCTGAATACGACTTCCTGATCGTTGGCCACATCTTTGGGTTTATGGATGGCATGGAGGTACGATGCGTATACCTTTTATTTCACGATTTGTGACATCCCCTTTTGACGGTCTGCAGGAACATGCGGAAAAAGTAAAGGAGTGCGCCTGGGCCTTTCAGCAGGCCATCGAATGTCATATTACGGCTCAATGTGAAAAGTTTGAGGAATTCAGGCTTGAGGTCGATCAACTGGAAAGTGACGCCGAATCCATTAAAATACGTATTCGCGACCACTTGCCAAAGAGCACTTTAATTCCGGTGGATAAATCTCAGTTGTTCCGATACATGCGGGAACAGGACAAAGTTCTGGATGCAATTGAAGAAGCGCTTGATTGGCTTTCCTTCAGAACCGAGCCCGGAATCCCGGACGCCCTGGAAAAGGATTTCTTTTTACTCGTGGATGCGGTTTTAGATCCAGTCGAAGAGATGTGCCGTCTGGTGCAGGAAGCCGGAAAATATTTTCGAAGCTATTCCGAGAAGCAGCGAAGGTTTGTCAAAGACATCGTCTATACGCTGGCTCGGCAGGAACATGAAGCGGACAAAGTTGAAGATGGGATCAAGGAAAAATTGCTGAACATGAAAATCGAGACGACCACCGTCTTTCATATGATCAGACTCGCTGAAACCATCGGCGCCATAGCAGACCATGCTGAAAACGCCGCTGATATGGCGTGGTCGATGATCGCAAGGTAGGCGTTTAATAACGCAGCGATCGTCAATTTCCGTGGTTTGGCACACGGTAATTAATGCTCTACTGGCCTATTCCCGAAAAAAAGCCCACCATGTAAACACAACAAATCCTACCACAAAAAATGCAGCGACCAGATAGCCCCACCAGTCGAAGGGTTTGACTGCAAATCCCAGCCTATCCACATCGCCGACTTTGTTTTTGCAAGCCGTACATGATTGTGCATCCAGCGGCAAGTGTACATAGCAAAACGGACATTTTTTCGTCGTATAATTATTTCTTAAATTCTTGTGTGAACTTCGGTCTTCAGGACTCACCAGCCTACCTTAATAGTTATTTGTAAATTAGTGCCTGTAGTAGTTTATTCTTTTCGATTTATCTGGGTCTAGTACCCGATTGGGTTATTTTTTGGCATATGATGAAAAAAAATTGGATTTAAATATCTTCACCATCTCCATCGGAATTGTCAACTCTCTGAATATCCGCTTTCGACAATTATCTCGCTGCTGTTTTTCTTTTGCTCCAACCATGCTCTGAGTGTCTCAGACCGTTTTTGCTGCAGCAGCCTTTCTTTGACATTGTCCTTCTCTTTTTCAAATTCTTCCATGGCAGGTGTTTTGCGTTGCTTGAATTTGATCACATAAAACCCCTTGGCACCCTGAAAAACTTCCTGAGGCAAACTATTTTTTTCAGACAGCTCAAAGGCTGCGCGGGATAATTCGCGCTCTAAGCCGATATTGGGTATGGGATCATTGCGCTTAAAAAAACCGGTGCTTTTCGGGGTTAAATCGAATTTCTTGCCAGCTGCTTCAATGGTGCCGCCGTCTTTTAGAGCGGACAGCAATGCCTCGGCGTCTGTTTTTGCTTTTTCATTCTTTTTTTCGTTGATTAAGTCGGCTTTGACCTTTTCCTCTACCTCCGCTAATTCGGGAATGCGGGCGGCCTGTTTTGCAACAGTCTCCAGAAGATAATATCCATCGCCCAGATCCAGAATTTCACTGACTTGATCTTCCGGAAGATCAAAGGCGGCCTTGGCAAATCCCGCTTTGTCCGACACTCCCTTTGGGGGTTCCTGGCGTGTAAAAAAATCGGTTGTATGAACGGTGAGTTGCTCATCGGCGGCAATCTCCTCCAAGCTACGACCTTCAAACGCGGCATCAAAAACGGATTCAGCCGCATCATAAGCCAGCTGTTTGGCACGTTCGTCTGCCAGCTTCTTGCGGATGTCGTTCTTGGCGTCGGCTAAAGGAGTGGTTGTGGCTTCATTAACATTCTCTACTTTAATCAAATGCCACCCGAATTGTGTTTTTACTGGATCGCTAATCTCGCCGGATTTCATGGAAAACGCTTTGTCCGCAAAAGGTTTTACCATCGCTTCTCTTTTAAAGGTTCCCAGATATCCGCCCTTGTCTTTGCTGGGCCCCTCGGAATATTGTTTGGCAAGTTCTGCAAAATCCTCCCCGGCCCGGGCCTTCTGCAAAACATCTTCGATTCGCTTTTTCGCTGCAGCCACCGCGTCAGTGTCGGCTTCCTGGTCCACTTCTATCAATATGTGGCGTGCTTCAACGGTCTTGGCCTCCTGAAATTCATCGGGGTGATCATCATAGTAGGCCTGAATTTCATCATCGGCGATCTCAGCCTGCGAAACCCAGGTTTTCGGTTCGAATTTTACGTAGCGTACCTTCAGGGCCGGTTCGGTTTTGTAAGATTCCTTGCGAGACTCAAAATACGTTTGGGTTTCTTCGGCCGTTACGGAAATATCCGGATAACGGTCTGCTTCCAGTAAAAAGAAATCCAAATTGACCATGGCCTCGTTCCACATATACCATGTCATGGCCTCATGGTCGGATACTTTAACGCTGCCGGTAATGAGGTTGTTTAGTTTTTCCAGCAGCAAGGCATCTTTTTGGCTCATCTCAAAGGCCTCGGGAGTCAAATCGTTGCTATTCAGCACGCCTTGATAACGGCGAGGATCGAAAACACCGGCGTTTTGGAAAGCGCTGATACTTCGAATGGATTGAACGAGCTCCTGGTCGGAAACCCGCAATTCGAGTTTAGAGGCTGCTTGACGCATGAGAATTTTATCGATCAGCTGGTTTAATGCCTGTTTGTCCAATTGCAGCGTTTTGATGAGCTCATCATTTAGACTGTTACCAAAGTTCTGTCGGACCTGTTCGATCAAGCGTTTGTAAGCAACGCGATAATCGTCAGCAGTAATCATTTCTCCGTTGACGGTTGCAACCATGTTCGACCGCTGTGACGTCCAGCTGCCGACGCCCCACAGTACAAAAACAACAACAATTGCACCTAAAATAATTTTTATTAACCAAGATGTAGCATGTTTTCGCATTAAACTGAGCATATGATTCCCTTTTATTTCGTCTGTATCTCTGTTTTCTAAACCTTCTAAATTCTGATTTAACCGGGAAACCTATATCAAACAATCAAGGAGACAGGTTTGGCCTGCCGATCCATTTTCGTCCCAACGGTTGCCGAGCAGAAAGCACATAAATACTCGTACTTGTCACCTTCCGGCAGCACCAGAAGAAGTCGCTTGCGTACCTGAACCGCTTGTTTGCATCGCGGACAATAAAGCTCCATGGCATCAAATTCCTTGTACGCATCCACTGTGTTCGATCCCGTTTGACGGATTGGTCCCGGGTAGCCAAATTTTTTCGAATCCATTGTCATTTATTAAAGAACTTTTTAGATTTCTTTAAATTCTCATCCCGCCAGGGCGGGGTGGCTTATGAATTGAGCAAACGTGTTCACCCTGATTTTTAAATATTATTTTCAAACTGCTCGTTTGTCAACAGATTACCTGTTCTAAAGCTAGCGTGAAGGCATTTGGCATTTATAAGGGGATGAAATGTTTCCAGGCCCGTATCCTCCTATCTCCAATTACGGCTGCCATACCTGATATAATTACCGGGTAGCTCTAAGATAATTAATTTTATCGAATTTCACAATATATATTGACACGTCTTTCGCCATTTGTTAAAAAATCTTTTTGTTACTGGGGCTGTAGCTCAGCTGGGAGAGCGCATGACTGGCAGTCATGAGGTCAGGGGTTCGATCCCCCTCAGCTCCACCAGTTCATACCAATAAAAAGGTTAGTCTCAAGCTAACCTTTTTTTATTGTGAACTATGAGAAAAGCAGGCTAAATATTCAATCTTTTCTGATGATCACCGACGCACAATCAAGGCATAACCGCGCAATCTTGGCGGTCATTGGGATTCTGTCCATCGCAGGCGCAATTTGCCTTTTCTTCCAGAGCGCACACGCCCAAAAAGAACAGTTAACCCGCGTTGATTCGCTTTTGCCGCCTGCCGGACCGACGCAACCAAAAAAGTCTGCGGTGCACCTTTATTTTGCTGATCGCAATAATTATTATTTAATGTCCGAACAGCGGGTCGTCTCCCATTCGGGAGACTCGGTCGACTATGCCCGATCCATTGTTGAGGCTTTAATAAAAGGTCCCCAAAAATCACTGGCACGCACCATCGCGGCCGGCACCGAGCTCCGGGCAATTTATATCATTCCGGCGGGTGTCTGTTATGTCGATTTATCCCAGGCTGTCGAAAAAGACCATCCCGGTGGATGTAATTCAGAGCTTCTGACCATTTATTCGGTGGTCAATTCACTAATATTGAATATCCCTGAAATTAAGTGGGTTAAACTGTTAATTGGCGGAAAAGAAGTGCAAACGCTGGCAGGTCATATCGATCTGGAATTCCCGCTTGAAGCAGATATGCTGTTAATTCGATGAAGAAGAAAAGTAAAATAAGCCATATTAGAAATATTGGTATCATCGCGCACATCGATGCCGGCAAAACCACGGTCACCGAACGGATTCTCTACTACACGGGCCGATCCCATAAAATCGGTGAGGTCCACGACGGTGAAGCGGTTATGGACTGGATGGTAGACGAGCAGGAAAGGGGCATCACCATTACCTCGGCTGTGACCACATGTCATTGGGAGGATCTCGAAATCCATATCATCGATACTCCCGGGCATGTGGATTTTACCATTGAAGTCGAACGCTCCCTGAGGGTACTTGACGGCGCGGTCGGTGTTTTCAGTGCCGTCGAAGGGGTTGAGCCACAGTCTGAAACCGTATGGCGACAGGCCGATAAATACGGTGTCCCCAAAATCGCGTTCATCAATAAGATGGACAGAATCGGGGCTGATTTTTTTGGCGCCGTTGATATGATGAAGGAACGCCTCAACGCCAATCCGCTCCTTCTGCAGTTGCCTGTCGGTCAGGGAGAAAATTTCACGGATGTCATTGATTTGATTGACATGAAGCAGATCAGTTGGGATGAACAAACTTTGGGAGTCAGCTATCATTGCGGCGATATCAGCGTCGATTACCTCACCCAGGCTGAGGAATACCGGGAAAAAATCATTGAAGCCGCAGCAGAATACGACGATGAGGTGATGGAGGCATATCTGTCGGAAATGCCCATTGAACCCCAAAAACTTCTTGACGCCCTTCGAAGGGCTACCATTGATCTGGAGTTAGTCCCCGTATTGTGCGGATCTGCCCTGAAAAACAAGGGAATTCAGCCCCTGCTGGATGCCATCGCCAAATTCCTTCCGAGCCCGGTCGATGTTCCCCCTATAAAGGGAACGAATCCGGATACTGGAGAGGCCATCACGTGCAGCGCCAGGGAGTCTGATCCGCTGGCAGCTCTGATATTCAAAGTGTCTATGATGGAAGGCCGCAAACTGTCGTTTGTCAGGGTCTACAGCGGCAGCATGAAAGCCGGAGAGGATGTATATAACCCG
This sequence comes from Desulfosarcina sp., assembly GCA_029288035.1. Classification (GTDB taxonomy): domain Bacteria; phylum Desulfobacterota; class Desulfobacteria; order Desulfobacterales; family JAFDCJ01; genus JAFDCJ01. Next base: position 10,581 of record JARFPZ010000278.1, read on the forward strand.
TCGCTTAAAAAAAAGGAGAAGCTGGCTCGCATTCTGCAAATGCACGCCAACAAGCGGGAGCGTGTCGACGCCATCGGGGCGGGCAGTATTGCTGGAATTGTAGGCTTAAAGGATTCCTCAACCGGTGAGACTCTGTGCAGCGCCAATCATCCCCTTTTGCTCGAAAATATTGAAATTTACGAACCGGTCATTTCGGTGGCGGTGGAACCCCGGACCCATGCCGATCAGGAAAAAATGGATGTTGTTTTGCAAAAGTTTATGGCCGAGGATCCGACCTTAAGGGTGCGCCAGGACGAGGATACGGGTCAGACCATTCTTTCGGGCATGGGCGAGCTGCACCTGGACATTATTACCAGCCGCATGCAGCGGGAATTCAACACCAATGTCAACGTCGGTAAGCCCCAGGTGGTCTATAGAGAAACGATTGCCGAGACCGCGACAGCTTCCGCTGTCTTTGATAAGGAAATTGCAGGACAGCGTCTGTATGGAGAAGTAAAAATGAAGGCGGCAGCGGTATCCAGGGGCGCCGGCAATAGGTTTATTTCTGATATTTCAACCGAAGAGCTACCCCAAAATTTTATTGAAGCCGCCCGAAAAGGTGCCCTCGAATCCCTGGAGAGCGGATCATTGATGGGCTATCCCGTGGTTGATGTTGAAATCAGGCTCATCGGTGCCAATCACAAAGAGTCTTTGAGCACTGAACTGGCCTATACGGTAAGTGCTTCAATGGCGTGCAGAGAGGCATTGGCAAAGGCAGGACCTTTTTTGTTAGAACCGATCATGGATGCGGAAGTATTCGTACCCGAAGCCTTCACGGGAGAGGTGATTGGCGACTTAAATTCCCGGGGCGGAAAGATTGAAGCAATAGACCACAGACAGGGTTCCCAGGTCATCACAGTCACCGTTCCCCTATCGCGCATGTTCGGTTATTCAACCTCATTGCGATCGGCCACCCAGGGCAGAGGCACCTTTACAATGCAGTTTGCCCGATTTGATCGCGGCTGAATTAGTTACCCCCCACTTTTCGCCTGTTCTTTGTCTTTTCCGTTCATTGTGCCTAACCAATCATTGATTTTCTTCTGTCTCTCATCACTTTGAGGATGTTTTAAGGCCTGTTTCAACTGAATTTTAGCATTTTTAAAGTCCCTTTTTCTCAGATAAAATACACCGAGATAGTAATGCGCATCGCCTAATTGTTGCTGCTGCCCCAAACTCTGGCCCAGGAAATAATAGGCCGGGGTGAAATCGGGGTGTTGCCGGACCAGTTTAAGTAAATTATCCGAAGCGTCAGCGAGATCTCCCAGCTCCATTTGCGTGCGACCGATATAAAATAGACATTCCGGATCATCGGGAATCATGCCGCCGGCACTTTTCAGTGTTTTTAGTGCTTGTGGGAATTGGCCGTCGAGGAAATATATCCTGCCAAGATCCTTTAAGATGTATGGATCAAACGCTCTCTTGGTCAATGCGATCCTGATTTGCTCGATGGCTTCCTGCCGTTTTCCAACCCGGGCTAAAATTAATCCATAACGGTAATGGGCCAATGGATCTTGCGGATTTCTCGCGACGTCGTCTTTAAGTTTGTTCAAAACGGTCTGCTCGTCGCCATAACGCGTCTCTACCCGCGTATGCACCCTTTTAAACGCCTCCTGGTTCACCAGGGGAATCGGTTTTGATTTACGGTTGTAGTTCTCAAGCCATGACGCAATGTAGGCAATGCGGTCCTCAACAGCCGGGTGGGTCATTAAGTAGGTGGGAACTTGATCCGATCCAAACCATGTTTTACTGCGGATTTTTTTTAAAATTTTCAACAAACCACTGACGCTGTAACCTGCTTCGGTGATAAATTTTAGCCCAACCTGATCGGCCTGGGTCTCATTTTCGCGGCTGTATGACAACTCGGCGGATTGACCGGCTGCCATCGATCCCATGGTAACCGCACTGCCGGCTTCCCCGGCCCCGCCAAGCCCCATTAAAATCCCGGCAGCAATCCCTGCCAACGTGGCCATCCCGATTCTTTTGGAGCGTTCGATCTTTTGAGAGATATGGCGGCAGTAAACGTGGGCAATTTCGTGGCCCAGAATACCCGCCAATTCTTCCTCTTCCTCCATGGCATCCAACAGTCCGGTGTACACAAAAATATGCCCGGCCGGCGTTGCAAAGGCGTTGTAAACATCTTCTTTGATCACGTAAAAACGATATTTAAAGGGTTGTGGCGGGAGAGCGGATAAAATCCGATTTCCGATGTTGTTCACATAGGTGACGACAGCAGGATCATCGACAATATCAAAATACTTGTAAATCAACGCCATCATTTGGCGTGACATGTCTTCTTCCTCTTTGACGGTGATACCAAAAGCTGCCGGCGGCGCAAGGCTGCTGACGGCCAAAATGCAAACCACGCCGACGGCGACAATTTTTTGAACTGGTTTCATGATTCCCTTGAAATTTCTCGATAAAATTTAATCTAAGCCTTTTCCGATAATACGTTCGGAAAAGGCAGCCCTTGATGAGCAGCGTACGTAATATTGAAAATTGAAAATTTATGGACTAAGGACCTATATACTGCCATATTTTTATCCTCTTTTCAAATATCAAATTTTATGTTAGACCATGGAGCCATGGCAAAGGTCATATGCATCGCGAATCAAAAAGGCGGTGTGGGCAAAACCACCACCGCCGTCAACCTTGCAGCATCTCTGGCAGTGTCTGAAAAACAGACCCTGCTGGTCGATTGTGATCCCCAGGCAAATGCCACCTCGGGACTGGGAATCGATCCATCCTCAATTGACAAAACCCTATACCACGCAATGTTGGGTCAAGCCGGATTAAAAAGCCTGATGGTTGACAGCGCAATTGCCTCTTTGAAGGTAATTCCTTCAAATTTGGAATTGATCGGTTTTGAAGTCGAAATGATGTCAAAGCCCAACCGTCAGAACAGGCTCAAAGAACTCATCGCCGCTGTCGACAGTGCCTTTGAATACATTATCCTGGATTGCCCGCCGTCACTGACGCTGCTGACGGTCAATGCCCTGACGGCAGCCAATTCGTTGCTGATCCCCCTGCAGTGCGAGTTTTATGCCCTCGAAGGCCTCAGCCAGTTGCTGGGCACCGTCAAACGCATCAGACAAACGCTGAATCCGCAACTGCAGATTGCCGGAATTCTGTTGACCATGTTCGACAGGCGCACCAATTTATCATACCAGGTTGCCGAAGAAGCTGAAAAATATTTCCAGGAGCTGGTATTTAAGACCATGATTCCCAGGAACATTCGGTTGAGCGAAGCACCAAGCTTCGGTAAGCCCATATTGCTCTATGATGCGACGTCAACCGGTGCCCGCAGTTACATTGAGCTTGCCAGTGAGATTATGCAGAGATAGGGAGACGCATGCAAAGAAACAGGAAAACAAAAAAGGCAGATGCCATTCCCGTCAAGCGAAAAAAAATGGCCTTGGGCAAGGGTCTGGGAGCCCTGATTCCGGATATTGAAACCGAACCTGAAAAAAATAAGGACTTTTTCTACTGCGATACCCATCTGATTCGCCCCAATCCCTTTCAACCCCGCCGTCGGTTTACCGATGAAGATTTGGCAGAGCTTTCCGAATCAATCAAAACCCAAGGCATTCTCCAACCATTGCTGGTGCGCCAAGATGAGAACGGTTATGAACTGATTGCCGGTGAAAGGCGCCTGAGGGCGGCTAAACGTGCCGGGTTAACCCAAGTACCGGTGATATTAAAGCGGGCCAATGATGAGAAGCTGCTGGAGATGGCGATCGTTGAAAATATTCAGCGTGAAGATTTAAATCCCATTGAAGAAGCCGAAGCCTATCACCGCCTTATCACCCAGCTCAATTTGACCCAAGACCAGGCGGCCGCCCGGGTGGGCAAAAGCAGATCGGCGGTAGCAAACTTTTTGAGACTGCGCCAACTCCCGGATCAAATCAAAACCGGCATTACCGACGGTACGCTGAGCATGGGACATGCCAGAGCGTTGCTGGGTGCCGAGACATCCGCCCAACAGCTTGCCGCCTGGCGCTCGGTGGTTTCCAAAAAATTGTCCGTCAGAGAGACTGAAGCACTCATCAAACGCTTGAAAGCGCAGAAGATAAAACCGCGGAAATCCGAAAATCGATCCGAGCAAATACATCTTGCTCGCCTCGCTGAAGACCTCTCCCGTCACTTCGGCACCAAGATCACGATTAAAAAACACGGGCAAAAGGGCAAAGTTGAAATCGAATTTTACAGCAACGATGATCTTGACCGCTTAATTGATCGCCTCAGACAGGCAAATTCTTAGACCCTTAGTTCATTTCTCTGACAACATGCTGTGAGGAAATGAAGGTTTCAGCAAATCACAAATACCATTGATTGAAGATTGAAAGATACAATGTCCATTCACATCATCATAGATGGTTACAATCTTATTCGACAATCAAACCGCCTCAGTATTTTGGACCTGCAAGATATTCAATTGGGTCGCGATGCCCTGGTAGATATGCTGGCAGCCTATAAAAAAGTAAAATCCCATCGCATCACGGTTGTTTTTGATGGAACCAGGGCGCCCCTGTTTTCACAGCAGCGAACTCGGCTGAAGGGGATCACTGTCATATTCTCGCACAAAGGAGAATCAGCGGATACCGTGATAAAAAAAATGGCCCGTAAAGAAAGACAAGGCGCCCTGGTGGTGAGTTCAGATCAAGACATTGTCCAATCAGCGGCAGCCAGCGGCGCGGCAACAATCAGTTCCAATGATTTTGAAGACAAGCTGATGATGTCAATGGATATGCACGGTTTTCAAATCGATCAGGATGATTATAAGGGCTGGCAGCCTACCACCAAAAAAAAAGGGCCCAGCAGGCGAATGTCCAAGCGGCGGCGCAAAAACAGCGCGAAAATTCGCAAACTTTGAAGATCATTATCGCCAAAACGTCGGGATTTTGTATGGGGGTGCGCCGCGCCGTTGAGATGGTACTGGACGCACCCGCTCAATCCACGAAACCGATTTACACCTACGGACCGCTGATTCACAATCCCCAGGTTCTGAATCTCTTAAAATCCAAAGACATCAAGGTCCTCGATGAGATTCCCGACAGGGGTTGCGGCACCGTATTAATTAGGGCCCACGGGGTCCCACCGACAGCCAAGCAACATCTAAAAGAGGCTGAATTTAATGTCATCGACGCAACCTGCCCGCGGGTCATAAAAGTCCAGACCATTATTCGGAAGCATGCCAAAAAAGATTACGCTGTAATTATCATCGGGGACAAGGATCACCCCGAAATCATCGGGTTGCTTGGCTACGCTCGGAACAATGGCCATGTCGTCGGTGACATGGAAGAGCTTGCAGCTCTGCCGGCCTTTGACAATGCAATTATCGTCTCACAAACCACTCAGAACGCCCGACTCTTGGAATCTGTGATAAACTGGGTTGCCGAAAATCATCCCCATTATAAAATATTCAATACCATTTGTGATTCCACCGAGCGGCGCCAGGCCGAAGTTCAAAGACTGGCGGAAGCGGTTGATGCTGTGATCGTCGTCGGCGGATACAATAGCGGCAACACCCGGCGGCTGGCTGAGATTGCTCGACAAACTGGCAAGCCGACCTATCACATCGAATCGGAATCGGAACTGGCATCCATGGACACGCATCTGCTGGCGTCTGCACGACATATCGGCATTACGGCCGGGGCCTCCACTCCCAACTGGATCATTAAAAAAGTGTATCGGGCCCTTGAAACGTTACAGGTCAAACGCACCCAAAGCTGGCGCAGAATCATGTTCCAGCTGCAACGCGTACTGCTGTTGACCAATATCTATGTGTCTTTGGGAGCTGGATGTTTGACCTATGCCATGGCGAAGCTGCAGGGGTTCAGCCAGTTTTTTCCATATGTACTGATATCGTTGCTCTACGTTCAGTCCATGCATACCCTCAACCATCTGACCGGCAACAAGTCCGATCAGTATAATGATCCGGATAGAGCCAAATTTTATCAAAAATACAAATTGCTGCTCAACATCCTGGCCCTGGCAGCCGGTGGCACCGGTCTTGTGATTGCACACACCCTGGGTCTTTTCCCCTTGTTATTGCTTCTCATCATGAGTCTGCTGGGATTATCCTACAACCTGAGGATCGTACCCCAAATGTTTGTCGGCCTCCGTTATCGGAGAATCAGAGATATACCCGGATCAAAGACCCTTCTGATTGCGATGGCCTGGGGAATTGTGACCGCCGTACTCCCCCCCCTGTCATTGACAGGCAAAGCCAGTTGGGTCACGGGATTAATCTTTTTGTGGACCGTCGCCATTGTGTTTGTCAGAACGGCATTTTTTGATATTCTCGACATGCAGGGGGATCGCATCGTCGGTAAGGACACCTTTGCCATTATGCTTGGAGAAAAGCGGACCATGCGTATTTTAAAAAATATGCTGATCGTCCTCGTCGCAGCGCTGATGCTGTTAAGTTCTTTTCATATCATTTCGTATCTGGGTTTGGTGCTGATCGGATGTCCGATATTTTTTTTACTTCTCCTTTCGGCTTACGAACGGGGGGTTCTGCTGCCAAGTATCAAGCTGGAGTTTCTGGTGGAGACGAACTTCATCCTGGCGGGCGCTATGGCGTTTCTGTGGTCGCTGATTTAAGGGATAACGATCATGAAAGTGGTAAAATTAGCCATTGAAGATGTGCTGGATCTGCACACGTTTCGACCCAAGGATATTCCTGATCTCTTAGAGGATTATTTTACAGAGTGCATAAGGGCTGGTATTTACTCCGTTCGAATTATTCATGGCAAAGGTAAAGGCATCCAGAAGAGACGTGTTCGGGGACTTCTTGAAAAAAATTCGATGGTGAGGACATTTAACGAGGCACCGCCGGAGGCCGGCGGGTGGGGGGCGACCTTGGTCGAATTGGTCAGGAACTTAGATACTGGAAATTCGAAAGAAAATTAAGGCTACGAAAATTAGCATATCGCGACCCTTAGCGACCATCCCAATTTTTTTAGGTGACCACGCGAAAGGTCGCATGATTTCCGTCACCTCAGCGAAAAATGGTCCAATGGTACTATGGGCTGGTCAAGATCTCCTCGATCTTTTCGGACAGGCCTTTCATATTAAACGGTTTTTGAATAAATCCGCAGCAGCCGCGGCTCAAAAGCTCGTTGGTCTTCTGGTCGGCACCATACCCGCTTGAAAGCAAGACCTTAACCGCCGGATTGATCGACCGCAATCCATCATACGTGTCAGCGGCTCCCATGTCCGGCATTATCATATCCAAAATGACGAAATCAATCTCAGTCTGATTATTTTTGTAAACATCCAGGGCTTCTTTACCATTGTTTGCCGTTAAAACTGCAAATTCCAGCTTTTCCAGCATTTGTCTACCGACACCGATGACGATCTCCTCATCATCAACAAGTAAGACTGTCTTTGCTGCCATTTGCTGTTCATCTCCATGATCCCCCTGGTAAATCTTAATCCCCTTTCAATTTTTCGGTCTTAGTCTAACAGAATAAAATTGAAATTGCAAAATTTAAAAATAAATTGTATTGGGATATTTTCGATATTAGGCAGACCAAATGGGTAACGGGGGAAAGAATGAAGACGACCTTTATCTACATGACCGCCGGCAGCAGGGATGAAGCCGCAAAGATCGGCAAAGAATTGGTATCCGCCAGACTGGCGGCCTGCGTCAACATACTGGACAACATGAGCTCCGTTTATCTGTGGCAGGGAGAGATTCAGGAGGATACGGAAGTGGTCATGATTGCCAAAACGACAGAGGACTGCCTACCGCAGCTGATTGAAAAAGTCGAATCAATGCACAGTTATGACTGCCCCTGCATTGTAAGTCTTCCCGTTTTGGGCGGGTATCAGCCCTTTTTGGACTGGATTGCCGATAATAGTTCACCGCAAAGACGCGAAGAGCGCTGAGGGTAAATTTTCTCTTGATTCCAATAAGAATACCGACACACAAGTTTATTTATTTTCGGCTTTCTTAAACTTGACTCTTATAAACCGCGGCCGATATAGCCGGGCATCCGCCGCCATTTTATAGAAATCGGTCGAATTAGCCACGTATGTAATGATGAGTTCGTTCGGGTCAACCGAAAGCTCCGGGTGGCCCTTGGCGGCATAGCAAAGAATGTCCTTTCCTCGACTCATTTCCGGACACTGATATAAATCCATCGGTCGACACCAGGGTCCCCAGGGATGGGAAGCAAACCGGGCGACAATGTTCCGGGAACTGCCGTTTTCATTATACACGACAACAAATTTACCCAGAGATGGAAGATAAGACACCGAATATTCATTGGCCATGCCGGCACAGAGCCGCTCAGCTTCAGCGAAATCCGGCGACCAACTCCCCTTGACATAAAAACGCCACTGATCGAATTCCAACAATCTGTTTTCAGCCACCCGTGCCAGAATCATGAATTTATGATGAAAACCATCAACGACATCCTCGGTAGTGCCGTAAACATAAAGCCAGGGTCCTTGTCTCAGTACCCAGGACCCGAAGAAGGTGTTGGCAGAGGAAGAAAAGTGCCCCCAGGGTATTCGGTGCTGGCCGATTTGCCAATGACCCGGTGGCTCCGCGGGATTGGTCACATGCCCCAACCAGGTCCCGATGATTTTAAAACCGGAACCGGGCGGTTCCTCCGTTCGCTCAATCTGAACTAAAAAAAGATACAGTCCCTGTGGAGTAAGTCGGCCGTGATATATCCAATACCATCCCCGGCCATCGGCAGGCTGGATAAAGGCCCCGGGATTACCGGTCGCCGTCTTGCCAAAATAAAATTCCACGGCAGCGTTGGAAGGCAACAATCCGTGTTGAATCGCAACCGTATTGTTGACGATGGTGGCGTTCACATGGGCGCCGTCGCGGATATCACCCAGCCAGGTGTCGCCGAACAGCCACAGGGTTAAATCCTCCCTAAGGGGTACAGAGTAGGCGCCGTCGGCCCCTGTCCATCCCTTCCGGTTATCAAAGAGCGCCTCATAGCCGGGCAGAACGTCAACCTTGACTGCCGGCGGTGCCGCACAGCCAATCACCAGTACCAGAAAAAACAGGCAAACGGCTTTTGGGATTTGTTTTTTAATCCTCATAATTCTCCACGGACTCTGTTGTCAGTCCTGCCGCCAACCCCCGAAGCGACCCGTTTGATCGATGAAGAGACTTCCGTCTGGCGGGGTCTCAACGAGGATAAAAAGCGAATTAACGAATATCAAATGTCGAATGAAGGCATTCTGTCGATTATTTTTCAATTCAAAAGAAAGAGCGCAGCGATTCCATCCTTCGGTATTCTGCGGTTCGATATTCGCTATTTTACGGTTCGCTGTTTAAACCCTACCCGGTCACGTAGCGGACGTATTTGAACGCAATGGAGACATCGACCTGCGAAGTTTCACACAAGCCATCAGCGCTTCTGTGCTAACTGAATCCCCCCCCCTCATACATACATACTCCGGTCGGGGTTTTGTTCAGGTAACTTCCAACGGGTTTGGTAAACAGCGGATCCTCTTTGGTTTTAAATTTTTCTGCGATCACTTCGGCAATTTGATCGAGGGCGATGATTTTGGGCCGGATATTCATTGATAGGATCTCCGTAGAAGTTCAGAGGTTCAGTGTTCCGGGTTCAAGGTTAGCATAATTCCATAAAGGACGCAAAATCCCAACTGTCTTGCCAGTGCCCTCTTATTTGACGGCTGATCTGACCTAACACGTGGCTGGCAAGATTGGCGACTTTCACCCATGGAACGATTTTATTTTTGCCCTGGTCTTGGCACCGGGGTCTGCGAAAACTCTGCCGGTGGCGTCCGTCAGCCTATCTTCCTGGGCATATATCAATTGGGGCAAAATCTCGGCCGCATCGATGATCATCACGGGACCGGTGTTCCTTCTGATTCTTCTCACGCGGCGCTATTTGGTCAGGGGCTTCACCTTTGGTTTAAAGTAGCCACCATATTTGGAATGGATGAAAATTGCGAAACGGAGCGATGTAAAATTTTCGGGAGGCCCTGACATCAAAGGATCCTACAAAAATTGTAGAAAATTAAGCGTAAATTCAAGATCCATCGGCATCTTTAAAAAGCGAGCATCAACGAAAACCTTGGTTTTGTGGTTATAGAACCGAAAAAAATAGAAATCAAGCTAGTCAATCTCGTTAAGCGATACGGTGATGTCGTTGCCGTGGACCGCACCAACTTAACCGCTGAGGACAAGGAGTTTCTCGTATTGGTCGGTTCATCCGGCTGCGGCAAAACCACCACCTTGCGGATGATTGCCGGACTGGAAAAGGTGAGCGAGGGCGAAATCTATATCGGCGACCGGTTGGTCAATAATATTGCGCCCATGGACCGGGACATCGCCATGGTTTTTCAAAATTACGCGCTTTACCCCCGCATGAAT
>JARFPZ010000351.1 GCA_029288035.1 Desulfosarcina sp.
GTGGTGGACGGGTAGGGGTTGCCCGAATTTAGCGCCATTTTGATAAGCACCCGATCACCCTTGGACAACCAGGAAAAATCAGTTGCCGCTTCTACAATTTTTTTAAAGAGTACATAGGAGTTTTCATGCTCGCCCTTAAACACCCAAGAGCAGCTCACTTGCAATTCCTGATCCGTTATCGGAGAAAACTTTGGCTTTGCTGTTTGGATGGGCACATTTTTCGTTGTCTGACTGCAAGCAGGCAATACTGTCGCAAAAGCCAGACCTGCTGTTCCAAGCAAAAATTCCCGTCCGGTGGAAAGATTCTGAGATCGATGTTCTTTTTTCATATTAATACTTTCCGGCTCAGGATGATACGTTAAGTGTTTCAATACCAGGAAAAAGTCAAAACGACAAGATATTGATCTCTAAAAACCCGTAAAAAGAGTTAGTTGAAAGATTTCCTTCCGGAAATGCAAATATCAAAAGTTTAGGTTCGTTGGAGGTATAACGGGATTTCTCTGATGATTGTTCAGCAGCATTCAGCGCTTCCACAGGAAGCGTGCTCTTTGCCTTTTATCCAGACCTGGATAATATAGGCAGCTCAGCCAACCCCTGGATTGACCGCGATGGCATCCGTAGGGCAGTTCGTCACACAGGCCCCACATTCCATGCAGGCGTTGAAATCAACGAGTTGAGCCTTCCGGTCCTGCAATTCAAAAACTGAATGGGGGCAGACTTCAGTGCACAAGCCGCAGCCGATGCATTTATCCTCGTTCAAAACGAGACTTGATACGTCGTCGAGATATCGTAACTCTTTCATGGTTCAATCCTTATGTTCATCGGGTTAAAACGCCGAATATATCCAAAGCCCGAGTGATATTACCAGGCTCGCGAACTGTACGGGGATATATTGTTTCATCTCCGTTTCAACCCCTGAGGGGGAAGTAAACGGTGTTGCCCCGGTAAAATTCATGGCCAGGTAGGAGCTGATTGTTACACTGAATAAAAACAGGGCCAGATATCCCGCCATGTGGTTAACGGCAGACGCGGCGAACAGAATCGGAAGCAGCGCAGCAATGCTCCCAACGATGATTCCTTTGAGGGCAAACTTCCTGGACGGAATGAAGGGTAGCAACACCGGTGTAACAAATGCGCCTGCAAAAATGCCGGCGGCAAGCGCCAGAATGGAGACTCCCCCTCGCTGTAGCGCACTTGAAATTGAAAAAAGATCAGGACCGATACCAGCCAGTAGTAACAGAACAAAAGCTGTTATCAGGGCAGGTTTTAAGATTGTCTGAATCTCCACGGGCGTCAGGATGAACCGCTCATACATGGTAAATGTGACCTGCCTCATCTGTTTTTCTGCCTTTTTACCGTTCTTTAAAAAGGCTTGGATATCACTGGCCCGCACGGGACCGTATATCACCCTGAACCGTGACTGCTTTTTCACGTCCCACGCAGATACACCGGTGGCACCCAATTGGGGCACAATGACCTGCTTGTGTTTAACAATTTTTTCAAGATGGTTCTCGGTAATTCTTTTGACCAGCTCCTGAGTCGAAAAAGTCCCTTTCCCAGCGGCACACCAGACATTGATCCCTTTGGTATCTAAGACCAAAATCCAGGCATTGATGCCATCCAGTTCTTTTCGTAGCACATCAAAGGTTAGCTTAAAATTTGCAGTGACAAGAACCTCACTATCCTCATCAGGATCTCCTATGGCATAGAGTCCGGGGGATACCTTATATTCGTACCGCCGGATACCACACCTGACATAAAAGGTTGAAAAAATATCATCCTTGCCAAGCCGCGTCTTAATGACGGGGACAGGTCCGATTTTAGTGTCGATGAACTTTTCAACATAGGAACGAAGTGCATATCCTGGTTTTTCATGCACTGCCAGGCTATTGTCATTTTCATTTGAACGGCATGACACGGTCTCTTCCATTGAATCCAGGATACTGACGCCTTCAGTTGACAAAAAGGTGTTGTTTGGTGTGGAATCATTCGCATTGATTTTTTCAGGCGTATCCATTCACGCTCCTAATTCTATAACTTGTTGATATAGTCCTTGATCGTATTTAACACCGAGCAAAGAAATTATGAACACAACAAGGTATGGTTATTGCGAGATCAATACAATAGGCTTAATCTGCTCTAAAACCAATTCCAATTTGGCTGGAGTTTAACTACAGATTTTGTCACTACATTGAATCTGTGATTATTTCAAATAGAAAAACGATATGCCCACGTTTTCCACACCCTTAATCTGATTAATGATCATATTCAACAATTTTTGCATCCAAAAATATTGAAAACACCCGAACCGTCCAATTCGCACTGGGTGGATTACTTTTTCAGATCCACCAGAAAATGGACTTCGATAGTTTAGGTTTGCTGAACAAATCTAAAGCGCCCGGCCATTGTGGTTTTCCCCTGGCCAATCCACATTCTGGTGAATGTGTGTATTTCGTGCCCAATCGAATCCTTTCATTTATTTGATTTTATTGTGTATTTTTTTAGTTAATTTTAAATCTGCCCCGTCCATTTCTTGCAATAAATCACCATTTTTGCTGGGCGGCTTGAATTTTAAGCGCAGTTTATAGCCGGATTTTGAGGTGGGAGATAAGGAGAGGATTCGGGTTGAATACAAAACGAGTGCCTGCTGTAAGATATGCTTTGGATATCTTAAAAGTTAACCGACTGTTATTATTGTAGCAGGTAACATCACCGGAAGTATGAAACCGGGAAAGATGATATCATAAATTTTTATAACGATTGTTAACTTGAACC
>JARFPZ010000370.1 GCA_029288035.1 Desulfosarcina sp.
TCAAGCAAGTCGTCCGAAAGGCCGCAACAGAAGATTATCAGATGATTCTCATACTGGGGGGCTCGTCTGCCGGATCCGAGGATTATGCCAAAGAGGTCATCCTCGATCTTGGCCAGGTGCATGTTCATGGTGTCACCATCATGCCCGGCAAGCCGGTGGTAGTCGGCTCGGTTGAGGAAAAGCCGATCTTCGGCATTCCGGGATACCCGGTGTCTGCAATTATTGCTTTTGAACAATTCGTCCGGCCTTTGATTCATCGCATGCTGGGGCAACCCGATGACACCGGCGAAACAATACAAGTGGAACCGACACGCAAGATTGCCTCAAAACTCGGCGTTGAGGAGTTCTTACGGGTTAAATTAGGACAAGTCGGAGATCGCATTGTCGCAACCCCCCTGCCGAGAGGTGCCGGCAGCATTACATCAATTACGGAGGCCGACGGTATCATCCGGATTCCAACCCATATCGAAGGTATCAATGATCATGAAATGGTTTCTGCCCAACTTTTACGACCCCTGCCGTCAATTCTCAGAACCATTGTCATCGTTGGAAGTCATGACAACACCCTGGATGTTCTGGCAGATCAAATCAAGGCCAAGCACAGTCGGTTAACCCTTTCATCGAGCCATGTCGGCAGCATGGGGGGACTGATGGCCATTAAAAGAGGTGTTTGCCATCTGGCCGGGTCCCACCTGCTGGATCCTCAAGACGGCACTTACAATCTGTCTTATATCAAAAAATTTTTAGCCCAGGTGGATGTCAAAGTGATCAACCTGGTTTTGCGGGACCAGGGTCTGATCATCCGACGAGGAAATCCCAAAAATATCAAGGGAATCGAGGATCTGGCTCGCAGCGATATCTCCTTTATCAACAGACAGGCCGGTTCCGGAACAAGAATATTGCTGGATTTCCGCTTGAATCAAATCGGAATTGATCCGGCGGATATCAGCGGTTATCATCACGAGGAGTTTACCCACATGGCCGTTGCCGTCGCGGTGCTCAGCGGCACGGTGGATGCCGGTCTCGGGATCCAAGCCGCTGCCGCCGCATTGGATCTTGATTTTATTCCCGTCGTCACCGAGCAATATGATTTAATCATTGCTGCAGAGCACTTTGAATCGGAAAATATTCAATTGCTGCTTGACGCCGTCAACAGCCAAGAGTTTAAGCGTCGGGTGAATGCACTGGGCGGGTACAGCACGGAAAAGACGGGAGAGATTATCCTGTGATAGCTGAATGAACAAACTGGACAAAAAGATATTCGGTACCCTGTTTTTTTCCATCTTTGCGGCGGTGACCGGCGTCGGGATCGTGGTCCCACTGCTGCCGGTATACGCCCATGATCTGGGAGCCTCAGGACTCTACATCGCTCTGATATTCGGGGCCTTCTCTCTTTCGCGAACATTTTTCCTGCCTTATTTCGGACGGCTTTCCGACCTTAAAGGGCGCAAGCCGTTTATCGTCCCGGGATTTTTGGCCTATGCCCTGATCTCTGTGGCTTTTGTTTACTCAAAGTCCGTCGATACCTTGATTGTCATCCGATTTTTTCACGGCATCGCCTCCGCCATGCTGATGCCGGTGATCCAGGCCTATATCGGAGATATCACCCCAAAGGGTCGCGAAGGATTCACCATGGGCTTGTTTAACATGTCGATGTTTTTGGGCTTAAGCCTTGGCCCCGTAATCGGTGGTACGCTTAAAGACCACTTCAGCCTGCAAGGTTCCTTTCTCTGTATGGGACTGCTGGCACTCATCGGTTTTTTTTTAAGCCTTTTTCTGCTGCCGCCCAAAACCTCTGAACCGGCAATGACCCATGGCAAAAACTCCTTTTCATGGAAAATGTTTTTTACCGATCGGCATGTGGTCGGTCTTTTTCTTTTTAGGTTCGCTTATGTGATTTGTGTCGGCATTATATGGGGGTTTATACCTTTGCTGGCGGATATGGAGTTTGCAGCTTCCAGTTCTTTAATCGGCATATTGGTCATGTTGGGGGTGCTTATCAGCGGGCTCATCCATGTACCAATGGGATACCTGGCTGACAGGATCAGTAAAAAACTCATTGTGACGGTCGGCGGGCTGCTGGTCAGCTATGCCGTCTTCTCCTTTGAATGGGCCGAGCGGATAGAGGATCTGGTGATTGCGACCGTTTTTTTTGGACTCGGCGGTGGGATCTCAATGCCGGCCCTGATGGCGATGGCCGTATTTGAAGGAAGCAGAATCAATGCCATGGGTAGCATCATGGCACTGATGACGATCGCACACAGCCTGGGAATGTTATGCGGCGCATTGGTGGGAGGATTGATGATGGATTTTTTTCAGCTACGCTGGGCGTTTCCTCTGGGTGCGATCATTATGGTGAGTTGTACCGTTTTTTTTCTGATGGGCACCCATCCCCAAAAACAAGAAATCATTAAAAATTGACAAGTATTATTCTTGCATTATACTAGAGTCAACAAGCGGACACGAATGCAGTTTTGCACTCTAAAATTTAGACGATAAGGTCCTGCGTTACAAATATAAGTTATTAATTTTAAATCAATCCAATAAGCTGACCAACCTCCATCAAAAAACGGTAGTATTAATGAGCACCAAAAGGGATTATTACGAAATTTTAGGCCTCGGCCGCAATGCAACCAATGATGAATTAAAAGCAAACTATCGAAAACTTGCCTTAAAATACCACCCGGACCGAAATCCCGGCGACAAAGAAGCAGAAGAAAAATTTAAAGAAGCAGCCGAAGCATACGAAGTGCTGCGGGATTCTCAAAAAAGATCCCTATACGACCAGTATGGTCACGCCGGACTTGAGGGTTCCGGGTTTTCAGGTTTTGGTGGGTTTGAAGATATCTTTTCAAGCTTTGGCGATATTTTTGAGGATTTTTTCGGATTTGGCACGCGCCGGCGCTCCAGGACCAGAGCACAGCGGGGGGCAGATCTGCGTTATGATCTCACCCTTAATTTTATGGATGCCGCCTTTGGAACCGAAACAGAGATTACGGTTGAAAAGATGGAAGTCTGCCCCGAGTGTAACGGCAACCGGTGCGAGGCCGGAACAAGTCCCGAGACCTGCCAGCAGTGCGGCGGCATGGGACAAGTCTCCAGAAATCAGGGCTTTTTTACGGTTCGAACAACCTGCCCTGTCTGTCGGGGCGAGGGCCAGGCCATCACCCATCCCTGCCCCAGTTGCCGAGGTACCGGGCAGGAAGTGGTCCGCAAAAAGGTATCCGTTAAAATTCCCGCCGGGGTTGACAATGGATCAAGACTGCGTTTAACCGGTGAGGGAGAACCCGGCAGCTATGGGGGGCCTCCCGGTGATCTCTACGTCTTTATTTATGTCGAGTCCCATGAATTTTTTGAACGACGCGATACGGATATTATCTGTTCGGTGCCAATTTCATTTATCCAAGCAGCTTTAGGTGATAAAATAATGGTTCCCACCTTGAATGGCGATAAGGAATTAAAGATTCCCAAGGGGACTCAACCTGGAGATTTGTTGCACTTTCACGGAGCCGGCATTCCATCTTTGAGAACCGGAAAACGGGGTAACCAGGTTATTCAGGTGGACATAAAAACACCCACCCATCTGAGCAAAAAGCAGGAAGCATTGCTGAAAGAGTTTACAAAGCTAGAAGCCGGAAAACTATCCAGCAAGTTAAAGAATATCCTCAAGGGCGGTATATCCGAAGCAATCGGGTAATGCGTTGTCCCGTAAATCTGGCAGTAGAAATTGGGTATGCTCTAAGTCACTGAATCGGGAGTGTGCTGACAATCAATCCGGTCTACCCGGGATAGGGATACCAATGGTATGTATGAATTAAAAGTTGTGACGAAGTTTGCTGCCGCCCATCAGCTCACCATGGTGGGTACAAAATGCGAGAATATGCATGGCCACAACTGGAAAATCGAAGTCTATGTCATGGGAGAAAATCTGGACAAGGCAGGTGTTCTGGTGGATTTCGGCGTGATTAAAAAACATGTCGCAGAGATCATGGCCATGCTAGACCACAAATATCTCAACGAGCTTCCCTCCTTTGAAAATAAGCAGCCGTCTTCGGAAAATATTGCCTATCTTATCGCCACCGAGTTGCAGCAAAGAATTGATACTTCGGCTGTAAGCGTCAGCCGGGTTGCCGCCTGGGAATCGGATGACGCCGGGGCAACCTATATCGTTCCTGCCTCATAGTACGTTGTCCGTTGGATCCCCTTTGCTACAGACAAACTTGTATGAAAACTGAAACCTGAACCCGTCTCCGGATCCTTTCAATTCAACTAAATTGATAAAGCGAAGCGGTTCCTCCTTTCGTCATTCTTCAAGCGTCAATCGTCATTCGTCAATCGTTCTTCGTCACTCGTCATTCGCCTTAGTTCCTGCCAGCGCACCATTAATTCATCACGTGTAATGATGCGGCTGACATCCGCCACGTGCTGTTGAATATTTTCAAGCCCTCCTTCCTGGCGATCTACCAGGATAACCGCCTTTATCACCTCAAGGTCTTCCGTACGTGCCCGTTCAATCGCTTTGATGGTCGATCCACCGGTAGTGGCGACGTCATCGATGACCGCCACACGTTGACCTGGCTGAATATCTCCTTCTATCCACCGCACGATACCGTGATCTTTTTTTGTTTTGCGTATTGAAAATGCGTTTATCGGTCGGGAATTTATCTCGGATGCAAAGGCCGCAGCCACTGCCAGGGGATCGGCCCCGAAAGTAAGCCCGCCGACGGCAGACACCCGGCTGTCTTTAATTTCATTAAATATCAGGTGGCCGGCTAAATACATACCGCGTGCACTTAAAGATGTTGGTTTGCAGTTGACATAAAACCGGCTTGATCTACCGGATACCAGCTTAAAGCTCGGTTCTTTACTGAATTTAAATGATTTACGGCACAGGATATCAATCAATTCTTGTTTCATCATGTCTTGTTTCATTGTGTTGTGTCCCGGTATATTTTTTCCCACTCAGTTACCTACACATTGCAAAAGTGCCAAGAAACTGTTGATTTCAAAAATGTATTTCGATATAAAAAAGCCTCCACTTAATGGAAGAAGCCTGTTCAATGGGATTTAGTGGAGGCTTTGAGCAAGGAAAACCGGATACGGCACTCCCCGAACTCAAAAATGTCATACCAGTAAAAGTGAAAGGGGTCAATCCTCAAAACACGTTTTATCGTAACAGAGAGGCTGGAAGAATTTTATGATTGGAAAACAATTACAGCGCTTGCTTGTTTATATCGGCATCGGCCTAACGATCTCATACCCGGCGCCTGTCATAGCTCAAGAGACCACCGGTGCCTTTAACCTCACTCAAACCATTGAGACGGCCCTCAAGGCCAATCTGAGTCTGAAGCAATCAAAAGAGGAGGTGAACGCCGCCCTGGCAACTAAAAAAGCCCGGACAACTAATTTTTTTCCGACGTTAAGGGCGACCTATGGTTATATACGTCGAGATCAAGAAACGAGGCAGTCCCTGCAAGGTCAGCAGGGGCAACAAACGAATGTCATCATCAATCCAGAGGACGAATATAATTTCATAACCTCTTTTTCCCAGCCCATTTTTACGGGATTTGCCCTGATTAATCAGTACAAAATAGCAAGCATGGGGCTTGATGTCGCTGAGATATCAGAAAAACTCACCCGGCAGGATATTATTTTAGATGCGAAAAACGCTTATTTTTCAATTTTAAAATCACAAAAACTGATGGACGTGGCCGAAGACACCGTCAAGCAGGTTACCGCCCAGAAGGAAGTGGCCGAAAACATGTACCAGGTCGGAATGAGTCCCTTAAATGATTTGCTGCAAAGTCAGGTGCAGTTAGCCAACGATAAACAGAGATTTATTACCGCCCAGAACAATCTGGAAATCAGCAAATCCCAATTCAATACCCTGCTTCGTAGACCCGTGAACGCTCCGGTAGCCATTGTAGACATTCTTGATTACACGCCCTTTGACCAGGACATCAACTACTGTCTTGCCCAGGCCAACCAAAATCGACTGGAGCTTCAAGTAGCCGACCTGGAGGTTCAAATCGCGCAAAAAGATTATCAGCTTTCCAAAAGGAATTATTTCCCATCCATCGACCTGACCGGGACCTTGAGCCGGCGGGGCACCGACTGGGATGTCGATGGCGGCGAAGGCATTGCGGATAAGAAATTTTGGGACATCCGGGCCACGGCCTCCTGGGATTTCTGGGAATGGGGCCGAACCCGGTACGGGGTGAAGGAAAAGCTGAGCCGACTTTCCCAGGCCAAATATGGCAAGGAAAATATTTTGGACAACATTGAGCTGGAGGTAAAACAGGCTTTCCTCAGAACCAAAGAATCGGAAAAGAATATCACCACCATCGAAAAAGCCATCGAACAGGCCAAGGAAAACCTGAGAATAACTGAAGAGCGTTACAAGGAACAGGTATCGACCACCACTGATGTGCTGGTGGCCCAGACTCTGCTAACCGAGACAATGACAAATTATTACAATGCGTTATATGATTTTAAAATAGCAAAATCCGTCCTCTATCGGGCCATCGGCCAGGAAGTAATGGAATGATGGACGCCGGTGAGAAAAGCTTCATCATTCGGATGTTTCACGTTCACCACAATTTTGGTCCCAAAAAAGCCCTCATCGACATTACCCTCGACATCGCCAAAAATGAATTCGTATTTATCAGCGGTCCCAGTGGCGCTGGTAAAACCACCCTGCTAAAGCTTCTTTATCTGGGGGAGTCCGTATCCGAGGGTCAGGTGTTGATTGACGGAATAAATCTTGCCCGAATTCCCCGCAAAAAAATACCTATCTTGAGACGAAAATTTGGTATCATCTTTCAGGATTATAAGTTGATCCCCACCAAAAGCGTCTATGACAATGTCGCGCTCGTCCTCGAAGCCGCCGGTGCCAAAAGGCGCTTCATTCCAAAAAAGGTTAAAAGCATCCTAAGGTCCGTGGGAATGGAAGACAGACTCAAATCATTCCCACCCAGTCTGTCCGGCGGCGAACAGCAGCGGATCGCCGTGGCCAGAGCCATCATCGGCGATCCCAAAATAATACTTGCAGATGAACCTACCGGCAGTCTGGATGACGAGTCTGCCGAAGCCATCCTCGATCTTCTCAAAGGCGCGCATATTCGGGGGGCAACCGTTATGATTGCCACCCATGACAAGGCCTTGATGCGTAAAATAGGGGGACATGTTCTGACCCTTCGACAAGGACGGATTGAATCATCAGCGTTCCTGGAAAAACAGTATGATGCTGCCATTTATTAAACGGGCGATAGATGACATTTTACAAAACAGATTTTTGAATTTTGTCACTATCATAACCATCGCACTGGCAATTCTTATTGCCAGCGCATTCATCCTTTTTTTTGTCAACACCAGTGAGATTGTCGATTCCTGGAAAAGAGGCCTGCGAATTATGGCTTATTTAAAACCGGGTATCCATAATGCCGATCGGGACCAATTAAAGCGCTCCATTCAGTCCCTGGACGGCGTAAACAGCTTACGATTTATCTCAAAGCAAGAGGCGCTAGACAGCCTTAAGGACCAGATGCAACATCAGGCCTCTCTTTTTGATAACCTCAGCGAAAACCCCCTGCCCGACAGTTTTGAAATCCGGATGACAGCTGCCAGCGGCAGCTGGCAAAAGATTGAATCCCTTGCCAATCAAATTGAATCCTTGAACCCGATTGAGGAGGTGCAATATGGCCGCCGATGGATTGGGCGTTTTATCCGAATCATTTCACTGTTTCGAATGGCGGGATATGCCATGGGCGTGCTCTTTTTCACGGCATCCATATTTATTGTTGCAAACACGATCCGTCTTGTCATTTATTCAAGGCGTGAAGAAGTTGAAATTATGCGACTTGTGGGAGCAACCGACAGCTTCATTAAAATGCCCTTTTATATTGAAGGACTCATCCAGGGCGCGCTCGGTGCCGCCATTGGTCTGGTAATGCTGTCTATTTCATTTTATTTTGTCTCTTCAAACATCGAGCAGGGATTTTCTGCGGGTCTATTTCACCTTGAATTTCTTTCTCCCAAGATTATCGGCGGAATCCTGCTGGGCAGCATGCTGGTCGGATGGCTGGGATGCTATGTTTCGTTGAAACAATTTCTGAATACGTGAAAATGTTTAACCACACCGCGTACCTTCACAAAAAAATCCTGTTCCTGTTCGCCGCATTGTCCTTTCTTTTGGGATTGTTAGACATCTGGCATGCCGATCGCCATAAGTTGGGTATGGTGATTGCGGCCGAGATCGATGTGCTCCACCAACGCAAGAAAGATATTCAGCGTGAAATCGAGAAAGGGCGACAGGATGTTGCAGCAATTATTCGCCGGGAAAACGGCATTATTCAGCAGCTAAATCAGGTTGAAATGACACTGAATACCAGCAAAAAACGCGCAGCCAGCCTGAAAAAAGAGATAGAAAAGCTTGCGCACATGATCGACGAAACATCAGCAGCGTCGGAGAGATTGAGAAAGCGAGTTCATGCCAATGAAAAATATGTGTCCAAGCGCCTGGTGGCCCTCTATAAGCTAAACCGCATTGGTCAGTTTCATCTGCTGGCTTCCGCGGAATCCATGAATAAATTTATTCAGCGCAAAGCCGCATTGGAGAAAATTCTGAACTATGATGAAAAAATCCGACGAAATCTATTAGAAAATCAGGCTGAGCTTAAGAATATGCTTAAACGGCTGGATGCGGATAGAGCCCTCAAAAGCGCTCATGCAGCCGAGCACCAGAAGCAAACCAAATTAATATCCCTGGAACAATCAAGGCGTACCAAATTACTTGCAGACATCCGTAAACAGAAGTCACTGGAATTGGCCGCCATTGATTCGTTGGTTCAGGCAGCAGCAGCTCTTGAGCGCAAAATAACATCACTGAGTACTGTAGAATTGGAGGCTACCCCGGATAATAATGCTTCGCAATTACCATTTTCCGCTCATAAAGGCTTGCTTATCATGCCGGTTAACGGTAAGATTATAAATTTATACGGAGAATATAAGAATCCGAAATATAATATTACCAACTTTCGCAGCGGCATTGATATCAAAGCGGATCAGGGAGAGCCGATTCGATCTGTCTTCAAAGGAAAGGTAATTTATTCAGAGTGGTTTAAAGGCTATGGAAACATGATTATTATTGATCATGGCAATAGTTATTACACGGTCTATGCCCACCTGGAAGAAACCTTTAAATCCAAGGGCGACACGGTTGATGCCGGAGAAGTCATCGCCACGTTGGGGGACACCGGATCCATGACGGGTGCAAAGCTTTATTTTGAAGTGCGTCACCACGGGAAACCGTTGAATCCGTTGAATTGGTTAAAAAAAGGATAAGAAGGAGCACCTTAATGATTAGCAAAAAAAAGCGGCATGTAAAACTGTGGTTATTAATGGTAATTGCAGTTGTTTTCTGGACAATCGGCACTGGTTTCTATCGTGATCTGTCGGCCAAGAACGAAGATGTATATGAGGAATTAAAAGTATTTTCGGATGTCATCGAATTGATTGAAAAGGAATACGTTGATGAGGTGGAAACCAAGGAGTTGATTCAAAAGGCGATTCAGGGAATGGTTCAAAGCCTGGATCCTCACTCTTCGTTGCTTCCGCAAGAGGCCTTTGAAGATTTGCAGATAGACACCAAGGGAAAGTTTACCGGCATCGGTATCCATATCACCATGAGGGATGGCTTTGTAACGGTGATTTCACCGATTGAGGACACCCCTGCCCACAAGGCTGGAATAAAAGCCCGTGACAAAATCATTAAAGTCGACGGCAAACCCACAAAGGATCTTCGCGAAGCGGTAAATATGATGCGGGGACCCAAAGGAACACCGGTAGCCGTGACCATTTTGCGCGAGGGTGTCAAGCAACCGCTCGAATTTGAACTGGTTAGAGATGTCATCCCCATTCAAAGTGTAAAATCCATTATGTTGAAACCCGGCTATGGTTTTATCCGCTTGTCGAATTTTACCGGAACCACCACCACTGAGATGGAAAAGGCTTTGAGAAAATTGGAGAGCTCAAAGGATCCTTTGAAAGGTCTGGTGCTGGACCTGCGCAACAATGGTGGTGGGTTGTTGAATCAGTCCCTCAAGGTGACCGATCTCTTTTTAGACGAAGGTAAAATTCTTTCGATTAAAGGGCGTAACTCAAAAAATACCAAGGAATTCAATGCATCTGCTTCGAGTGAAAAACGCTCCTATCCCCTGGTGGTATTGATCAATGCCGGAAGTGCCAGCGCATCTGAAATCGTAGCCGGTGCATTGCAAGACCACAAACGCGCACTGATACTGGGAACCACCTCTTTCGGCAAAGGATCGGTACAGACTGTGGAGACCTTGCGGGACGGCTCCGGCCTCAAATTAACCATTGCCCGTTATTACACGCCGAACGGCCGATCGATCCAGGCCAAGGGAATTGAACCGGATATTTTTTTAGAGCACCGGCTTCTGGACCCCGCAGAAAGCAGGAGCAAAGAAGATGGGCTGTTAAAAGAAAAAGATCTGGAAAATCATCTTGAGGCTGAGTCGAACGAAAAACAAGACAAAGAAGACGACGGTGATGAGGAAAACCAGGAGAAATCCAGAAGGCAGGAAGTCGAATTCAGGGTCGGTCCGTTAAAACCGGAAATGCTTCAAACCGACAACCAGGTTATGCGGGCCCTCGAGCTTCTGGAGGGTTATGAAATTTTTAAGAATTTTAAAAGCTAAATGGCAAAACGAAAAGCGACCCGCAAAAAGAAAATACGCAGAAAATCGAGTAATAACAATTTATTCCAAAGTTCTTTGGCCAAGGTTCTTGCTGGGGTGTCAATCTTAGTGTTATTGGTGGTTACCGCCGGACTGTTGATGCATTTTCTGGTTAGCCCTGATAAGCCGTCAAAGTCTGTCTCCCCTGTTAAATCGGTACCGCCCACCCCGCAGACCAGTGCCAAAAGCCCCGCCTTTGAGATTTATCCCTCCAAAAAGATCCCGTCGGTGAAAAAGCCGGTAAAATCCACCACACCCGCAAAGCATCGCCCCCTGGTTGCCATTATTATCGATGATCTGGGCTATGACAAAAAAATAGCGATAAAATTTAGCAAGCTTAATGCAGTGCTTACCTTTTCAATTCTACCCCACAGCCCGTTTCAGAAAACTATCGCCCACCTGTCAAGGGAAAAAGGGTTTGACATCATGCTCCATCTGCCGATGGAGCCGGTCGAATATCCGGATGTCAATCCCGGTCCAGGAACCCTGCTAACCTCTATGACGCCAGATCAGCTAACTCGTCAGCTTGAAAATGATCTGGATGCAGTGCCATTTATCAAGGGTGTCAACAATCATATGGGTTCGAAGATGACGGCAGCCTCCAGTCAAATGTATCAGATTTTCACGATCCTGAAAAAAAGAGGCCTCTATTTCGTTGACAGCCGCACGACCGTGGAGACGCTCTGCAAACCTTCGGCTCGTCTGTTTCAGATCCCGTTTGCCCAGAGGGATGTTTTTTTAGACCATGTGGCAACGGTCGAATTTATCCGCAAACAGCTAAATGAGTTGGTTAGAATCGCCCAGCACAACGGATATGCTGTCGGGATCGGTCATCCGCATTCACTGACATATCAAGTTCTTCGCGAGATGCTCCCTGAATTACAAAAAAAGGTCCGACTGGTTCCGGCTTCAGAGATTGTCGATCTGGTTGGATAAATGTAATTTGAGTGCCTTATAATACATCCTGTCTTGACACAGCCCAATGATTTTTTTATGATTTTCTTATGTCTTGGACCTTCTGTTTTAGATTTTTGACAGGGCCGCTAGTGAGCGGGCATTTCATACAAAAACCGCACAAAATGCAGTGTCCGACAGAATAGTTTCACGAATAGAACAATATGAACGAATCGCCGCCGCTATACAACAGTCGACTGAACAAAATTTACATTCAATATCTAAAAAAATATTATCCGGATATTGACGTCGACTCGATTCTGGAAGAGGCCTCTATTGCCAACTACGAAATAGACGATCCAGCCCACTGGTTTACCCAGGAACAGCAGGATCGTCTGCAAGACATTCTGGTTGCCCGAACGGGCAATCCGAATATTGCCCGGGAAGCCGGTCGATTTTCGACATCATCAGAGGGGCTGGGGGCGGCGAAACAATATGCACTGGGGTTGATGAGCCCGAGGACCATTTATCTCCTGATTGAAAAAATGTATGCCCTGATGAGCCGAGGGGCGGATGTCAAGGCCAAAACAATTCGTTCGAACCTGGTTGAAATTACCGCCGTTCCCAGATCAGGCGTTAAAGAAAAGCCATACCAGTGCCAAAACAGAACCGGCACTTTTGAATCGCTGGCACGAATGTTTACGGATAAACTCGCTCAGCTTGAACATCCTTCCTGTGTTCACAGGGGAGATGATTGCTGTCGCTATGTCATCAGCTGGACGAATAGTCCAATGCTTCGTTGGAGACGGATTCGAAATTATTATGTGATCGTCAGTATTATAATTTTGCTCTTACTACTGGTGAAGCTGCCTTTTTTAACTTGGGGAATTATTGCGCTGATCTGTGCTTTTATCACCTTGATGTTGTCCTATTATACGGATAATCTTGAAAAAAAAGCATTGATCAAAATGGTGGAACTCCAGTCGGAAACCGCTCATGACATCATCGTTGAAGGTAACCTCCGCTACAACGATGCCCTCCTGGTTCAGGAAATCGGCCAGGCCGCTTCGAATATATTTGATATCAATCAGCTGTTGAGGGCGGTCGCCGGGGTGATGGAAAAACGGCTGGAGTTTGACCGCGGAATGATCATGCTAACCGACAGGAAAGAATCCAAATTGCGGTTTTTTACCGGTTATGGTCAGAGCCCGGACGAAGAAAAAATATTAAGAAACACGACATTTCATCTCGACAATCCCGAATCCAAAGGTGTGTTTGTGTTGGCCGTCAAAGAGCAACGCCCCTTCCTTGTCAACAATATCAACGAAATCCAGGATTCACTATCTCCCAATAGTTTAGAGGTGGCAAAGCTACTGGGCAGTAAATCTCTGATCTGTGTCCCTATTATATATGAAAAAAAACCCTTCGGAATTTTGGCGGTCGACAACAGGAAATCCAGCAGGCCGTTGATCCAAAGCGACATGAGTCTTTTGATGGGTGTGGCCTCCCAACTGGCGATCAGTATTGCCAACACCTTGGCATTTGAGAAGCTGCAAACCAGTGAGAAAAAATATCGCGAATTGGTACAAAACGCCAACAGCATCATTTTACGGCTCGATACCGGCGGAAAGATTATCTTTTTCAATGAATTCGCCCAGCGATTTTTTGGCTATTCGGAAAAGGAGCTCATCGGGAAATATGCCGGATCCATCATTTTATCGGCATCGCGTGCAAAACAGCCACGTTTTGAGAAGCTCACCAAATTTCTGCAAAAAGATCCGGAGCGACCGGTGGTTAGTGAAAATGAAACCGTAAAAAAATCCGGCACCAAGGTTTGGATCGCCTGGACTTATCGACCTATTTTCAACGATGATGACAAGTTTATCGGAGTTCTTTGTATTGGAAACGACATCACGGAGCTCAAGCAGGCCAGTCGGGAAAAAGAAGAGTTGCAATTACAGTTGCAGCGGGCGCAGAAAATGGAAGCCATTGGGACCCTGGCTGGGGGCGTGGCCCATGATCTCAACAATATTCTCTCCGGTATTGTCAGTTATCCTGAACTGTTATTGATGGATCTAAAAGAAGACAGTCCTCTGCGAAAACCGATGTTAACCATTCAAAAATCGGGGGAGCGGGCGGCTGCCATTGTTCAGGATTTATTGACCCTCGCTCGCAGAGGGGTAGAAGCCACAGAGGTGGTTAACTTAAACGAAATTGTTTCAGATTATCTACTGAGTCCCGAACATGCTAAATTAGAACAAGTTCATACCAGCATTACGGTGGAAAAAAATCTGGATAAAAATTTGTTAAATATTTTGGGTTCACCTGTGCATTTATCGAAAACGGTTATGAATTTAGTATCCAATTCCACCGAAGCCATGCCCGAAGGGGGTAAAATCGTTGTCACTACCGAAAACCGACATATTGATACGGTAAAAAACGGCTATGATGATATAGATAAAGGTGATTACGTCACAGTGACCGTGATCGACAGCGGTATCGGAATTGCAAAGAGCGATATCGAACGAATTTTTGAGCCGTTTTATACTAAAAAAATCATGGGAAGAAGCGGAACCGGCCTTGGAATGGCGGTGGTCTGGGGTACGGTCAAAGACCATCGGGGTTATATCGACGTCACAAGTACAGAAGGTGTCGGGACAGAAATCACATTATATTTCCCGGTTACCCGCAAGGTGTTTACTCCTCAGGCTGAAATACCCTCCATTCAGAAAATAATCGGCAACGGCGAATCCATATTGGTGGTGGATGATGTTGAAGACCAGCGTCAAATTGCTGCCAGGATGCTTGAAAAGTTGGGCTACACGGTCTTGACCGTCTCAAGCGGTGAAGAGGCCGTTGAATATCTGCTCGACCATACCATTGACCTGCTGGTGCTCGATATGATTATGGAGCCCGGCATTGACGGCCTTGAAACATACCAAAAAATCATTGAATTCCGCCCCGGGCAAAAATCTGTCATCGCTAGCGGATATTCTGAATCGGCCCGCGTCAAAGAAGCCCAGCGTCTGGGGGCTGGAACTTATATAAAAAAACCCTATCTGTTGCAAAAAATAGGCTGGGCCATCAAAGCGGAATTGAATAAGTAAGGATATGGCTAAATCACACGAAAAAAATATAGTAACAGAAACGCCTGGACCAGATTCCAACGATAGAAGAAACGCATGGCTTATCATTGTCCTGGCAGCCGCCGGCCTCGGGATTTGCCTGTATCTTTATACGATGCATGTTGCCCTGCTGAAGGGTGAAATCAAGAGCGGCCTGTTATGTGGCGGCGATGGCGGACTCGACTGCCAGTCAGTGACGTCCGGCCCATACAGCAGCATGCTGGGGCTTCCGCTTGCATCATGGGGGGCTTTATTTTACAGCACATTGGCGCTACTGGGATTTGGCGGAGTGATCTTTTGGCGGGATTCCGGGAGGATGTATCTTCGCTGGGTGTTCTGCCTTGCAGCTCTGGGTTTTGCATTCGATCTATATCTTGCCTATGTGATGGTTTTCATAATACAGGCAGTTTGTTGGCTATGCATATCAACCTATGTCGTTAATGTAGCGATAATCCTTTTGTTGATAAAGCGTATATGGAAAGAACCAAAACCCCGCGTTCCAATGCGCGCCATCATTCCAGGCATAAGGGATGCACAGGGAATTGATCTTTACTACCGCAATGCTATCAAAGGACTTCTGATCGGGGGTATTATATTTGCCTCTGTCGCTGGCGTCGCGGGTTCTCAATTCATTTCCAAAACCTTGACGGGTGATGATCGTGCGCATTTGGAAAAAATTAAAGCGCACTTGGCAAAGCAGCAGATTATAGCTGGTGCCTACGCCCAAAACCGGCCGGTCACGGGCGCCGCCGATGCTGCTGTCACCATCGTTGAATTCAGTGACTTTTTATGCCCCTACTGTGCCAGGGCTTCCAAGTATCTTAAGCTTGCGGCGTCTAGCAACCATGATATCGCTCGCTTTAGTTTCCGGCACTATCCGCTGGATAGAACCTGCAACACGAAGCTTTCCTCAACTTTACACCCTGGCGCCTGTTTGCTGGCCGAAGGATCGGCATGCGCCAATGAACAAAACAGGTTTTGGGAATTCCACGATATTGCGTTTGAGACCAAAGGCAAAATTTCACAAGCCGTTTTGATGGATATCGCATCGACCATAGACCTGGATTTAAAGGTATTTAAAAGCTGTCTGGATTCGGACCGGGGTCTTCGGGTCGTGCAAGAAGATATAAACGCCGCCATCCATGCCGGCGTAAGAAGCACACCGACATTGTTTATTAATGGAAGAGGTCTGAGCGGTGTCCCAAAACCATGGATGCTAAATGAAATCTTGAAATACAGCAAAAAAAATCTTGCTCCGCCCAAATGATCCGGAAGGTCTCACCCGTAACCGAACAAAGGGGTTTATTGATACCTTTTAAGTCCCTTTGTGTTCACCAAATGGAGAAATCCCTAATATCCTGCTTTCACAATGTCTCGAGTATCGAAAGGACATCCAACCAGATTCCAGCTACGACTGCAAATAACATTTAAAATAGCTGTTCCTTGATCACAGCGGCCAATCGTTCGGCGCCTTCTTTTAATTCGTCCTCCGCGTAATAAGCGAAACTGAGGCGCAGATAATTTTTCAAATCCCCCTGTGGTGAAAAAAATGAACCCGGTGCAAAACTCACATCATGCTTGTGAGCTTCGGGTACTAATTTTTCAGTGTCAACGTGCTGCGGGAACTGCAACCAGGTAAAAAAACCGCCGCCGGGTTCAACGAAGGAAACAGAATCGGGAAGATTTATTCTCAAGGCCGTGTTTAACGCCTTCTTGCGCCGCAGATACACTTCTTTGAGGTGAGACAACTGCTTTTCCTGCAGGCCGAGTTCAATGGCACTCTGGACGATCGCCGATGTAAACGGATTCAAGCCGCCACCGCTGTAAATCAAACCACAGGTAGTCAATCTGTTCATTAAGCCGGGATGGGTCTGAATCCAACCCAATCGCAATCCCGGTGCCAGT
>JARFPZ010000373.1 GCA_029288035.1 Desulfosarcina sp.
CATCGAGTAACCAGGATCAAGCATCGAGTAACCTGTAACCCGCACCCCTTTTGATCTTCCTGCACCTTCCATTGAGCGACATCTTGCTCTATGCGCCATGCCTTTTACTCTAAGCCTTAATTGCCCGCAACTCGCACCCCGCAACCCGTCACCCGCAACACGTAACCCGTTTCCCGCAATTACACCGATAGATCTCAATTCACCAATCTCCTGCCTTTCAACCTTTCTGAGGTTATCATCTCCCTTCGTCGGTCAAATAATTGACGAAAAAAAATCGCCACGCCAATTCGATGACCATTTCTTAATTTAATCCAGTTAAATATGAGGAACTAAACAAAAATATGATCGGAATAATAAAGGCCTGGTAAGTACATCTGTCTGAGAAAGCGAAATGGCACAAATATTGCTTGTACTAGCCAATTGTTCTGCCAAGCAAATTTTTCAAATAGAAAATATCCGTTAGAGCGAGGGATACGTCCGCAATAAACAGCAGGGGAACGCAACCTCATCATACAGTAAGAGCACTTAGTTGAGGACCAGGACATTTCAGGACAAAATTTAAGCACACAGAAATATAGTAACTACTATCTATACTACTAGTAGCATTATGGTCATTTGAAATTTTATTAAGGTGACAGGTATTCGTTTAATAATACGCTAGTACAGATGTCTCGTAGTAAAAAATTTTTAATTTTTATTTACTTCCACAACATCAACGGTCACAGTCTTTGATTTTTTGATTGTTGCTCTTCAAAAAAATTATCATATGCGTAATCCATCATAAACCTTTACCATTTCAGCGCTTGTGCACTCCTAAGTACTTTCCTACTACCTCTTGTCTCATATTACTTTTTAGTCGGTCAAATTTTTGACGAATAGCAGTCGTCACGCCAATTCGATGACTATCTTTCAATCCAACACTGACAGATAAAAACAATGTAGTAAAAGAAAAACCCTCAAAGTAAAGGCCCACGCTTAGCTTACTTTTTTCTAAAGAGCGATGGCACACATGTTGCTCATACTAGTCAATCATTTCGATAAATAACTTTATTTATAGAAATTTAAAGGAGGACTAGAACATGTTAGCAACACAAAATGAGGCAATCCAACGTCAACAACCCTGGGATTATTACCGCGACAACCTTGGTATTTCAAACATAACTCAAAAAGAAGAATTCGCTGACTTTTCTTATGAGCCTATCGCAAGGGAATTCCGCTGGGCTGAGCAGGTATATCAGGCCGGTGACACCGTGGCGTTAGTCGCAGTTTACAAAAACTTACCGCATCATCTGCAATACAATGTAGATCAGTTACTTCTGGAGGAGTATCGAAAAAAGCTCTTTCGGATCCCACTGTTTGAAGCTTCTTTGCTGCTGTTGTCAAGTGGATGTTTGCCGGGTTTTGATTCTTTGCGAGAACGATCAAAAAGATTCTTTTCCGATAGCCGTGCCGACCTCCAGCAACAAAAGGCATTGGATTTTATTTCATCCAGAAACCCGGAGGATATTGTCGTTTTGGTGATGCGATCCGGCCAATTGATCGGAACGATGACATTATTTCCTTTCAGCAGAAAACAAGATATCCCGAGTTTGTCTTATCTCAGGATGGAGCCTTCTTTTGACAAGGTGCCCGATGTACCCGCCGTGGAGGTGGGAAGGTTGGCGAAAGCGACATCCGATGGTAAACACGACAGCCGTCAAGGCAATAATTTGATGAACACCATGGCAATGGCTGCCGCCTTTATCGTCACGAAAAATTTTGTTCTGCAACATGGTTTGGTCCCTGCTGCCGACTCATATATGTGTGGCGACACTTACGGATCCTTTATTTCGAGTTTGAAACGCTTTTTCCCGATGAGAATAGTTAAATCTCGAATTAATCCGGATATGCTCAAAGATGACAACAGGGTTCATGCTACGGGAATGTATTTTCTCCAACGTCACGTCCTGGGGTCTTTCGGCAGCGCCGATGATCTGATGTCAGTCATTGAAACCATTAAAAAATCAAACCCTGACATGGCTAATCGGATTAGAGAACTTTTGGAGTCGGATCTAAGGACGAATGGGGTCAAAACAATTAAAAAATTTCATCCTGAAAAATTCAGGGTGCAGTTCTTTTATTTTCCCTGTTATCATCCAAAGACGCTCGAGGGCTTCAAAAGGCTTGAGCAAGTGGTCCAACGGATGACAACCGCAGAAAGGGGTGTGCGGCATTTAGAAAATTATGTATAATGGTTTAATGACGGCTACTTTCGGGAATATCAATTGCGCTCTTTTGCTTCCATCAACACGTCGTGCAAAACCCAGCTGAGTTTTTCAATGCTGTAGGGTTTGGTGGCAACCCCGCGAAATCCATACTTCTCAAAATCAGACATGATTGGATCATTGGAATATCCGCTGGACACAATCGCGGCGACCTTCGGATCAATCTTCAAAAGTCGTTCGATCGTTTCCTTCCCTCCCATTCCACCGGGGATGGTCAGGTCCATGATGATCGCATCAAAAGGATGTCCGGATCTCGCAGCGTCCTGATAAACCGCAATCGTTTCTGCACCATCCGAAGCGCAGCCGACGTCATACCCCAACTCAATCAATATTTTTTCAGTGACATTTCGAATGGACTCATCATCATCCATCACAAGGATTTTTCCTTCTCCTTTTATGAGTCGCTCTTCCCGGTCTCCTTTTTCAACAAGTTTTTCATGACTTGCCGGCATATAAATACAAAAAGTGGTCCCTTCGCCCATTTCAGAGTCCACCTCAATATAGCCCTCGTGTGCATAAATGGTGGTGTATGACATCGACAGACCGAGACCACTACCCTGGTGCTTGGTAGTAAAATAGGGATCAAAAATTTTGGCTAAATGTTCTTGTGGGATACCAAGGCCTTCGTCTTGAATTGAAATTTTGACATATCTACCGGCTTCCAAGGGCAAGCCGGATCGTGCCTCCAAGGCAACGTTACATGCATTCAAGCGGATGACGCCTCCTTGAGGCATGGCCTGGACTGCGTTGATGGCAAGGTTGTGAATCACTTGACTAAACTGCCCGAGGTCGACATTTACCGGCCAGAGGTCTTCAATGATATTGAATTCGCATCGCGCCTTTGATCCCCTCAGAGCAAAAACGGTTGAATCTCTCAACACCTCCGATATGGAAGCAGTCTTTTTTACCGGTGCCCCCCCCTTTGAAAAGACCAGCAACTGCCGGGTCAGCGCGCTGGCTCTTGAGGTGACCCGCAAGGCCTCATCGAGTGCTTCTATAATATCTTCTCCCTGTTCGGCTTCGAGCTTTGCCAGGGATATATTTCCCATGATGCCGGATAGAAAATTGTTAAAGTCATGAGCAATCCCCCCGGCCAGAACACCTAAAGACTCTAATTTCTGGGCCTTAAGAAGTTCCTGTTCCAGTCTCTTTTTCTCGGTGATGTCATGGAAAACTGTGGTTACTCTAACAGGTTTGCCATTCTCATATCCAAATCTTGAATTAACTAATCCGCAAATCTTGCGTCCATCTTTAGCAATGATTTCAGTCTCAAAAATGTTAGGAACGGATTCACCTTTCATGATTTTATCATATCTCTCGAGTTGTTTGGTAAGGCTTTGTTCAGTAAGGACATCCCATACCTTCAATTCGAGGAATTCTTCCTTGGTGTAGCCGCTGTACTCACATGCGACAGCATTCAAGCTGATAAATTTTCCGGTTTCCAATTCAATCTCATAGATTGCAGCGGGAGCGTATTCAAAAAGCTGCCTGTATTTCGCCTCGCTCTCACGCAAAGCCTCCTCAATAGTTTTGCGGTGGTCGGCCTCGGCTTTTTCCAAAGTCTCGATTCTGCGGCTCAATGAAGCTATTTCCGCGAGGAGTTCTTCTTTGGTTTTATCTGTATCTTTCATACAAGGTCTCGATAAAACGACGCGTACAGTAAAAATTTAAAGCTTATCAGAAAAGCAATATTTGCGACTATGCCAGAGAATCGATCGTTTTTTTTCAATGCTAAAGAACGATTAAATCTCGGTTTGAGACCAGCGTGACAACATTGGGATTTGCTCTTGTAAAAGTAAAAAATAACTGTCTTGCTAAAAGTCAAAGCAGAGCATAAATCTCATTCAAAGAATCCGCATTGAAATCCGGCTATTTATCGCCGGGCAATTCGCTTTCTTTAAACTCAATTTTAGCATTAAAAATCGTCAGAGACAAGATAATTGCCCGATGGTGGGAAAAACATAGGTTTGACATTTCGCTCGTCGCTCTTTATCATACAAACTCAACCTACCAAGGATATCTAATATGGATAATCTGGAAAACGCCATCATTGGCCTGTTAAGCGAGCTTGTGCGGATCAATTCTGTTAATATGACCCTCTCGCACGGTCCGGGAGAAAACGAACTATCAACATTGATTCGGCATCGCCTCGATGCGCTGAAGCTCCGCTCGCAAATTCAGACCATCGCACCGGATCGCAACAATTTAATTGCCGTAGTATCAGGCACCAATTCCGCAAAATCCCTGCTATTGAACGGCCATCTTGATACGGTGGGGGTCGCAGGCATGGATGATCCGTTCAGATTGAGACAGGAGGGTGACAGGCTTTACGGCCGTGGAGCGTATGATATGAAGGGTAGCCTTGCTGTCATGCTACTGCTTGCCGAGTATTTCACCCGTCATCCGCCGCCCCTCGATATACTTTTAACCTTCGTCGCCGACGAAGAAGATAAAAGTCTCGGCATGGACTATTTAGTGGAAAAATGGCTTTGCGATATCTCTCCACCACCCCTTGGAGCGATTTTTCTGGAGCCAACAGAGGAAAATATCGGCGTTTGTCACAAAGGTTTTACCTGGTATGAGATGGAAATTATCGGCCGGGCTTCCCATGGAAGCCGACCGGAGGAAGGCATCGATGCCATTTTGCCGTTACGGTCTGCATTGGATGAACTGAACAAGGTCCAGGCCGAGCTATTAAATCGCACACCGGACCCGTTGCTGGGCCATGCGACCCTTCACAGCAGTATTATTGCGGGTGGCACCGAATTAAGTGTCATTGCCGGCCATTCGTACCTCCAATGGGAGCGCCGCACGCTTCCGGGAGAATCCCGACCGGATCTTGATCTCGAGCTGCAACGAACGGTTTGCGCCGTTGAAAATCATCCCGGAAAGCATGAAGTAAAGGGCCGCAAGCTGTTTCAGAGACCATCATACAGGGTGCCGGATGATGCCGAGATATTATCCCGTCTGCAAAAAGCGTCTCCACAATCCTCTCTGGCAGGCCTTTCTTTCTGGACGGATGCCGCCTTAGCCGGGAAGGCGGGTATTCCTTCCGTTCTTTTCGGTCCCATCGGCCATGGCGCCCATGCGGTCGACGAATGGGTCAGCCTCAATAGCCTGTTAAAAGTTTATGAAACGCTAAAACAACTGATATTGGATTTTTAAATCCTAGACCGGCTGATCCCGAACCAAAAATGAAAAAATAAATAAAGTTACTAAGTGCTACGGTTCGCAATTACAGTCACGTATCATTATTGACCTTTCCAAGATGATGGCTCACTCAGCACCAAGTCCTGAGTGAGTAGATACGTCATCGTAATTACGAATCGATGGACTAAACAACTACTAATTTATTTTCGGGCTTGACAGGTGATTTTTTTTTTGTCATATTGCCGCGAACAGTTTCAGAAAGAATAAAATCATGATGCCAAAAATCTCGACAAACATCCGTATCCGTCCCCGTCGCCGCTACCGGCGACGAAACCCAGGGGGGTTTTTGTGTTTGACATGATATTATTGACATCTCAATGGAAAGCATAAAAACCCCGGCAAACGCCGGGTTTTTTATTTTGGTGAAAGGAGTAAAAGATGGCAAAGGATAAGGTGCGCAAGGTCGTGCTGGCCTATAGCGGCGGACTGGATACTTCCGTTATCGTCCCGTGGCTTAAAAATAATTTCGACAACTGCGAAGTCATTTGTTTCACGGCCGATGTCGGCCAGCAGGAAGAATTGAATGGGCTGGAGGAAAAGGCCATTGCTTCCGGCGCCGCCAAACTGATTGTAAGCGACTTGCGCGAGGAATTTTTAAGAGATTACGTATTTCCGACCATGCAGGCAGGCGCCGTATACGAACGCGAATACCTCCTGGGCACATCTGTTGCCCGTCCCCTGATGGCCAAAAAAATGGTTGAAATCGCGGAAGCCGAAGGGGCCGATGCCATTGCCCATGGCTGCACCGGCAAGGGCAATGACCAGGTTCGCTTTGAGCTGACAGTGATGGCGCTCAATCCCAAGCTCAAGGTTATTGCACCCTGGCGCGAGTGGGAAATCCGCAGCCGGGAGGATGCCATTAAATATGCCGCCAAATACAACATTCCTCTGGCGCAAACCGAAAAGGATATTTACAGCCGCGACCGCAACATCATGCACCTTTCCCACGAGGGGGGATTGCTGGAAGATCCCTGGAATGAGCCGGAGTCTGCCATGTTCCAACTGACGGTCAGTCCCGAGGCGGCACCGGATGAACCCGAGTATATCGAAATCGGCTTTGAAAAAGGAAATCCCATAAGCTTAAACGGCGAGACCCTGTCCGCCGTGGATCTATTTACGCGCTTAAACAAAACAGCAGGCGCCCATGCCATCGGTCGTGTCGATATTGTCGAGAATCGGCTGGTGGGCATGAAAAGCCGGGGGGTCTATGAAACCCCCGCCGGCACGGTTATCTTCCGTGCCCATCAAGCGCTGGAGAGTATGTGCCTTGATAAGTACACCATGCACTATAAAGATTTCGTGGCGGTCAAATATGCCGAACTGGTCTACAACGGCATGTGGTTCATGCAACTGCGGGAAGCCCTGGACGCTTTCGTAAAGGTAACCCAGGAAAAGGTTTCCGGCACCGTGCGTCTGAAACTGTATAAAGGCAATACCATTGTTGCCGGACGTAAAAGCCCTTACAGCTTGTATCGTGAGGACTATGCCTCTTTCGGAGAAGAAGATGTATACAATCAACAGGACGCCCAGGGGTTTATCCAGCTGTTCGGACTGCCCTTGAAGGTCGAATCTCTTCTGACCATTGACGGCGGTGGTGAAAGCCGTTATCGCAGCCCCGATTACAGCAAGTTTAAACGTGATTAATTCGGGTTACGGGTTGCAGGGTTGCAGGTTACGAGTTGCGGGTCTTTCGATTTGGGATATCGGATATGAGATTTTCGATTCATCAGGCATAGAATATGACAGAGCGAAGCGATTCCATCATTCGTCATTCGTTCAGTTATAAGTTGCGGGCAAATAGGATTAGAGCCAAACGAATACACAATTGAGCCCTATATCAAAAACCATGGGAAAATGACCTATGACCAAAAATGAAGGAGTCACAGATAACAAATTGTGGGGCGGCCGTTTCAGGGAAAAAACGGATAAAATCGTTGACAGCTTTAATGCCTCCATCAGCTACGACCGCCGCCTCTATTCACAGGATATTGCAGGTAGCAAGGCCCATTGCCGCATGATGGCCAAACAGAAGATTATTTCGGGAGAAGAGGCCTCCCAAATTCTGGCAGCCCTTTCTGAGATTGAAAACGAGATGGACCGGGGTGAATTCTCTTTTCATGAAGCCTACGAAGACATTCACAGCGCTGTTGAAAAAGCGCTGATTGAAAAAATAGGAATTCTTGGCGAGAAACTTCACACCGGTCGTAGTCGCAACGATCAGGTAGCACTGGACCTGCGTTTGTATGTCAGAGAGGCCATCGAAAAGGTCAATTTGCTGATCCGGGAGATGCAGAAGGTCTTAACAGACCTTGCTGAAAAAAACATTGATTTGGTTCTCCCTGGCTATACCCACCTGCAGCGTGCTCAGCCCGTCCTGCTCGCCCATCACCTGCTGGCATACGTTGAGATGTTGAAAAGAGATCGGCAACGGCTGCAGGGAAACTTGGTCCGGGTGAACGTTCTACCCCTTGGCAGTGCGGCCCTGGCCGGCGCCACCTTTAAACTTGACCGAGATATGGTCGCCAAAGAGTTGGGATTTGGGACCATTTCGGATAACAGCATGGATGCCGTCAGCGATCGAGATTTCGTGTTGGACTTCCTTTTCGCCGCTTCTACCCTGATGATGCATTTGTCGCGATTAAGCGAAGAAATTGTGATTTGGTCCACCCAGGAGTTCAATTTTATAAGGCTGCCGGATGAACTTTGCACTGGCAGCAGTATTATGCCCCAAAAGAAAAATCCGGATCTCCCGGAACTCATTCGGGGAAAGACGGGCCGTGTCTATGGACATCTCATGGCCCTTTTAACGACCATGAAAGGCCTCCCGTTAACCTATAACAAAGATATGCAGGAGGACAAGGAGTCCCTTTTTGATGCCGTTGATACGGTCGAACAGTGTTTAATGGTGATGACGCGTCTTTTGAAGAAACTTTCTTTTAACAAAGAGGTGATGAAGAAGGCAATTGATAAAGGCTATTTGGTCGCCACGGATTTGGCCGATTACCTTGTGGGACGGGGGCTGACCTTTCGAAAGGCCCACCAAATCGTCGGGGAAATGGTCCTTTATGGCATCGGTCAAAAAAAGGAATTTAATCAGTTCAGCCTCGATGAGATGAACAGGTTTTCAAAAGAAATAGAAAATAATGTCTATGCCTGGCTCGATCCGGCGCAGTGTGTAGAGAGAAGAAATCTACCCGGCGGCACGGCATCTGAACGGGTGAAAAAGAGCATTAAAAAAGCCAAAAGGGAAATTGGGTGAAGGATGAAAGCGCGCTTAATATTAACGGACGGAACATATTTTGAGGGACTTTCTTTAGGCGCCATGGGCACCGGTATCGGCGAGGTGGTTTTTAATACTGCCATGATGGGGTACCAGGAAATTTTAACGGATCCGTCCTACCATTTTCAACTGGTAACCATGACCTATCCGCAAATCGGCAACTACGGCGTCAACCCCAGCGATTTTGAATCCAGGCGCATTTACGCAGCCGGTCTCATCATTCGGGAATACAGCCCGGTGGTCAGTCATTGGCAGGCCACCAAATCGCTGGATGAATATTTGAAATATTATAGCGTGGTGGGCATCAGCGACATCGATACCCGACAACTGACCCGTCACCTGCGCGACCATGGGGCCCAGATGGGAATGATCACCACCTCCGATGAGCCCTTTGACGTTTTGTTGGAACGCCTTAACAGCGGCAAACAACTCGTAGGAAGGGACATCGCCAAGCAGGTCACCACCGCTGAAAATTATGATTGGCCCATGGACGAGACAAGCAACCATGACCGGCAGCCCGGCTTCAGGGTGGCTGTTTACGATTTCGGAGTGAAATTTTCGATCTTAAGGGCCCTTTACCAGCACGGTTGTCAGCTGCGGATATTTCCGGCTGACACCCCTGCTGATGAGATCCTGGACTGGAATCCGGACGGTATTTTTCTGTCCAACGGTCCCGGCGATCCCGAGCCGGTGGCCTATGCCGTCGAAGCCGTGCGGGTTCTTCTGGGGAAAAAGCCCATCTTCGGCATCTGTCTGGGGCATCAAATTTTAGGTTTGGCCCTGGGCGCTAAAACCACCAAATTAAAATTCGGCCATCATGGGGCCAATCACCCGGTTAAATATCTGCCCACCACAGCCGTGGAAATCACATCTCAGAATCACGGCTTCATCGTTGACGCGGACAGTCTACCCGGAAACGACGTCGAGGTTACCCATATCAATCTAAACGACGGAACCCTTGAGGGCTTCAGACACAAAACGTTGCCGGCATTTTCGGTCCAGTATCATCCCGA
The DNA here is from genome assembly GCA_029288035.1 of Desulfosarcina sp. Taxonomy (GTDB): domain Bacteria; phylum Desulfobacterota; class Desulfobacteria; order Desulfobacterales; family JAFDCJ01; genus JAFDCJ01. Next base: position 9,768 of record JARFPZ010000373.1, read on the forward strand.
ATCCGCTCCCGGGCCCCGGGACAGCCGCTACCTTTTTGAAAACTTTATCAGGGAAATGAAACAGTTCAATGCCTAAACGAAAAGATATCAAACGAATTCTTGTCATCGGATCCGGCCCCATTGTCATCGGCCAGGCCTGCGAGTTTGACTATTCGGGAACCCAGGCCTGCAAAGCGTTGAGAGAGGAAGGGTTCATTGTTATTTTGATTAACAGCAATCCGGCCACGATAATGACGGATCCCGAATTTTCGGACAGAACGTACATCGAGCCGCTGCATGCCGAAGCCGTTACCCAGATCATCGAACAGGAACGCCCGGACGCCCTGCTGCCCACTCTGGGAGGGCAGACCAGCTTGAATCTGGCGGTGGAACTGGCCGAAAACGGCACCCTGGAAGAATACGGCGTGGAGTTGATCGGAGCTAAACTCGAAACCATCAAGCTAGCCGAAGACAGGGAGCTTTTCCGTAACGCCATGCGGGAAATCGGCCTCAATGTACCTCCGGGCGGCTGCGTCCATACCATTGAAGAAGCGCGGGACCTTTGCCAGAAAATCGGTTTCCCGCTGATCATTCGGCCCGCCTTCACCCTGGGCGGCATTGGCGGCAGTGTCGTTTATAACAAGGAAGAATTTGATAATGCGGCTAAGTGGGGGTTGAGTGCCAGTCCCGCCACCGAGATTTTAATGGAACAGTCCGTGCTCGGCTGGAAGGAATACGAGCTTGAAGTCATGCGAGATGGGGCCAATAATTTTGTGATCGTTTGCTCGATAGAAAATTTTGACCCCATGGGAATTCATACCGGAGACAGTATCACGGTAGCACCGGCCCAGACCCTGACCGACGTGGAATACCAGAATATGCGGGATGCCGCCAAATTAATCGTCGATAGAATCGGCGTGGAGACCGGCGGAGCCAACATCCAATTTGCCCTGAATCCGGCCACCGGGGAAATGATTGTCGTTGAAATGAACCCGCGGGTCTCCCGCAGCTCCGCCCTGGCTTCAAAAGCCACCGGTTTTCCCATTGCCAAGATCGCCGCCAAGCTGGCAGTTGGTTATCGCCTCCACGAAATACCCAACGATATCACCCGCAAGACACCGGCCAGTTTCGAACCCGCCATTGATTATGTCGTGGTAAAAATTCCCCGCTGGGATTTCGAAAAATTTCCGGATGAAGACCCGCGGCTGACCTCCCAGATGAAGTCCATCGGGGAAGCCATGGGTATCGGCCGAACATTTAAAGAGGCGCTCAACAAAACACTGCGTTCGCTGGAAAACGGCTGGTCCGGGTTTCACGCCAATGATGTTGACAGCTATGCTAAGATGCCGCGGGAGGTGTTGCTGGATGATCTTCGTTCCGGAACCCCCGACCGGATTTTAAAAATCTGGCAGGCTTTGAAAAACGGAATTTCCCGGGAAGAAATAGCGAAAATATCAGGAATCGACCGGTGGTTTCTTGAAAATCTTTACCAGCTGACTGAATTTGAAACAAAAATCGCTTCAGAGTATAAACGACGAAACACCATCTCCCCCCGGACACTGGCCCATGCCAAACGATTGGGATTTTCCGATAAACATCTTGCCCTGCTGACTGGAAAAAGCGAAGGTGAAATCAGAAGTTTCAGAAAAGCAAACAGCGTACAGCCTTCGTTTAAAATCGTTGATACCTGTGCCGCGGAGTTTGAATCTTTTACTCCCTATTATTATTCCACCTACGACCGGGAGAACGAATCCACCCCGTCGCAGAAAAAGAAGGTCATTATTCTCGGTGGCGGCCCCAACAGGATCGGTCAGGGAATCGAATTTGACTACTGCTGCGTTCACGGTATTCTGGCCTTAAAATCCTTGGGAATTGAAGCAATTATGATCAATTGCAATCCCGAGACGGTCAGCACCGACTACGATGTGGCCGACAAACTGTATTTCGAGCCCCTGACCTATGAAGATGTATTGAGCGTTGCCGAACTTGAAAAGCCCGATGGCGTCATCATTCAATTCGGCGGTCAAACCCCGCTGAAATTGGCCCTGCCCCTGGAAAAAGCCGGGGTGCCGATTTGGGGGACGTCGCCGGATTCCATCGATCTGGCCGAGGATCGGGATCGCTTCGGGGCCTTGCTGGATTCATTGGATATTCCCCATCCCCAATACGGTACCGCCACCTCCATTGATGGGGCCATGGAGGTCGGCAGGCGCATCGGCTTCCCGCTGGTGGTAAGGCCCTCTTATGTTCTGGGGGGCCGGGCCATGGAAATCGTCTACGACATTGAGTCCTTGAAACACTACATGCAGCATGCCGTCACGGCCTCCGAAGAGCTTCCCGTGCTCCTGGACCGCTTTTTGGAAGATGCCTATGAATTTGATGTGGATGCCATTTCAGATGGCGAGCATACTGAAATCTGCGGCATCATGCAGCATATCGAAGAAGCCGGTGTTCATTCGGGCGACAGCATGGCGGTATTGCCGCCTTTTTTACTGAGCCGCGATCAGCAGGAAGATATCCGGGAATACACCCGGGCACTGGCCGGGGCGCTCAAGGTCAAAGGTCTCATCAACATACAGTTTGCCGTGATGTTTGACACCCTTTATGTGATCGAAGTCAATCCGCGCGCTTCGCGAACCGTGCCTTTTGTCAGTAAGACCACAGGAATTCCCATTGCCAAAATAGCCGTTGACGTCATGGCCGGCAAAAAACTTGATCAACTCGATTACAACTTTAACACCCGGTTATCATATGTTGCCGTTAAAGAATCCGTCTTTCCTTTTGACCGTTTTGGTCAAACAGATATTTTTTTACGCCCTGAGATGCGATCCACCGGGGAAGTTATGGGCATCGCCCCTAAATTCGGCGAGGCGGTTTTTAAAGCCTTTCAAGCCGCCGGCATCACCATTCCAAAGTCAGGAACCGTGTTTTTGAGCGTCAACGACAACGATAAAGCCCGGGTTCTTCCCATCGCCGAAGGTCTGAGAAAATTCGGTTATCACCTCGTGGCGACCCAGGGAACGGCGGAATATCTTTCAAATCGGGGTATTGCGGTGAAGATCGTATTGAAGATTCGAGAAGGTCGGCCCAATGTGGTGGATGATATTAAAAACGGCCAAATTGACCTTATCATCAACACCCCCCTGGGCCAGAGGTCGCGTACGGATGAATACGCCATCGGCTGGACCGCGATAACCAACCGGGTGCCTTTTATAACCACCCTTTCGGCTGCCGAGGCCATTGTGCGGGGTCTAAAAGCGCATAACCACCAACCAGTCCACTATAAATGCCTGCAGGATTACTACAAAAGTTAGCTGTTTAGCGGTACTATACAGGTACATCCCTGCGTCCCAACAACTGTTTGTTTAATCCTTAGCTGCCAGTTCCAGGTTCAGGGTTCAAAGGTTACAATCGATGGACACTGCTCATCCTCACACTATTGATCAAAATCCGAATTAACCGACATACCCCAATGGGTGAACTCTGTAGACGCGATGAAGACGGAATCCCCCTGATATGATTTGGTGGGTCGGGGTTTTTCAACCCGGAACGTTGAACCCGGAACCGCTCAACCAATATTACGGCACCTTATACACCATGGAATTAACGTTCATACCGGCGCCAACCGAAGCAAATACGACGACGTCGCCGGAGTTCAACTCATGATTATCGAGATTTCCCCGCTGCAGAAGATCGAGCATTGTCGGCAAGGTTGCCACCGAACTGTTGCCGAGCCATGAAATGGTCATCGGCATGATGTGCTCAGGAATATTTTCTATTCGATACAGCTTAAACAACCTCGCTAAAATCGCTTCATCCATCTTTTGATTGGCCTGGTGT
>JARFPZ010000386.1 GCA_029288035.1 Desulfosarcina sp.
TCTGCGGACCGACCGGATCCGGTAAAACCACGACACTTCATTCCGCTTTAAAATATCTCAATAAACCTGAAACCAAAATATGGACGGCCGAAGATCCGGTGGAGATCACCCAAAAAGGATTGAGGCAAGTTCAAGTTAAACCAAAAATTGGTTTTGATTTTGCCGCCGCCATGCGCTCGTTTCTCAGGGCCGACCCGGATGTGATCATGGTCGGAGAAATGCGGGATAAAGAAACCGCATCCATCGGCATTCAGGCTTCGCTCACGGGACATCTGGTGTTATCTACGTTGCACACCAACAGTGCACCCGAAAGCATTACCCGCCTTTTGGATATGGGGATGGATCCTTTCAATTTTTCAGATGCGATTCTTTGTGTTCTGGCCCAGCGGCTCGCAAGAACCCTTTGCAAAGAATGCAAGCAATCCTACCATCCCTCTGCGGAAGAGCATACTTCCTTGGTCCGGGAATATGGGCCTGATCGTTTCCAAGAGTACGTAAACATTCAGTATTCAGATTCGTTAATGCTGAACCGGCCGGTGGGATGCAGAAATTGCAATAACAAAGGTTATCGCGGTCGAATGGCCCTGCACGAGTTATTGATGGGAACCGAAGAGATCAAATTACTGGTGCAAAACCGGGCCAAAGTTGATGTCATCAGGGCCCAGGCCGTAAAGGACGGCATGACAACCTTAAAACAGGATGGGATAGAGAAAATTTTTGCCGGACTGCTGGAACTGCAGCAGGTGCGCAAGGTCTGTATACGGTAACCGGCAAGGGTTCCAAGGTTCAGAGTTCACCGTTCCAGGTTGAAAAAATCCAGACACCTAGTATCGAAAAGGCCTGAGTCTTCATCTGTTCATTTAGCCGTTATTACCTATGGAATATGACGAGCATGCCAGATGTTGATTCGTATTATGTGCAGTATCCATCGGTTCTAACCTTTGAACCCTGAACCTCTGAACCCACGAACCACAAATCTTCAATCTTCAATCTTCAATTTTAAATCCCCTGCCGCGTTGCTGAATTTATCCAGTTGATTCTCGTAATAGGTGCGCTTCTTGCCGGCCAGTGTCAGTGCCTGCCGACCGGCTTCAACCGCCTCCCGGTGCATTCCGTTGACATAATAGCTTTCCGCCAGGGTATCCCAAACATGGGGCAGTCTCTCAAGCTGGATCGCTAATTTGGCCAACGCCAAGGCCCGTGCGGGATCTTGAAATGTTTCATCTTCACAGGTGGCGTAATGCCAAGCCAGGTTGTTGAGAACCTGGGCATTGTCCGGCTCCAATGCCAGTGACTTTTCCCAGGCATCCCGGACGCCGCGCCAATCTTTATTGTCGTAATAGATATTACCCAGCAGGCTGTATAAATTCGGATTATCAGGGGTTTGTTCAATTTCACTCAGGATGACCTTTTCCAGAAAATGCCTGCTGATCTGATCCCCCATAGCGCCGACATTTAACTGATATCCAAAGATTCCGAGAAGAATCAAGCACGCTAGATAAATTCCGATACTTTTTTTCACTTTACCGTCATGGCGGGTTATCCAGGATGAATTGGTTTCGCACTTTCTGAGGTAATCAATCCGTTGTCTGATGCTGAAGTGATGCCAGTTGGGCTTGTCCGCCGATTGACCGCTGGTGGCGGCGATTTTTTCCAGGGTGGTAATTAAGGGGTTGGCGCTGTCGAACAATGCATATACATAAGTGTCCGCCTGGCGCTCGAAGTTACGCATGAAAAAGCCGAAAATAAATCGGAAATAGATTAAAAAGACACTAATGATAAGAATACTGGAGATCCCCGAAACAACAGTTGTCTGACTCAATCCGGTTTTGCTGATAAACCAGAATACCGGTTTGGCATAGATGATGGCAAAAATTATGATGTCAAAGGTGATATATGAGAGAAACATGTAACCGACAAAAAATACCAAATAAAATACAAGATGTTTCTTTTTGATATGACCGATTTCATGGGCAATGACGGCATCCACCTCTGCGGGCTCTAGCAAATTCAACAGGGAAGGGGTGACCAGAATATAGCGAAAATTCTTGATAAGCCCCATGACACCGGCGGTGATCATTTTGCCGCCGAAAATGGGCCAGTATAAAATATTGGCATAGGCCATTCCCGCGCGTTGACACAAATCCTCGATCCGACTTCGGTGATATCCGTCTTCAAGGGGACGGCAGCGCCAGAATTTTTGTACCAGGGCCGGTCCAATGATGGCCACGCCAAAAAGGAAAAAGAGAAAGTAAGTTATCTCACCTTCGGTAGTGTTTAGAAATCGTTTGGGCGATTCAAAGGGCAAAGTATGGATTATATCTAAAATTCCGGATAAAAACAGCCAGGGCAGCAATACGGGGATCGAAAAGGAAATATTGGAAATGACATAGGTCCGTCTGGAAATTCCGGGTCTGTAGAGCAGTTGATATGACTGATAGGCAAACGTCCAGACGATGGCCAGGTAGAAAACAAACAACAGCAGAAAGAGCAAGGCCGAAAGGGTCGGAATCGTCTTAAATAGTGTCATGTCCACCAGAAAGGAGGGCAGATTCAGAGCGTAGATGTCAACGGCAAAAAGCAGAATGGCCATGATGGATTGCTGGACTATGGCGGTGTTGAACTGATGGTCGATCCGCAGGTATTGGCCCTTTGCAATCCGTCTTTCGATCCTTTGAAATTGAAAGCGGGTCAGAAAGGAAAAGAGGATGATGAGACAGAAAAAAAATGTAACGGCGTCAAACGCCGTGAAAAATGTCTCCTCGGAAGGTTGATAGGTGAGATAGATGAGAAGGACGAGGATAAAATATATGAAATTTCCGAACATGGGCAGCTGTCTTTAGGCTGATCGTATTCGATCAGCCACTAAGGCTTGAAATAGAATGTCGATTGGCGATTGTCGAATTGAGGAATTATATCCCCTTATTTTGTGCCTTCGTGTCTTGGTGGCTGAACTTTTTTTGTTTCCCGGTAGAATCTTTCCTTTTCGCTGTATAAACAGCCGCAGTACTGCTGGCGATACAATCTCATACTTTTTGACCCTTCGATTCCCTCTTTCCATCCTGTGCGAAAATCTTCGTAAAGAAACGGTACCCCCACGGATTTACCGATGGCATCCCCCATGGATTTTATGACCTCATGTTTTTGAAATTTGCTGTACAGCAAGGTTGAGGAAAAATAATCAAACTTGCCCCTTTTGGCCAAAAGTGCGGTGGATCGTAACCGGTCATGATAACAATAATTGCAGCGATCCTTTTCACGGTATACCACATTCTGAATAAATCCCTCTATATCGTAACCTTCCTGGAAAATTACCCGCAGATCGATTTGATCGGCATAAGACTGCAAGGTCTTTTGGCGTTTGAGACACTCGCTGTAAGGGTGGATGTTGTAGCGGTAAAAAAACCCCATGACCTTCAGACCTTCCGCCCTCAATGTTTTAACCGGATAAACGGCACAGGGTGCGCAGCATGTATGCAGTAAAACTTTCAACGTCTGTCTCCGAAAATAGCCGTACCGATACGTACGATGGTGGCGCCTTCTTCGATGGCGGTTTCAAAATCTCCTGTCATTCCCATGGACAATTCATCCATGGAAATGTTGGAGATCGCTTCCAGTTTGATATGATCACGTAATTCACGCAATGCCGCAAAATATGGCCGAGCTTTCTGCGGTGCATTGAAAAAAGGCGGCATGGTCATGAGGCCTTTGACGGCGATATTTTCAAGCCGGCTGACTTCCCTTAACAGGTGTAAAGTGTCCTCAACATAGACACCTGACTTTGAAACCTCTTTGGCAACATTGACCTGAATCAGTATGGCTTGAATCTTATCATTTTTTTTGGCATATTTGTTCAATTCCTGCGCCAACTTCAAGGAATCTACCGAGTGGATAAGATCAAAAAACCGGACCGCGTATCTGGCCTTGTTGGACTGCAAGTGGCCGATAAAATGCCAGGTTACGGGATATGCCGCCAAGGCGTTAATCTTTTCTTTGGCTTCCTGGATATAATTTTCACCCAGATCTAATATGCCGGCCTCGATGGCGTCTCGAACCACTTCTGCCGGCATGGTTTTGCTGACGGCCACCAGGCGAATGGACGCCATCGGTCTCTTGCAGGCCTTGGCGGTGTCTTTAATTCGCTTTTTGACCTGTTCTATGCGGTGTTTCAATTAAAGTCCCTTCTATATCGTTAAGCATGAAAGGTGAAATGTTAAGTCAGACAATGATACAATCGCTTGCAATCCGTAACTCGTGATTCGTCATTCCTCAACAGTACCCGGTCATTCATCAATCATCAATTCCACCACCCCTTCGTTGATTAAAAATTCAAAGACTTCACAAACCGGAAGTCCGACAACATTTGTGTAAGATCCATGGATATGCTTCACGAGAAATGCACCGATTCCCTGGATTCCATACGCCCCGGCCTTGTCAAAAGGTTCTCCCGAATTGAGGTACCACTCGATTTGCAATTCCGTCAGGGTCTTAAAACAGACCTCCGTTTTGATGGTTTCTGAAAAAAGGCGACCGATGGCCGCACAGCAAATACAATAGCCCGTAAGTACCTGGTGTGTCTTTCCGCTCAAACTCCGAAGCATTTTGAGAGCCTCGGGTCGCGATTCTGGTTTTCCCAGCACGGTATTGTTGCTGATTACGATCGTGTCGGCAGCGATAACCCAGCTGTCGCGATGTCTTTGGGAGATCTCCTTCGCCTTTGCTTCGGCCAACCGTTCGACATACGATTCAGGAGAGGACCGGGGTATCGAATCTTCAGCGAGATTGCTGGGAATGACGGTAAATTCAAGTCCTGTTTGTTCCAAGAGATCACGTCGGCGCGGAGATGTTGAGGCCAGTATTAACCTGGAATTTCTAACGGGTAGTTTCATGAAAGCTTATTACCAAAAGAAACGACATTTGACAAGGTTTAGAAAGATCAATTAAATATTTAGAAATCGGAATAAGTTGCATAACTACGACAACCGCTGTATAATCATCAAATAATAGCCGACATCTCTAAGACTTTTATATCGTTAATCTTTTCTCGGTGATTCCGACCTGTAGGGTCTGCAATGAACCCGGCCAAAGTAGTTTTTTGAAATGATGTACACCCGTTCTTTCCGACTCAAATTTTGCATTCTGCCTGGGAGCTATTCAGGCTCGCAGATTTTTACCAAAGAGAAAAATGAGCGAATCAGCCCATAACTGCTTCCGTATCCTCGTTGTTGATGACGACTCCGCCATACTGGATTTGTATCAAAATATCTTAGACCCGACCCATCCCTTACCATTTTTGCCAGAATTTGAGATAACTTGCTGTCGCCAAGGCGATGACGCTGTAAATAGCGTCAAACGTTCGACTGAAGAAAATGCGCCATACGCGGTTGCATTTCTGGATTTGAACATGCCGCCGGGACCGGATGGCCAATGGACCGCTGAACAAATCCACCGATTGGATCCGCTCGTTAACATTGTGGTGGTAACCGGCTACCGCACGCCCCCTGATGGTGACATGGTGAACCGAGCCAATATTTCAGACAAACTGCTCTATTTGCAAAAGCCTTTTCATCCCCAGGAAATTATTCAATTCGCCACGGCATTGAGCGCCAAATGGAAGGCGGAAAAACAGCTTCTAGCGCTTCATTCAGACTTGGAAGATCTGGTTGAAAAGAGGACGGCGGAACTGGTGCAATCCAACAAGTTGCTAAAGATTGAAGTCGACAACCGCAAACGTATGCAATTGGAACTTCAAGACAGCCTTGAAAATTTAAAAAAGGTAATGAACTCCACTGTTCAGGCTATTACAACGACTGTTGAAAAGCGGGATCCTTACACATCCGGCCATCAGCAGAGAGTGGCCGACCTGAGCCGGGTCATCGCACAGGAAATCGGACTTTCGGAGAATGAAATCGAGGGGATCTATATAGCAGCGGCTATCCACGATATCGGCAAAATATCCTTACCGGCCGAAATTCTATCCAAACCAGTACAATTATCTGATATCGAAGTTAGTTTGATACAATCCCACTCCCAAACCGGCTATGATATTTTAAAAGGCATCGAATTCCCATGGCCTATTGCCGAAATTGTTTTGCAGCACCATGAAAGACAGAACGGATCGGGCTATCCACGGGGCCTTGCCGGCGATGATATTCTCTTGGCGGCTCGTATCATCGGCGTCACCGACGTTGTGGAAACCATGGCATCCCATCGTCCTTATCGACCCTCCAAAGGGATTGACAAAGCGCTTGCGGAAATTACTCAAAACAGAGGTATTCTCTATGACCCCCTGGTTGTTGACGCCTGCCTGAAAATCTTTAACAATAAGGATTTTCAATTGACGAGTTAATTGAACGATTTTAGAATTGAGTCAGGTAGCTTTGCCTCCAGAATGGAGGGATCGTACCCCGGAAGAACGGTGGACCTTTTTACTTCAAGACGCTCACCTTTTTGCTTGAAAACCGAATTAAATTCAGGTATCAGAAGAGTGATTCAATCGCAATTGCCCGGGTGGCGGAATAGGTAGACGCAAGGGACTTAAAATCCCTCGGTCCTTAGTGGCTGTGCGAGTTCAATTCTCGCCCCGGGCACCAACGAAATCAAACATTCAGAAGATAGTATCTGGACGTTGATCATCAAAGATGTCGAAATTGTTCCC
>JARFPZ010000391.1 GCA_029288035.1 Desulfosarcina sp.
ATCCTCGGAACAACCCAAGGCAAATCCTCGCTGAAAGGCATCTAAGTTGACGTCCCTGAATCGGGTTGGCAGTTCAGCTCGAATCGTTTCCTCGAAAGTACCGGCTTCAAACTCCGTCAAACCAGAACCGCACAGGGCTCCCAGCATAACGCTGTTCAGGGTTTGGATATTTCCCAGAGCCCTTGCTGCCTCGGAACCTGGGATCTTCCGGCAACTCCCTGTGATTTCCCGGAGCAACGACCACAAATCGTCTGGCCGCGGGTAAAGAAATCGGCCGGCCTGAACCCCGATGGGCATGACCGGGGAGTCGTTTACCAGGGCCTCCGTTGCTGTGTGGCCGAACTGGACCTGGACCCGCAAGGCCTCCAGAGGTTCAAAGGCGATAAGAATATCCATGGCTCTTTGTGGCACGAGCGGGGGCAGCAGCCGATCTTCGGACCACCGGACATGGCTGGCGACAGACCCGCCGCGTTGCGTCAGTCCATATACATCCCCGACCGCAACTTCCAACCCTTTCTTAAGGGCCACGATTGCCAGCAGACGGGCTGCCAACACGTTTCCCTGCCCGCCGACTCCCGTGATTACTACGTTGGTCGATCCTTTCATGGGCTTTGCCCCTCGGGTTCCTCGAGTAATATTGCCTCCCGTGGACAGACCTGAACGCACAGTCCGCAACCAGTACAGACCTGGTCATCGATTTGGGCCACACCGGTTTCTATGTCAAACAGTATGGCCGGACAGCTCAGGATGCGGCTGCAGAATCGGTTGCACCCACATTGGTCACCCAGGCATTTTTCGGTATCCACGCAGATTATCGGTCGCGTGTCTCGCCGGGATCCTTTTTGGAAAAAAGTGGTGCATCCATGCCGAAATACAAGCAAGCGCACGCCGCCCGCCTCGATCGCATCGAGAACTGCTGTCACCGCGGCATGGACGTCGGCTACCGGATCGAGCACTTTGGTTTCGACACCAAGACCCACGGCCACATCCTCGATTCGCAATCGCTGTTTGCCTTTAGCGACCGATGATGGGGTTGCCGGGTTATTCTGGAACCCGGTCATGGCAGTTACGGCATTGTCTAAAATGACAAAAACGGCATCGGCCTTTTGGTGTACGGCGTTGACCAGGGCGGGCAGGCCGGCGTGAAAAAATGTGGAGTCTCCGGCCACAGCCACCACGGGCTGCTCGAACCCGAATCTTTTCAGGCGACTGAAGCCGCTGGCGTTACCCATTCCCGATCCCATGCAGTGAAGCGCTTTGATGAGCTGGAAACCGGTGGTGCCGGCCGCCAGGCCGTAACATCCGATGTCTCCCACCAAAAAACCGTCTCGGCCGTCCATTTCAAGGGCGGTCTTGATGGCATAAAACGAAGCACGGTGGGGACAGCCCTGGCAGAAAGAAAGTTCCCTCGGAACCAACATCTCGCGGGCCCGCATAAGCAGCTCCTCGGAAGGCGCCGCTTGTTGATTCGCCTCGAGGCCGAAAAGACGGGCTAGGGCAGAAAGGGCAACATCCGTATTCATCTCACCCACACCGGAGCCGTTCGGCCCGGCAACAAACCCGTCATTTTTTCCCAGAAATTTAATTCGGTTTAGACGGTCTAGATTCTCTGCACAGATCACTTTGACCGCGTCTTCGGCAAAAGGATCCACCTCCTCGAAAAACAGAACCGTCTGAGCAGACTCAAGCCGCAATAAAATCTGCTCGGTCGGGACAGGCCAGGTAGTTCCCAGCTTCAGGAGACCTACCTGTTCGACGAGATCAAGCATTTGGATGGCTTCGTAACCGTAAATAGCACTCAGGCCAGACGCTACGACGACAATCGAGGCCTTTTCGGGTCCTGTGTAACGATTCCAGGTGGATGTTTCAAATTCGACCCTCAAAGCTTCCCGCAGCTTGATAAGTCGGGCGTGATTCTGGGTTACCAGAAAAGGCAACCCTATTTTGGGGCGCGACGTGTCAAAGTGGGCTGCCTGTTGCTGGGAAGGAATCGGACTGATTCTGACCGGACCTCTTCCGTGCGAAAGGCGTGAGACCGCTCTGAGCAGGCACGGAACTCTATATCGTTGGGATAACTCGAGCCCGTAGGAAGCCATTTCTTTGGCTTCCTGAGGCGTGGCGGGTTCGAGCAGGGGTATTTGGGCAATCTTGGCGAAGTGTCTGGAGTCCTGTTCATTGCTACTGGTAAGAGGACCCGGATCGTCACAAACCACCACCAGCAAACCACCCGACAGCTCATCCAGGGAAACCGTGGTAAGGAAGTCGGCGGCCACATTTAATCCATTTTGTTTCATGGTGACCGCTGCCCGCTTTCCCGAAAAGGCAAAGGCGGCGGCGGCCTCCAGGGCCACGATTTCATTTACCGACCACTCTACTGCAGCGCTATGCGATTCCCCCCATGTGAACAAAGTTTCGAGGATTTCCGAGGACGGGTTTCCCGGATAGCCGGTGGCATAGGAAGCGCCTCCCTCCAATATCCCCCGGGCAATGGCCTCGTTGCCCAGCATCAACCTTCGAGCTGATTGTAGTGATGTCATTGTTCTCCATCGTTTTCAGATCATAACCGAAACCTATCTATCCAGAGCTGCCTTTATGCGGATCAGGGACTCATCGATCAGGCTCCGATCTGTAGCGAACATGATTCGAGCGTGACCCGCACCTTGGGATCCGAAAAATCCGCCCGGAACCACGGCCACGCCTCCGTCCAATAGGCGACGAAACAGGGATTCGTCTGATGATTCGACCCCGGAAAAATCGGCAAAAACGTAGAAGCCGCCGGCAGGCCTCGGACACTTGATTCCGGGAATTGAGTTCAAGCCGTCTACCAGACGTTCCATATTGCTTCGGCAAAGCGCTTTGACGAGATCTAAGTAAGGGCGGCTTCCGGGGAGATACTTGGCCAAAGCCCACTGACCGATAGAGAAAGAACACAAGGAGACGGTCTCTTTGAAGACGCTCATCTGGCGAATAATCCAAGGGTCGGCAACAGCGTAGCCTAATCGCCAGCCAGTGACAGCAAACGTTTTAGAAAAGCTGTTGACCATGATCACATGATCCAGGTGATCGAACTGAAGCGCACTCACGTGATCTTCTTCAAAGAGGTAATTATGATACACCTCGTCAGAGAGCACGAAGACACCGTATTTACTTGCTTTCTCAAGCACAGCCCGGAATCCCTCCCGCGAAAGAGTAGCCCCCGTGGGGTTGGAGGGTGTATTGATCACAAGCAATTTGGTGGTGTCGTGAATATTGTCCAGGATGGCCTGTGGATCGACTGTCCATGTATCGCCCTTTTTCAGGGGGTAGAAGCGCAGGGCCCCTCCCAGCCTCTCTGTGATGGGCCGCAGAATTCCCCAGCCCGGATCCGGGAGCAGAACTTCATCGCCGCGTTCGACCAATAGGCGAAAGGCAAGAAAAATGGCCTCCATGCCGCCTACGGTCATCAATAGATTTTCATCCGGATCGATGTTTACACCCATTTCTGCAGCCAGAAACGCAGCGACGGCCTTTCGAATCTCGGGGTTGCCAGTGGTGGATGTGTACCGGTTGTGCCCGCCTCGCATAGCCGAGACGGCCGCCTCGATGAGTTCTTCAGGCGCGTTAAAGGCGGCCTCTCCCGCAGAAAGGTTCAAAATATCGGGACGCTCCTCCATCATTTTCATCATTTGGCGAATCGGCGAGCTCTCCGATTCCTTAACCATAGGGGTTACCCGATCCTTTGCTTTGCCCGGTTGACTCATCATGCCTCCACCTTGTTTTCCAGGCGACCCACATCCGGAATATCAACGGTCACGGTATCACCTGCTTTCAGAAATATGCCGCCCCCTTGCAGCATGCGCTCCCTGGCCCTGGGAAGATCACCCGGACCGAGGGTCATTCCATGGGTCCAGCCGACGCCACTGCCGGTCCCCAGAGCAACGACGTCTCCCGGCTGAAGCGTGAACAGCCCGGAAAGGGCCGAGACGCACCGGGCCGGTCCCCAGATCATTCGGTCGACACCGGTGCTTTGCATCACATTCCCGTTGACCAGACAGCGGATGGGCAGGTTGTCTATGTCGGAAATTTGATCTGTCGGCACGAGGGCCGGTCCCAATGGTCCAAAAGTGTCGCGTGATTTTCCTGCAAGAAAGTTCAGACTTCCATCTTCCTGCATCATCAGGTGCCGATCCGTCACATCATTGTGGCAGGTGAAACCGGCCACATATTCCATGGCTTCCTCAGGGCTGACGTCTTTTGCAGGCTTGCCGATAACAACTGCAAGTTCGGCTTCCCAGTCTACATATTTTGAGGAAAGTCGAATATTTTGGCTGGGGCCGATAATACAGTTTCGATCTCCCTTCCAGAAAAAGGATGGTGTAAAATCTTCCGGGACCTCTATGCCCATCTCCTTGGCGTGATCGTAAAAGTTCAACCCTACGTTCATCATTTTACCGGGGGCGGGCACCGGTGCTTGAAGCTCGACGTGTTCGAGCACCAAACTTTCTTCCTCCGCAGCGTCCACGATGATGCTTGCAACCTCCTGAAGGCAAGTGAGCCATCCATCCCATTCATTCAAGATGGATAGCATGGATCGAACGGGGGCATCCTTGCCGGATGTAAAAGGATGTGATCGGCCAACGATTTCCAAGGCCCGGTTAATTTCCCAGATTTGTTGCCCCAATACCAACCCAACATAAACTTTATTGTCATATCGGTAGGTTACAAGCGAGAAAGGTGTGCATTGCATGACTTCTCTTTTCCTTTACCAGCTGGGCGACGTATTCACCACGAGCACCTCGCTTTGGTGCTTGCCCGGATTGAACCCGCTGTGGAGCGCTTCGCTTTAAATGTTTTATTCACCGCAGTCTCAGAGAAGGCCGAGAGGTAATTTTTTGCATTTGCCGGAGGCCGATCCATTAACTCGTACGATCCGATCGGTCATCCCGTCTTGGCGGGAGATAGTCCCCGCTGGAGCGGGAGGAACCATTGGATCATATAAGCGAATTATTTGCCTCCGGCAAATGCAATTCCGGAAACATTTTGTGCTATAATTTATGTCAAATCGAATTGGAGGGAACGTTAAAAGAAGTAATGAATGCGATTTTGCCCAAAGGGCTGTTGTTTTTCACCTCATTGAGAAAACCGGCAATATCGCGGCAGTTCAAAGACAGCTGGGTCACACCAACGCGGCCTACTCGATTCAGTGCGCCAGAGTCACCGACCAAGAGCTGGCTGACGCATTGGATGATCGGTGATCTGCTTTTGGATAAATCATTTTAATCTTTCTGGCTACGGCTCCGTATTGTCGCTTTGCTTATTTCTTCTAAACTTTTATCCGGCCAAAGATTTCTTTGCCATTTGGTGTAGCCAAATTGTAGGTAGAGCATTTTTTAAGTATTTCACCATCAGTCGTCAGAAAATAGTTTGCCTTTCCCTCAATGGCACCTGCGATATGTAATGCATCTTTCGCTTTTAATCCAATTTCCGTCAACCCGCGTGTTCTGTTTAGAACAGACTCTTTTTCTGCGATATCAAGTTCGGCGAATTTTCTCCATATAAATTCTCATATCCCTCTGATATTGACCTTATCGACTCCGCTCTACACGATTAATCTATCTATTGGAAAATTTATCTTTGCTGAATCTTGAACATTATCGTGAAAATACAAAACAAAGTCAATCTATTTTGAGATTTCAACGCCCACGGCGACGGTCGTCTCATTCCCAGGGTGATGAATACGGTGTTCAATCTTGAAAAACCCCTTTAATCTATCCGGATCATAAATCAGGTCAAATAGATTTTTTTTGGCCTCTTATTACGGTTTAATAGCAGTAATCAAAAGGCTCACGATCAGTGTGATTTGTTGAGCGTATCTCATGGAACGATTTTTATTGATGCCAATCAATATATGAATGTGCTCGGTAATAGATGCTGAAGTCTGGTTAAATATTGATATTTCACCGCCTTTGATGTTAAATCGGCTTTGTGCAGGATTGCTTATGAATATAGTAAGCTATTAAGACAGAGAACCGTGATAGCTACTTCACATGATTGAAATCTCAAGTATCCCAGGAGACAAGGGGGCACACGAATGCCCAACATAACAAATTTGGAAACCCAGAGATCTGCTCAGAACACGCTGGAGCTGGAGGCTTACTTTGGTATCGAGGGTAGCAGCAAACCAATGAGAAAAGTGTTCAAACTTCCCTGGCCGGATCGGGTTCCAATCATGATTGATTCTATGATCGGTGGATTTACCTTGCTAGCGGACTTCCACTTGACAAAGAGGCGATGGTATTCAATCATTGAATTCAAAAACATACGGCTGAAATGGCGAAAGGCCCCCCTGGTGTCCTGATTCTGTATTTCTTTGTATTTGGGCTCCAGTGCTCGTAACGCATCTATTTGGCCGATTTTCCCCA
>JARFPZ010000422.1 GCA_029288035.1 Desulfosarcina sp.
GCCACGTTTATGACCTGGGTTTTGCGCTGGCTCGCGATGAACCGCCTGGGCCTGTCGCACGCCGATTTTTTGTACTTGCTGAGTGAAAAGGCAGACAATATCAGTATCGACATCGAGCAACATTTCAGAAAGGCGGCACAGAATATTGTTCAGGACAAAGCGCTTGCAGATAAGTTTCAAAATAGTTCTGCAGCGCTGTCAGTAGATGATTTGCCGCCGGCTATCAGGATCGAATTGAACAATATTCTTTCGCAATACGGCTGTCGGTCGCGACACCGGACCCTGTTCATCAGGCGCTGGTCCGAGTCTCCGGAGGAGGTCATCGGCGTTCTCCAGTCTCTGGTGCGCAATCAGCTTAACCCCACCGCAGCGTCACAAAACAGGCGCCTGCTGGAGGTAAAGCCCGGCGACACCCAGCCAACCGAATCTGCAACTGGTGGAAAATCTTCAAGTCTTGCCGACAGCTTGTTTACATCGGCCGGGAGCGGTTTACCTTTTTCCAGGTTATTTTTGCACTTGATCACCCGATTAACCCGCCGGTTTCTGGACCTGCGGGAAGATTTACGGTTTGCATTGGACCGCATACTCTATATCCTCCGCCGAACCTTGCTCACCCTGGGCGAGCAAACGGGTCTGGGCGAAAAAGTCATGTTTTTGACGGATGATGAATTAAAAATTTTGGTTTTTGGAAAATTAGATTATATCGAAGCCAAACGAAAAGCATTGTATCGCTACAATGAGTTCATCCGGCCATTTGACGTAGCTACCTTCTACAATGAGGGGCTGGCCGAAAATGATTTCAACCTCCATGGCAACCTGATCATGGGGGTCGGCACCAGTCCGGGCCGGGTCAGCGGACGCGCAAAAATTGTGGACGATCCGGCTCAGGTCGATATTCAAACTGGCGACATTCTGATTGCCAAAAATACCGATCCCGGCTGGACACCGATTCTAAGCATCGCAGGGGGCATGGTTATGGAAGAAGGTGGGCTGCTCAATCACTGCTCCATCGTTGCGAGGGAACTGGGGGTTCCCTCCGTTGTGGGTGTCCACCGGGCAACCCGACGAATACAGGATAACGACCTGATTACGATAGACGGCGGACTGGGGGTTATAAGGATTGAAGATTGAAGAATGAAAATTGAAGATTTAAGGCCTTTACTTCTTTCGATATTCGCCTCTTTAGAATTCCTTTCTGATCAGACTGGCCGTTTTTTTGACCAGCGGCCGCGCTCTTATGGAACATTAAAGCCGCCATTGCTTGTGCGACTGCTATGGGTTTGACTTTATAAACCATTATCCGCGGAATTTCGAAGGATATACATTCTACGCTCTATGTAGATAATGCTGTCTGGCGCCAAGCTGTCTTTACCAGTCCTTCCACATCCTCCCATTGACCGCTCTCAATCCAGTCGGCAACCATACGGGCTACATTGGGAAACTTGATGGGCGTGCCGGCCGGTCGTTCCAAAAATTGAGCCACCCTGACGACGTTTAACTGTGTCATCGTCATGCCCAGATTTAATGACGTAATTGCCAGGGCATTCGAAATTTGTTCCATCTGGCCCGCCAGGGGCTTCACGAGTATCCTCTTCCCCAGATGAAAGGCCTCACTGGCCAATTCAAATCCGGCATTGCTGATTACTCCGTTACATTCGATCAGGTCCTTTAAAAAACCTTTACGCGAGTAGGGTCTTAAGTGGATATGGCCGTGGTCTTCGGCCTTGGACAGGCTATGGTAGATAAAAAACTCATACCGATGAAAGCGCCTAAATAACGTCAGGACGTCTTCTACGTGTTCAAAAGGCAGATACACCAGGATCTTATTGGCGATCTTTTGATAGCTGTTGCCGATCTTGGGAGGAACGATGGGGGGTAGAATCGGCTGGCTAAAATGATGCCAGTGCAGCCCGACCGGATAGTCCACCGGGGCAAAATTTTTGATCACAAACCGTGTCATGGGATTGCTGCCACTCATCGGGATGTCGTGAATGAACGCATACTGGTGACCTATGCCGAAGGATGGAAGCGATTTGCGGCGGGCGATTCGGGCTGAGATGGGTTCAAAATCCGTAATTACTAAATCGTAGCCGGAATCGTCAAATGAAGCGATATCACGATAAACTTGAAATAAATTTAATCGCAACGCAGTTTTGAAATATTTCAGTTGGCCGCGGTGGGAACAAAAAGTCAAACCGTTAAAGATTCGATAGGGCTCGAATTCTTTGAGCTCGGATAGCATCGCAGGTTTGCGGCCGCTAAACAGCACCTGAATCTCGTGGCCGAGGTTTTTTAGCTCCTGAATCACTTCACGGGAGCGGCTGATATGACCGTTGCCGGTGGTCTGAACCCCGTAAAGTATTCTCATCCTCGATAGCCCTCTGGAGGACCTTTCAACCGACGATGGCCAAGCCACTCAAGGCGCTGAGCAGGCCAATGACCATCCCCGCCAAAATATCGGTGGGATAGTGAACGCCAAGGTAAATGCGGGAAAAGCCCACCAAAAAGGCCCAGGAAAGCAACGGCATCGACAATAGCGGAAAAAAATAGCTGAGCAGGGTGGCCATGACAAACGCCGCCGCTGTGTGGCCGGAAGGAAAACTAAATTGGTCACTGGGTGAAACACGGCCACTCACGCGGGATAGCACCTCACAGGGACGATGACGCTTAATGCCGTTTTTCAACGCTTTATACAGGGGCAACTCGATGGCAAAGGCGACCAGTCCGGCAAGAAAAAAAGACCAGGCCGTGCGGGTGTCGAAAATCAATAGCATGACCGGAACCAGCGGATAGTAGTAACCGTTGCCTGTATGGGATATCCATGGCATGGTGGAAGACAGCAGTCTCCTGCCGCTCAAACCGAAAATTGCCGTCGCGAAAACACTATCCCAGTGTGTGACACTATTGACGAAGGTTTTCATAGCACCTCCTTATGAATACCCTGTCATCGTAGCGAGCAGTCATTAGACTAAGATTAATATTTTATTTGTTTTTTGCTAATTTTTCCGCTTTGAACATCAGCAGCGACAAAGTTGGTTGCAGAAATTCTTTTTTCTTGAATCGAAGAGAAGTTTGAATCGTGAGGCGAGCGGAAAAATTATTCAATCTTCAATCTTCAATTTTAGTCAGGGCCCGGAATTGATGACCAGATCCGTAATCGGGCCGCGGGATTTTTCGCCCTTGAGCACGATGTGAGCATAGATACTGCTGCCCCTGAACTTTTTGACAATCCAATTTTCGTTTCCGTTGCGTAATTTAAAAAGTGAGTGGGGATCTTCGAGTAACACTTTCGTGTCAATGACATACTGCTTCTGATTTTCCATTCGCAAATCAAACATTGTTGGTGTTAAGAAAGGATTAGGAACTGTTTAAAATTTTATTAGCTGCTGACGGATAATCATGATGGTGGGAAATATACAGACAGGGCTTTAATTAAATTGAGTTGGAAGCGAATTTGGCAAAGTCTTAACATTAACTTAACATTGCTCTAACAATCATTAAATGATATATGGATATTAATCAACTAATCCATGATTCGTAAATTTGATACGGTAGTACTTTATAAACTCAAACGTTTTGATAATGATCGCACAGGAACAAAGCCATGAAAAAAATGATTCGAAAGCATTTCGCCAGAGAACTTGAGAAAATAAAAAAACAAATACTCTCCCTGGGTGCAAAGGTAGAAGAACAGGTGCGGATGGCGACCCAGGCCGTTGAAGCGCATGATGCCGAATTGGCAAAACAAATTATCAAGTCCGATTTTGAAATTGATGAAATGGAAGTTGAAATTGAGGAAGAGTGCCTGAAGATATTGGCCCTGCATCAACCGGTGGCAGTGGATTTACGGTTTCTCATTGCTGTGATTAAAATCAACAATGACCTGGAAAGAATCGGTGATCAGGCCGTAAATATTGCCGAGCGAGTCGATGTCATTGCCAAACTCGACCTGTCTGAATTTTTCTTTGATTATACTGCCATGGGGGAAAAGGTGCAGGACATGTTGAAAATGAGTTTGGATGCCCTGGTAAACATGGACTATGACACGGCATACAGCGTCGTTATGCGGGATGACGAGGTCGATCAAATCAAAGTTGATGCCTACGACCGCATCAAACAGGCGATGAGCAAACATCCCGATAAGATCGGATATCTGATCAATTTGCTGCTGATTTCCCGACATTTGGAGCGCCTGGCCGACCACGCCACCAATATTGCCGAAGAAGTCATCTACCTCATTGAAGGCGAAATCGTCAGACACGCAGCCTATAACCGGGAATAAACCCTTTGGCCGCGACGTTGAGGTATAAGGAATTGAAAGCAAATTAGGCTGCGTTCAATTGGCGAACATGGAGAACATCTTGTCGGGTGGCCGCCCGCAGGGCGGTGGTTGGAACTGATACAACTGCGATTGTATCTCCGTTGCCGGCAAAGAATTCCACTTCGTAACCCTCAGGATATTCTTCAGTTGCGGGGTGAAATTCAACAACCGTTCCCATATCACCGGCAATCACGTTTTCTTCGGCAATGTCCTTTAATAAAATGACTCTTGAAAATGATGGGTAAGTCATACTTCTTTCTCCGTAATGAGAGTAATTAATCTGGCAATAGTATCACCCTTTCGTATCATCCAAACAGATCGAATAACCCGTTTTTTGCCGTTTGGTCCTAATGATTTAGTTTATTAAGCATCAAATTCTTAAGGGTCAGTTATAGATATCAAATTTTGAATCTGACCGTAACTTTTAATCCCTCTCCGAATAAAGTAACATTATCCATATTTCCACCAATCCATCGTACTATGCATGTATGGATGACAGGCGGGTGTTCATTTTTTTTCGTCCGAAATATTCACCGATTGACGAAATTATCCAGACTCTCAATAAAATTATTCCGGACCTGATCATCAAAAATATCCATCGGGTGTCGATCCCTCAAACGAAGATGAGATGCAAGACACCAGGAGGACGGGTTCGAGCTTCGCATCGTATACACGGGGCAGGCCGAAAAACCATTGCCCCGGTTTCATTTTATCCATCAGGGATATCAATCCGTACGATTCGCTCGAAAGCCTGTATTTCTAGTGCGACCACAAACATTTGGGTTGCATCAGATTTTAGGACACATACGCAGCTTTGAATTAGGGCACTTGCAAAATGGCGGGGATTTGAGTATGGAATATTAACAATATTTTTGAGAAGGAGTGAATGATGGCTGGAGGCTGGACCCGTGATGGGGGTGTGCAGGATCAAATAGACGCCAGTGTAGAAGACGCCGTAAAACTGGCCAGAAGCCGGTTGCCGGATGGAGAGGGCTGCTCAACTCATTGTGAGGAATGCGAGACCGTTATTCCAGACGCTCGTCGCAAAGCGATCCCCGGCGTGCGGTTATGCGTCAGTTGCCAATCAGAGCGAGAAGAACGGCAGACAACGCCCACTGGTTTTAATCGGCGCGGGAGCAAAGATAGTCAGTTGAGGTGACCTACCGTATTTGATTCGGCGATTTGATCGAAACTTGGAATTTTTGTTGCTAAGGCAACCGAGAAAACAACACTCCGGCATAAACCAACCAAGTGATGTCCGTTTGGTGAAGGTTAAAGAGATGGCAACGGTCAGCATTGTTAAGGGAACATATTCAGATCTGGATATTGAAACCCTCCTCGCGCCCCTTGGTGGGATGGGGCGATTTGTAAAAAAGAACGACAACGTCCTCCTCAAGGTTAATCTGTTATCAACCAAAGGCCCGGAAAAGGCCGTGACCACGCACCCTGATTTTGTAAGGGCGGTTGCTAAGGTCGTTAGAAAGGCGGGAGGAAATCCGTATATCGGCGACTCCCCAGCAGGACGCTTTTCCAAAAGGTACCTAAAAAAGGCCTATACACGTTCAGGGCTCGCGGATCTGGCAAAAGAAAAGGAGATTCCGCTAAACTTCAATACGGCCATCAAAAAACTGGATATCCCCGAAGGCAAACGATTGCAGCGGTCTCCCATCTGTCAATATGCGGTAAAGGCTGATAAAATCATTGCGCTGCCGAAACTTAAAACCCATTCCTTTCAGTATATGACCTTGGCCTGCAAGATTATGTATGGCGTCGTCCCCGGTCTTACCAAGGCAAAATACCATGCTCAGTTTCCCAAAAAAGCTAGTTTTGCGGATATGATGTTGGATATTCTTACCATCGTGAAGCCCCAGCTATATATCCTGGACGGTATATTGGGAATGCAGGGCCAGGGACCCGGAAGCGGAGATCCCGTAAAAATGGATCTGGTGCTTGGATCAACAGATCCTGTGGCCATGGACATTGCTGTATGCAAAATTTTAGGCATCGAGCCCGTGGGCATACCGGTACTTAAAAGGGCTAAAGTTCGCGGTTTGTGGCCAGAGAAAATTGACTATCCGATTCAGAGGCCCGCGGATGTTGCCTATAAAGGTTTTAGGTTACCAAATACGGCCGATCATCTATTAACCGGCAAGAGACCTCCCCGAAAAAGCCCCGTTATTTCGGATAAATGCACAGCATGTGGGGATTGCGAAAGCATTTGTCCAAAAAACGCCGTCAAGGTGCAAGGCCGGATGGCAGAAGTAACTTACTCAAGATGCATAAGGTGTTTCTGTTGCCATGAGGTCTGTCCTGAAAATGCCATCATGTTGCGTAGCGTAGAGTTAAATTGAAATAATCAATGTTTTTCACTTTTAGATTTTGATGCTTGATGTATTTAGGGGTTGAACAGCGTATCTGTAATTTCACGATTTTGCATGTATCTCAATATGCATGACATCCGGAGATTCATTCCGAATTTAATGTCGGTCCTGTTGCTGATTTGCAGTTGCGAATTCATCGCTTGTACCCATCCCGTTCGCCGATTGGTATTCCAGCCACATAAAATAGAGATAGTACCACCGTTTCCTGAAGATGCGACTCATTTGGAAAGGTTCTGGCTGAAAACGGAACAGGGCGATGTCGAATGGTGGCTCTTTGAGAGCGACGGGATCGATACGTCCCATCAGGGACCTGCGGTGTTGATGGCCCACGGCAATCGTGAATTGATCGATTTTTACTTGAATCGTGCTGAAACGTATCGACGCATGGGCTTCACAGTACTGTTAGGTGAATATCGCGGATACGGCCGAAGCGCCGGGAAACCCAGCCGGAAACGCATCGCATCTGATTATAGGCGATTCTATGATTTTTTGATATCATTGCCAACAGTAGATCCTAAACGCATTGTATTCCATGGACGTTCATTGGGCGGTAGTGTACTGAGTGAGCTTTCCAGGCATCGGCCACCTGCCGCCTTAATCGTGGAATCAACATTCACGTCTATTAAGGCAATGGCCTATGGCGCGCCGGATATACTACTCTCGGATAATTACGACACCGTTTCCGCACTATTGGCCTACCAAGGCCCGATTCTGATCATCCACGGCACTAAAGACAAGGTGGTTCCTGTAAAACACGCCCTCGAGATGAAAAAACAAATTCCAAATGCCGAATTGATCCTTTACAATTGCGGCCACAGCGACGGGCCACCAGTCTGGGGAATATACTGGAAAGACATCTCTGAGTTTCTGGATAGAGTGTTGGAATAGCTGTCGCACAAACAAGAATTCGGTCACCTTGGACTTTAATAAAGGTATTTCCAACGAATATGCAAAATATCCAATCCTTAAAAAATATAGAGACTGTAAACAACATCACCTTTGTTGTATCTTTCATCTATTTATAATATTAGGGACACTTGATACTGATTCATTGAACCAGGATGGAGACAAAATTGAATGGAGGTGTCGTTATGCAAACTGAAAAAAATCAGAAACATGTTGTCGCCCTTTTAGGGAGCCCCCGGAAAAAAGGAAACAGCAC
>JARFPZ010000474.1 GCA_029288035.1 Desulfosarcina sp.
GTTTTAATGCGTTGGATGCAAAAGGAGCATTTTTCCATGACCCCTTTGCTGCGTACCGTAACATCCGGGTTCAACTGCAGGTTCATGGGGTCTGGCCACTTCCAGTCAAACCAGTTGAATCGCCGCACTTTATAGGGGCAATTCTGAACGCAATAGCGGGTTCCGATGCAGCGATTATAAATCTGATTGTTCAAGCCTTCCTTGGAATGATGCGGTGCATACACCGGGCAGACCGCCTCGCAAGGCGCGTTGTCACAATGCTGACACATCATGGGCAAAAACGTCACTTTCTTCATATCATCTTCAGAATGGTAACGTTCGACGCTCAGCCAGCCCATTTCGCGTCCTTCGAGCACCCGGTCCACGCCGACAATCCCGATGTTATTCTCAGCATAACAGGCAGCCGCACAGGCGCCGCAGCCGATGCATTTGTCAAGGTCGACCACCATGCCCCAGCGATAATCTTCATGATCATGGGACGGATAAAAATCGCGTTTTGGATCGTATCCTTCAGGTAGTGGAAGGGTCAGTGGGAAATTTTCCATGGTCAAATCGGTTTTTTTGGTCGCTGCCGGTTTTTGTAAATCTGCCAACCGAACCGAAAGCGCAAAGGTTCGGCCATGTTGCGTGAGACTGCCGGATGTACTGGCCAACTTCTGAGTTCGCCCTGTTTTTTTGATGATGACATCCGCCACATTCAGGCTGGCGCCGCCGGAAGACGGGTTAACGTTGGCTGAAAGCAGCTCTAAAGGGTTCACTCCGGTATCTTTGGCATACCTTCCATAAGCTTTGTGTCCCTGTCCGATACCCATGACCGCGAGACCCGGATTGACAAGCTCGCTCACATACACCACTGCTTCCAGCTTACCGAATTCGCTCTGAAGCTCAATAATGTCTTCCTGATTGATCCCGTTTGCACCGGCCGTTTTGGGATTCAAAAAAACTGGTGTTTGCCAGGCAATGCGGGATAATGGGTCCGGAACTTCATCCAGCCAGGGTTTGTTGGCACCCCGTCCGTCAAAAAAACGAATGGACGGCATCGCCGCAAACGCTAAATCCGATGTTGGCGGTTCAGGATTTTTTGTCAGTATGCCCGCAAGATCCTTTGGATCGGGATCTTTCCGATTTTTGTCGGGTTTGACCGTCAGATCAAAATTGCCGCCCCGCTGGATGGTTTCAATCCATTGAATCTCACTGGCAATACCCCGACGTTCAGCAAAACTCGAGATCAGGAAGTCCTTGTATTTTTTGGCCGGGGGATTGCCGTCAAAACCGGCAAACAGCATCACATCCCCCAGATTGGATGCCTTTGTCATCTTGCCCATGGCCGGTTGTAAGGTAGATACCAGCGCCTGTTTACCGCCGTATTCATCCCAGGTTTCAAGGGGCATTTGGACCGGCAGGACGAGATCAGCCATTTCAGCGGTTTCATTCATAAAATTGCTTAAGCACACAACGAAAAGATCTTTATTGTCCAGGGCCTGTCTTACGCCACTATTCTTTGGCAGAGTAAATACCGGGTCGACATTATTAAGCAGCAGCAGCTCGGCGCCGGCGGTATTCAAAGAGGAAAAAATTTGCAGAATATCAGACCGCTTTGCTGCCGCTTCAACCCGATGTCGTTCGGAGAAATCTATTAAAGTCAGCTTGGGATCGAGAACAAGATTGAGCAAATTAACCGTCAGGTTGGCTTGGACACCATTGAGATCAGATGCGCCGGTGTTGGTACCAAGCACCAACGGACGGCGTGCGTCCATGAGCTGGATGATCAGTTTTTCATACAATGCCAGCGGAATTCCGGATTGTTCAAGGACCCGCTCCTGAATATAAGGCGCCGTCGTTTTGTTTAAAAATTCTCGCAACCCATTGGGAAGATCTTTGCCTTTGCCGATGTCCAAAGCTTGTCTGATCAGACCAAGCGCGACAACCGCTTCACTGCCGGAACTGCAGGCTAACCAATGATCGGCATTCGCACCGGTCAAAGATTGATACGGGCTGATCTGGAAAAATAGATTTTTATTTCGATCCTTGACCGCATGCATGGCTTTGAATTTCCATGCGTATTCGACGGGTGACAGCCAGGTTTCGAGAAAATCGGCGCCAAAGGACACCAGAACATCGGCCTGGTCCATGCGATAGGATACCAGTCCGTCAACACCGAACACCTTCTCATTGGCGGTTTTTAATGATTCATAAGCATAGGGTTCGAACACCAATGGCGGCTGGGAGTTTAGGTTTTGCAATGTTGTCGTGAACAGGCTCATGAGGGTATTGCCGACGGTTTCCGTCAGCATGTGCACCCGATTTTGACCATTTTGGGCTGCCTGCGCGGCCTTGGTTTTTAAGATGGATTCGGCTTTTGAAAAGGAAAGCGACTGCCATTGGCCGTTTTTCTTAAGCATTGCGGTTTTAAGTCGATCCGGGTTGTACATTCCCTGCAGGGCGGCTTGCCCCCGCATACAGAGTTTGCCTTTGTTGATCGGGTGCAGCGGATTACCTTCGATTTTAACGATGCGTGCTTCCCTGCTTTTTGCCAATATGCCGCAGCCGGCCGGGCACTCCCGGCAGGTGGAGGCATACCACGCCGCCTTACCAGTCACCATATCGTCAGGCGCTTGAACCTGGGAAAACAGTTTTTTTTGAGGGGGATTGCAGCCAAATGCAAAAGAAATGCTGCCCATACCGGCAATTTTAAGGAAAGTGCGCCGATTCATATCAGTTACAGTCTCCTGAATTCAGAACTGAAAGGATAGGATCCATGAAAAATATAGATATTAACGTGACGGCCATAAAATGAAATTAATTT
>JARFPZ010000595.1 GCA_029288035.1 Desulfosarcina sp.
GAACCAGGAACCTGTCACTTTGGGTAACTATACAAGTGGCTCAATTTTTCTGTCAACTGATAAATGAAAATGAACAAGGGTACAAAGGAGACATAATTGAATAAACCCAATGTATTAATAGTGATCTAAAGTTTATGTTGACAGCCAGATTGAGGTGATTGTATGTATATCCGGATTAATTTTGTGATTAACTCCCTTGATATGCCGCAGGTATTGTTCAGATTTAGATCAAGGCGCTGTTATCACCCGGCAACGGTAGAACCTTTTCAATTCTCACCGGCAGAGCCGGTGGCTTATCAAGGGAGTTAGGAGGGTTCTTATCCATTATTAACCGTCGATTATAAAAAAAGGGGGGAAAATGAAACGACACGCTTATTTCTTGGTACTCGCGATTTTGGCAACCTGCATGATGATTCCGGGGGTTTTTGCGGAAGGCAAAGTGGTGGTTTACAGCACCAACCAGCAGGCCCAAAACGACATGATGGCAGCCGAATTTGAAAAAGCCACCGGAATTCAATGTGAAATGGTCAGGGCGGGTTCCGGCATAACGTTAAAACGCATCCGAGCCGAAAAGGAACGGCCCCTGGGTGACGTTGCCCTGGGCCTTTCTAAAATCCTCTTGAACGGCAACCTGGATCTCTGGCAAGCCTATAAAATTAAAGATTACGATGTCTACCCTGCTGAATTTAAAGATCCCAACGGTCTTTGGACCGGTCAGATGGTGCATGTCATGGTTTTTATCTACAATACCTCGCAGGTTACGGCTGCTGAAGCGCCCCAGAAGTGGGGGGATTTTCTGGATCCCAAATGGCAGGATCGGGTGGCTTTCTGCAATCCTAACAACTCCGGTTCCGCCTATACCCAATTGACGGCGATGCTTGACCTCTGGGGCGGTGGTGATGCCGCCTGGCAGAAAGTTGAGACCTTGCTGAAACACGCGAAGATTACCCAGCAATCCTCCCTGGTGTACAAAGGGGTCGCTTCAGGTGAGTTTCCATCCGGCATCACCATGGAGTATGCGGGATATCGATATAAAAAAGGCGGTGCAGCGGTTGAGGTCGTTTATCCCGCCGACGGAACCGTTGCCTACACCGAAGGTGCCGCCATTATAAAAGACTGCAAAAACCTGGAAAACGCTAAAAAATTTATGGATTGGGCTTCCAGTCTGGAAACACGTAAAAAGATTGTCGCTGAGTTCATGCGCCGACCGGCGCGTCCGGATATCGATTTTAATGCGTTGGTGCCGGGCATGGTTCCCTTATCGGAGGTCAATCAAATAAAAGATTACGATCAGGTCCGTTGGACAGAAGAAAGACCCGAGGCCTTGAAAAAAGTAAAAGATATTTTGCTGAGGGTTAAGTAATTTAAAATTCAGAACCACTGATGTGTCGCAACACCCGATGCAACAGAAATGTCAGAAATGTTGCCAACAATACTAAATTTGTGTGAATCATTCTGAATTTTATTATCTATTTTTAATAAAATCTGTTGGGTCCTAAATTTATGCTAACTTTTTCTACAATTATCGTATGATCCTTAGATAAAGGGGCTCCCGAGAAGTTTTTTCGATTGAAGTCAGAAGTCCTGAAACTAGTTAGCGACCAGGGGAGCGTAACTGCTCCCCCGGTTTGTCAGACACCTGCGCTACCTTTGGCCAGAAAAACGGCCGATCTAATCGAAAGCAAAACTTGTCATTCGTCCTTCGATATTGGCTTTCATCGTTTCTTACTCGATTAGACTGACCGCTTATCAGGCAAGCGCGAGGATCTGACGCCATGACACTCCGGCATTTTTCTCCAACTCATCCATTAGCAACAAAGGGAGTTATCTTACATGCCTGGAATTTCCATCAGGAATGTTATCAAGCGCTTCGGGGATCTGGTAGCAGCCAACAATATTAACCTGGAGATCGAAAAAGGGGAGTTCTTCACCTTGCTGGGCCCCAGCGGATGCGGTAAGACCACATTGCTGCGCTGCATCGCCGGTTTTCTGGACCCGGAAGAAGGTCAGATTCATTTCGGCGAGCGACGGGTTGATGGAATTCCGACCCACAAGCGCGGGGTGGGTATGGTTTTCCAGAACTACGCGGTTTTTCCTCACCTGTCGGTTCAGGACAATGTCAAATACGGGCTCAAAGCCCGCAAGGTCCCTGCCGGGGAACAAGAAGATCGTGCCCGTCAGGCGATATCCCTGGTTCAACTCGAAGGACTTGAGAATCGGCTGCCGAATCAATTATCCGGTGGCCAGTTGCAGCGGGTGGCTATTGCCCGCGCCCTTGTTATCGAACCCGAAGTTCTCCTGATGGACGAACCGTTGAGCAACCTGGACGCCAAACTGCGGGTCGAGATGCGCGGCGAGATCCGCATGCTCCAGCAAAAAATGGGGATTACCACCCTTTATGTCACCCACGACCAGGAGGAGGCCCTGTCCATCTCCGATCGGATCGCGGTCATGGAGTACGGCCTCGTGCGCCAGGTCGGTAAACCATGGGAGATATATGTTCGACCGCAAGACACGTTTGTGGCCGGCTTCATCGGCACCACCAATATGCTGGACTGCGAGGTGACGGTTGACAAGGCCGGTATACTTGTCGCCCGGAGCGGGCAAGTTTCCTTCGGCCTGACCCAATCCGACGGTCTGGCGCAAGGGGTAAAACTTCAATTGGCCATCCGCCCCGAAGCAATTACCATCCGCGATATTGATGAACCCATTCCCGACGGTCACTGGTCAATGGAAGGGAAAATTGTCCGTTTCGAATATCTGGGCAGCATGATTAAGTATGAAGTCGGTTTTTCCGGGGATGTCGCCCTGCTGGTCATCAGTTACGATGCCGAGCCGGATAAAATCAAGAACGTCGGTCAGCGCGTAAAGATGTCTTATCCGATTGAACGCGCCAAAATCTTCCGAAAGGGGCCGGCGCAGTGAAAAATATATTCCAGAGCAAAAACCATTTCTGGAACCTGACCGCCCTGCTGATTTTCATTGCGGTCATTTATTTTCTGGTGGTTCCGGTCAGCAGGGTATTGCTCGGAAGCCTGCAGACCCAGGAAGGCGGCGCCTGGACTCTTGAAAATTTTCTATCCTTTACCAAATATCGAACCTACTGGAAGAGCCTTGCCAATAGCATCGGCGTCAGCCTGGCCGCCTCCGCCCTGACGATTGTTTTGGCGGTGCCGCTGGCATTCATGGTCTCACGCTGGAATATCAGGGGTAAACCGTATATTATTGCATTAAGCACCATCCCTCTCATGCTGCCCAGTTTTATCAGCGCATTTGCCTGGATTATCTTGCTGGGCCGGGCGGGAATCGCCACCGGCCTGTTCCAATCCCTGGGTATACCCTTTCAATCGATCTACGGTTATAGCGGGGTGATCATGGTATTTACCCTGCAGTTTTACCCCTATGTTTTCCTGATGACACTGTCCGGATTCAACTCGGTTGACGAAAGTCTCGAGGAAGCCGGTCGCAGTCTTGGAACCGGACCGGTTAAAACCTTTGTTAAGGTATCGATGCCGCTGGTGCTGCCCGGCATACTTTCCGGAACTCTTCTTGTTTTCATGACGGCTGTCGAGAATTTCGGCGTGCCGATGGTCATCGGAGAACAGAAACCTTTTCTGGCGGTCCAGGCCTATATGGAATTTACCTCCGACATCGGTCAGCATCCGGGGATGGCCTACGCCCTCAGTGTTGTGCTTATTATGGTAACCATGACGTCCCTGTTGGCCCAGCGATATTACCTCCGCAAGCGCAATTTTATTCAGAGTGCCAAAGGACGCCCACAAATCAAAGAACTGCGGGGTAGGGCCCGCCGCCTTGCTACCGGATACTGCTTTGCGGTGGTGACGGTGCCGCTGATTCCCTTTTTTGTCGCGCTGATCATCTCATTTATGGAAATGCGGGGACCGGTGATCCACCCCAATTTCAGCCTGCAGAATTACAGCTATGCCTTTAGCCACATGGCCCGGCCGATTTTTAACAGCTATTTTCTGGCAACCGTGGCGACCATGGTATCCGTTGTGATCGGGGTGCCGGCCGGCTACATTCTCACCCGTCGCCGATCCATTATCGGCGATGGGCTCGATTTTGCCATTATGCTGCCCTTTACCATCGCCGGCACCGTACTGGGTATCGCCCTGATCGTGATGTTCAACACCGGATTCCTCGTTTTAACCGGTACCTGGATGATCCTGGCGCTGTCTTACATCATCCGAAAAATGCCGTTTATTGCCCGTTCCAGCTCATCGATTCTTTATCAGCTGGATCCTTCGATGGAAGAGGCCAGTATCTCGCTGGGGGTCAATCCCATGAAGACGTTTTTTAAAATTACGATCCGCCTGATGGCCGGTGGCATCATCGCCGGTGCAATTTTGACCTGGGTGACGACCATTTCTGAGTTAAGTTCCACGATCGTCCTGCAAACCCCCGGCTGGTCGACAATGACGGTGGAGATGTTCCAGGGAATTCTCTCCGACGACATGGGGATGGCGTCGGCCTTTGCTTCCATCCTGATTGTGTCTGCGATTGTACCGCTTTTGATTATCATCGGCCGCTTTAAGGAGGAAGGATCGTCACTTTTCTAGTGGCAAAAACACGCCTGCCACATAGAATTAAAAGATTTTTTCACCCCAGAGCCGCAGAGAACGCAGAGGATAGTTTTTTTATGTTTGCCGTTCAGTAAAAATATGTCCAAACAATAATGAGCGCATTAGAAATTTTGGGTTGGCCTCACAATCAGGGAGAAAAACAAAATGGGTATCAAAGAAATTGGAAAACCGGGATTTCGGTATCGAACCGATTTTCAGCGGCCTGAGCCGCATCTGATGGATGCGTTTAAAGGTCTTATGGATC
>JARFPZ010000601.1 GCA_029288035.1 Desulfosarcina sp.
GAGTCCACCGGCCTGAGCCGGAGATGCGATCAACGAAGCCAGAAGAATTCCTGCCCAAAAATACCTGGTTACGTAGCTCATAATAAGGGTTCCTTTTTTGCTTGGATAAACATCTAAAGGCGATTCGTCATCGTGATTCGCGGAAGATACCATAACACCCTTCTCAATCGGGGGCCAGTGAAATGATCCCATTTGAAGCCATTCTCAATGAGAATGACTCATTAAATATGGGAGGATGAGTTCACTCCATCAATTCGAATGTCCTGGATTTATGGCGGCGGCCTGTTGTCCTGCGATGCGGCCGAATACAATGCACTCGGTCAGCGAACTGCTGCCCAGACGGCTGGCACCGTGAATACCACCACAAACCTCACCTGCGGCAAACAGATGGGGGATCGGTCGATTATTGAGATCCATCACTTGGGCCTTTGAATTAATTCCTACACCGCCAGGGGTGTAATGCACTTTCGGCCACAAGCGGATGGCATAGAAAGGAGGCTTGACCAGCGGTTTGACACCTTGGGTGAGCGGTTTACCGAACGGGTCCTGTCCGCCCTTCCTGACGCTTTGGTTATAGCTTTTTACCGTCATCTCCAATTGGCCGTCCGGCATTTCAAATGCCGAGGCAAGCTCCGTCAATGTTGCGAAAGGCTTCACATACCCCCGCTTTAGACTGTATTGGAGGTTTTCAGAATCTAGTTTTGCGCCATCGGCGTCCACTATTCCGACACAGATGTGACCGGCTTTAAAAATGGCGTCACAACGTCGCCTGCGATCTGCCCACTCGTTGACGATACGTTGGCCGGTGGCGGGATCGATCAAGATACCGGCAGGATACACACTGTAAGATGCGAAGCTGGCTCCCCGGCCGTACCCCTTTTCATCGGCGCAGCTCCACGGGCCCAATTGTATCCATGAGAGGTGAACGGGAGCGGCTCTTAATTCTAAGGCCGCGATCAGGCCTTCGGCCGTCGCGCCTCGGTGGTTGGTTGAATCCACCGCTTCATCCAAGGCGGGGTTTTGAATCATGCGGAATTGAATGTCGTTACCAAATCCGCCGGTTGCCAAAATGACGGCCCGCTTGGCGTGAATGTTCCTCACTGTACCGCTTTGGTTGTCGGGAAATCTATAGTCGGATCGGATCTGTACGCCGTTAACGTTACCTTGATTGTCTGTTTGTAAACGGTTTAACAGGCAGCGCGTTCGAATTTCAACCCCTTTTTGTTTTAACAAATGACTTAGTGCCTTAATGAAATCCACTCCAGAGTGGCTCCGCGTCGTGAGGCATCGAGCCACGGAGTGTCCCCCGAAACGGTCTAATCTATCCATATACCCTACGCCCAAGGTCTCCCGCGTCCAGTCGATGGCTTCGGCCGCCTTTTGTGCCATGACGTTTACCAGATCCGGATGATTGAGACCCAATCCAGCCTTAATCATATCTGCATAAAGGAGTTCCGGTGAATCTTCTATTCCAAGCTTTTTCTGAAGGTAATTATTCGGTGCTGCCACCGCTCCATCGGCGATGCGCGTGTTTCCGCCGGTCAGGTTCATCTTTTCAAATACAATCACCGAAGCACCCGCTTGGTTCGCTTCTATTGCTGCGGACAGCCCTGCCAACCCACTGCCGATGATGACAATATCCGTTTGTTCATCCCATTCAATCATTTGCATTCTCCGATACCGTATTTTTAAGCCTTACCGTTTGAACACATCAGAAATCAGCAGTGATAATGGTCAATTCGGGGAAATAGGATGCGTAGTAACCTTTATCGCTTGTTACTATTTTCTGTTCTTCGGTTTGAAGCGCATAAGCTCCGATAATGAAATCGGTTAAGATATGTTGCCTGATTTTAATCTCATCGTCGCATTCTCTGCAGATCAGCTTCTCGAGCTTTTTCCCGCACCGTTGACAGATAAATACGCGACGCTTGTTATAGCTATCCCAGCGTTTAGTTGCAAGTATATAGGCTTCCGGCTCAATATCACCGATTATAATGCCGGTGTCGTTTAAAAAGCTGTTTAATTGTTTGGAATCGCTGAATATCAACGACAATTCACCATAAACTAATTTCGGAATAACAAGATTGTACTTGGCTGAAAGATCGCCCAATAATTCCGCATACCTCCTACCAATATTCGGGGTACCGCTATAAATATAAACAAGAACATTTGTGTCAACAATAAGGCTATTCATCGGATCTGCCTCGAATCTCCTCGATCATATAATCAGCCTCCCTTTTACTCCTTCTTTTTCCACGTCCAAGCCATTTAATAAATCTGTTTTCACGTCTGCTTTTTACAATCAGGGCCTTGTTTCCCTCGGCAATAACGTCGACTTCCATCCCCGGCAAAAAACCGAATTTATTTCTTATATCCTGCGGTATCGTGATTTGTCCTTTGCTTGTTATACGCGGCATTTTAGCCTCCTTTGTCAGTATTACTTTAATGGAATTGTAATACCATAAAGATAAAAAGTCAATTAGATGCGACACAACTTTGCGATGTTGCGATTTATCCATAATTAATTTATTGTTGCTTATTTTTAATCAGTTATGATTAAAAGTGTTTGACGGACCGATAGGCCCAACCCGGACAAGCCGGAATTGAATATTGACAATTGAAGATTGAAGATTTGTGGTTTCGCTTCGCTCTGTCTTCTCTATTTAAATGTACAAAATTAGTTAAATATTCGATCTGGCTATGCCATAAATCATGTGCAAATATGATGTGATTTCAATCGATAGGTACTAAATAACTGTGAGCGAGAGGAAACCAATGAATGAATTAACTATCAAACGTCCTGATGACTGGCACCTTCATCTGCGGGATGGAGACATATTGCGGGCCGTGCTGCCTTACACGGCCGAAGTGTTCGGTCGCGCGATCGTTATGCCCAATTTGCAACCACCGGTGAGAACCGTTCAGGATCTGAAACGTTACCGGCATCGAATATTGGATTGCTTACCGGCCGGTCATAGTTTTCAGCCGCTGATGACCCTCTACCTAACCGATGAAACCCCTCCCACTGAAATTCGTCTCGCGAGAGATGAGGGTTTGCTGGCCGCGGTAAAGCTCTATCCGGTGGGGGCCACCACCAACTCGGAGCATGGCGTCACAGCCATAAAAAAGGTCCATCGCGTTCTCGAGGTTATGCAGGAACTCGATATCCCGCTATCCATCCATGGAGAAAGCATTGATCCCGACGTGGACATATTCGAACGTGAAGCTGCGTTTATCGACCGCGAACTGGATCCCCTGCGCAATGACTTTCCGGAGTTGAAAATTGTCCTGGAGCACGTCACTAGTCAGACCGGTGTCGACTATGTGTTTTCCATTCAAAGGAAATTGGGCGCAACCGTTACCCCCCATCACCTGCTCATCAATCGCAACGATATTTTTGCAGGCGGGTTGAATCCGCACATGTTCTGCCTGCCCGTGGCCAAACGGGAGACGGATCGTCTGGCCATTCGAAAAGCGGCGGTTTCGGGTGATCCGCGCTTCTTCTTCGGCTCTGATTCCGCGCCCCATCGCTTGATTGATAAAGAAAAGACCGGTGGGGCAGCCGGTGTGTTTAACATGCCGACAGCGCTTTCCTCAATCGTTCAGGTATTTGAGGAGGAGACATCTCTCGACAATCTGGAGGCGTTTTTGTCACTGAATGGCGCCCGATTCTATGGATTACCGCCGAATCCGGACACCATTACCTTAAGCAAAGCGGCGACTGCAATTCCAACAGCTGAAGCCATCCCTGTCGGCCAGGATAAGGTGAAAGTGTTTCAAACACGCGAGCACTTATTTTGGCAGGTTGCCAAGGGCTTGCGCCTAACGGAAGGAAGCTGAACGAGAGGCAAAGACGCTTTCGCTCGTGAGACGACACTTCAATTTTTTTTCGTGCGATCACAGATATTTCTGTTGCATCTTAACTTACGAAATGTCAAGAGTTCTGAAATTATGATGAAGGAATAGCGGTTGGAAGAAAAAGGAAAATTTCACTGGGCTTGGCTGATTCTGGCAATTTGTTTTGTGGATCTCTTTGTCAATTATTCGGTTCGGCTCGGCTATGGCGTTGTGTTGCCGGAGATGATCCGCACCCTGGGCTTTGGCAGAACCGCCGGGGGATCGATTTACAATTCCTATCTGTTAACCTACATCACTTTTTCTCCGTTTACCGGATATTTGACTGATCGCGTCGGTGCCCGGCGGGTTATCACCCTCTGTCTGCTGATTTTGGGAGTTGCCGTTTTTATGATGGGTACCGTCGATGCTCTCTGGTCTGCCTGTATCATATACGGCGTTGTCGGCTTGGGTGCTGCCGGCCTTTGGGGACCGGTGATTACCCTGGTGCAACGCTGGTTTGCATTTCATCGCCGGGGTTTTGCCCTGGGGATTCTTGCCACCGGTTACGGCTTGGGATTTGCTGCCATGGGCGCAGTCTTTCCCTGGGTTGTCACCAACTTCAGCTGGCGCTATGCTTGGTTTATTCTTGGAGGGTTGGCGCTTGCGATGGTGGCGGTCAACGGAATATTTTTAAGAAGCGATCCGATCCATTGCGGTGTGCAGCCGTGGGGTACGGTTCGAGATTCCATCGATCGCAATAATGGTGATAAAGCACCTCCTAAACGAATTCCAATGAGCTATTTGATAAAAGACAGCCGTTTCTGGTTGATCGGCTTTTCTTATTTCGCCATTGCTTGCAGTCTTTATGGCATAACAACCTTTATGGTGGATTATGCCAGATATCAGCTGAACCTGCCCCTGGGAAAAGCCAGCTTTCTGGCAACGATCCACGGTATTGGCCAAATCATAGGAGTGTTGACCGTCTTGCCATTGTCCGACTATCTGGGCCGCAAAAGAACCGTCATCATTTCCAATGCAATTATTAGCCTATGTCTGGCATCCCTTCTGCTGGTCGGTGAATCCTGGGCAATGCTGTACCTTGTGATTGGATGCCTGGCTGTTTTTTACGGTCCCACATTTCCGATCTACGGCGCTTGCGCCGGGGATTATTTCCCGCGTGAAATCATGGCCACGGTGATCGGCGTCTGGACGCCTTTTTACGGATTGGGTGCAATTATAGCCCACTGGATGACGGGATTGCTAAGGGATGCGACCGGTGTTTATCAACATGCATTTAGCATTAATATGCTGATGGCAGTGGTTGCCACGGTATTGATGTGCTTTGTCCGTCCTAGGTTGAGTGGTTCAGGGTTCAACGTTCAGGGTTGAAAGAATCAGACAGATCATATCAAAAGGTCGTAACCCTTTTACCTTGAACCGTAAACCCGGAACCGCTTAGTTTAGTACCTATTTATTGAAATCACATCATGTTTTTGCATGATTTATACCATAACCAGTCTAATTTTTTAGGAATGCTATCGACTTTTATAATAAAGACAGAGCGAAGCGATATAACAAATCTTCAATCTTCAATCGTCAATATTCAATTCCGGTTTGTCCGGGTTGGGATATAATAAGTGCCCGAATTACGAAATTAATCTAAAAGTAACAAAGGAGAGTTTATGAGTCGATTTTTATTGGTGGATATCGGGGCCGGTACCATGGATGTGCTCTGGTATGACACCCATACCGACCTTCACTACAAGGCAGTGGTGAAGTCTCCGGTGAAATATATGGCTGAAAAAGCGGTGCAATTGCCCGGAGACCTGGTGATTACAGGCTCTGAAATGGGAGGCGGGCCGATTACACAAATTTTAAAGCAGCGCGCAAAAGAAGCTGAGGTCGTCATGTCCGTATCGGCCGCCGCCACGCTGCATCACAATCGGGAAACGGTTCGTTCCTGGGGAATCAAGATCGTTGATGATGAAAAAGCAGAGGCATTATGTGGGAATAAAAAATATTCTACCCTGGTACTGAATGATCTCGATCCTGCAAGACTGCGTCAGATAGTGGAAAGTTTCGGTGTTTCGTTTTCTTTTGATGCCGTAGTGATTTGTGCCCAGGATCATGGTGTGCCGCCGGTGGGTGTATCACACCTGGATTTTCGTCATAACCTGTTTAAATCTCACCTCAAGGAAAATCCGCAGCCCCATGTGTTGCTTTATAGAAGCGATGAGGTCCCCGTTGTGATGAATCGTCTGCGATCTATCACCATAAGTGCCGGCGCCCTCGCCGCGGAAGAGATCTATGTCATGGACAGCGGCATGGCGGCAATTCTGGGTGGTTCCATGGACCTCCTCGCGCGCCAGCGGGATCGGATCGTGATTCTGGACGTGGCCACTTCACACACGGTCGGGGCCGCCATGATAGGTGATGAAATTGCCGGTTTTTTTGAATACCACACCCAGGACATCACCCTTGAACGCCTCGAGGATTTGATTATGGAATTGTGCGATGGGAAACTGGCGCATCAGCGAGTGCTGGAAGAAGGAGGTCATGGAGCCTATCTGCGCAAGGCCGTAGACTATCAGACCGTTGAGGTAACCATTGCGACCGGACCCAAACGACGACTGGTGGAACCATCGGAATTGAAAATCTCATTCGGGGCTCCCTGGGGAGACAATATGATGACCGGAACGGTGGGCCTTTTGGAAGCCCTGCGGAGACGGAAAGGGCTTGAACCGATTAATTATATATAATAAGATTTTCGCAGTCTCTGATACCGATAGGACTTATATAGGTCCAATAAGTCTTATCGGACCTATAAGACCTATAATTGGACATATACGTC
The DNA here is from genome assembly GCA_029288035.1 of Desulfosarcina sp. Taxonomy (GTDB): domain Bacteria; phylum Desulfobacterota; class Desulfobacteria; order Desulfobacterales; family JAFDCJ01; genus JAFDCJ01. The sequence continues at coordinate 6,689 of JARFPZ010000601.1, forward strand.
ATATAGAACCTATATTTCTTAGAAAGGAGTTTATATCATGGTCAAAGTTAAAACATTTGCCAGTCCGTTAAAAATCTTTGAAACCCGAAAAGAACTCGAAGCGCTGGATGCGATGGTCAACAAATTTATCGAGGAAAACAAGGTTCAAAAAGTCATTTCTGTCAGTGACGCCTGCACGCAAGATGAAAGCGGCAGCATTGGTGTGATTCGTGTTGTTGCCTATGAATGAAAGATGACAGAAAGCATAGGTCAGAGTTCAGATGACAGAGGTCCTATACGAGAGGTCGGCACAGAACCGGTAAAGAGATGCGGGTCACTATAGAGGCGTTGCGCCTGAGATCGACGGCATTAAAAAATCGGTCCAATTTATTTCGTTGTGTGAATCTCTGTGCATTTTGACGTTCTTGCCTCTAACCTCTAACTTTAAACCCCCGACAATTCGTTTTCTGATTGCAGCATCGGGCATACTGGAACCTATTTCCAGTCCAACCATCAGCAACCGTTCACCGCAGTTGCTTTCAAGGTGCATCCCAGGTTTTCCTTTATATCCTCCATTACCCGCCAGGCAACAAAGGCAGCACCGCCGACGGTGCTGCCTTTGTCGTATAAATCTTCCAAAATACTCATTGCAATAAAGGCGGTGGCTTCTGAATTTTGAATTGACAATCGGACGTTTTTATATATACTCCAAACAGTTGGATTCTTCATTGTTGAATATATGGCCCCGTATTATCTATTTTTCTAATCTAAATAATAAGGAGGTACTATGTCGAAGAGAACCCTGTTGGTCTTAGTTGTTGCTCTGGCAGCCGTTCTTGCGGTTTCAGGAACAGCACTGGCTAAAACTTATAAAATCGGCGTTACTGTAATCGTCAGCCATCCGGCATTGGAATCAGACCAGGAAGGTTTTGAAAAAGCCATCGCTGAGGCTGGTTTGGAGGCAGAGTACGATTATCAGAATGCTCAAGGTGACATGGCCAATGCCACAACCATTGCGCAAAAGTTTAAGAACGATAATTTGGATTTGGTTCATGCCATTGCCACGCCGACTGCGCAAGCAGCAGTCAAAGTGATAAAGAATCATCCGATCGTTTACTCTTCCGTAACAGATCCTGTCGATGCCGGTCTCGTAAAGACCATGGGACCTTCCGGAACCAATGTCACCGGCATCTCCGACGCTTGGCCCATTGAGCGCCAAATCGAATTGTACCACCAAATGCTCCCGTCGGCCAAAAAATGGGGAACCATCTATAACGCCGGAGACGCAAATTCCGTGAAAAGCATCAGCTGGACCCGCGATGCCATGAAAAAATTCGGTCTGGAATTGGTTGAGGTCACCATTTCCAATTCCGCCGAAGTTTACACCGGGGCACAAACCCTGGTGGGAAGGGTCGATGCGATTTATATCACTTCCGACAACACCGTTGTCTCAGCCCTGGATTCGGTGGTAAAAGTTGCCAATAATAAAAAGATTCCCCTATTCGGCGGCGATACAACCACAGTGGAGAAAGGGATGATTGCCGCATACGGGCTTAATTATTTTCAGGTGGGTTATTCGGCCGGTAAAAAAGCGGTCCTGATTCTTAAGGGACAGGATCCCGGTACAGTTCCATCCGGACTGACGGAAAACCTCAGCCTTTGGCTAAATTTAAAGGCCGCTAAAGACCAAAATGTGACCGTTTCTGAAAAATACGTCAAAATGGCGGAAAAAGTTTTTCGTTGAAAACCGTCAATTTAGTCTAATTCAGGGCTAAATTCCCCGCAGTCTGCTGCCCTATAGCAGAAAGTCTTCCTACAGCCATATACCCCGCGGCTTGCCGCGGGGTGTGGCTTCATTTTAAAAGCCTTGCATTTCGTGAGAATTCCAATCCGAAAAATAGGCTTTTTCATGGGGTATAAGACATGTTCAATATTATTCCCATATCGCTTGAACAAGGATTCGCCTATGCACTGGCCGCTCTGGGTATTGCTTTTGCCTTTCGCATCCTTTCCTTCCCTGATTTAACGGTCGACGGCAGCTTCCCGCTGGGGGGAGCGGTGGCCGCCCGACTGATCCTTGAAGGCACCGGCCCCATGGTTGCCACTTTGGCGGCAATCGTGGCCGGTTTTATTGCCGGCTGCTGTACCGGAATTTTTGCGACCAAGCTCAAAATCAACTCGCTGTTGTCCGGGATCTTGATGATGACGATGCTCTATTCCATTAACCTGAGAGTTATGGGGCGGGCGAATATTCCCCTGATTACGGCGAAAACAATTTTTACTCCCATGGAAAATATGGATATATCCCGCGATATACCGGTCATCATCTTCTTTTTCCTGGTGGCGCTTTTCTGCAAAATAGGGATGGATCTCTTTTTGCACACGGAATACGGCCTGGCCCTGAGAGCTACCGGTGATAACGAACAAATGATCCGTTCCCTGGGGGTGAATACCGATACGGCCACCATTTTGGGGCTTGGCTTGTCCAACGCTATGATCGCATTATCCGGTGCTCTGATTGCTCAGGATCAGGGGTTTTCTGATGTTGGCATGGGGATCGGATTGATTGTTGCCGGTTTGGCATCGATTATCATTGGAGAAGCGCTGATCAAGCCCAGGAGTGTTGTCAGGTTGACTCTGGCAGTGGTGGTCGGATCGATTATCTATCGGCTCATTATTGCGTTTGGAATGCGGATAGGGCTGGCCCCAACCGACTTGAAGATCGCCACCGGACTGATGGTCTTAATTGCCCTCGCCATCCCGGCCATTCGCGGTGTAAAGGAGAAGAAGTTGAAATTGAGAGGAATATAAATATGGCACCGCCGATGCTGGAACTAAAAGACCTTGTCAAGATATTCAATGCTGGTACCCAGGATGAAAAACGCGCCATGGACTCCGTCAATCTTACGGTCGAAAAAGGAGAGTTTGTGACGATTATCGGTTCTAACGGCGCCGGCAAAACAACCTTACTCAATCTCATTGCCGGTACCTATCCGCCTGATGAAGGCTCCGTTCGAATCAATAATGAAGATGTCACCCGGCAACCGGATTATAAAAGAGCATCCCATCTGGCCCGTGTTTTCCAGAATACCACAATGGGGACGGCCGGGGAGATGAGCATTGTAGAGAATCTCTGTATGGCCGAACTCAGAGGCAAAAAACGGGGGATACGGTGGGGGGTTACCAAAAGCAGGCG
>JARFPZ010000018.1 GCA_029288035.1 Desulfosarcina sp.
ATTTCTCACTGGTTCCGTTGGTGTAAAGATCGGCCGTATCGATGAAATTGCCGCCGGCTGCCACAAACGCATCATAAATTTTGCGGCTTTCGTCTTTACTCGATCCCCAACCCCAGTCATCTCCAAACGTCATGGCACCCAAACAAAGCTCGGAAACCTTCAAACCACTTTTTCCCAACAGTTTATAGCGCATGGCAAACCTCCTTTTTTGACTATAGTTAAGTTTTATGAACTCGTAAAAAGTCTGAATTTCGATATATATTCAATATAACGAACTGAAATTAATAGTATTTAAATTTTATTTTGGTGCCTTTTGTGGCCAAATCAAAATTCAATCCGGTGAAATTCTCGTTAGATTAAGAATCTAAAACCTGCCAGCCGCCGCAATGAAGAAAATGATGTCAGCGTGGGAATTGCAAGGTTGAATAAACTATCGCTGGTGCGGTTGTACAAATCGATGGCGGATGTTAATCCTTTGGGAGGATCAAGCTTTGTCATGGTTGCTTGAAAGATTCCCTCCTTGGCACCCGCCAAAAGGGGACCGGCCACGGCAATGTTTCCCATGATCACATATGTTTGAAGATCGCCAAAAGAGACCACCGTCGGTTTGCTGGCAGGATGGAAGTCTTGCAACTCCTCCCCGGCGGACAGCAATTCAATGTTTTGGGCAACGCATTCGCCCATATCCATGGCATCATAGGCTTGCTTGCGTTCGAGTCCCGGCCACTCCGCAGCGTCTCCCGCAATAAATATCGAATCGAAATAGTTACTCTGCAAACCTTTGTTGACCGGTGCCCAATCTCCGGGTTGCTCTGTGAGACCGGATTTATGTATAAGCGGCGGCGGGACGGCACCACCCGTCCAAATGGTTGCATCCGAGTCAAGGGCTATCCGGGATGAAAGCCATACTCTGTTGGCGGCGATTTTGGTGACGCGGGTTTTGGTATGAAAATGTACGTTATATGGCTCACATATTTTCCTTATATCCCGATCCAGCGACCTCGGCCTATTTGCCAGCAGTCTGTTTCTATTTTCAATGAGATGGATTTCAAGGCCGGGATGGCGACGATATCTGCGCAATATCTCGCCCAATGCCTCCACCCCTTCTAATCCGCCGCCCACGATCACAATCGGCAGCCGGTGCTTGCTTTGAGTCAGCGATTTCAATTTTCGGAAAATGTTTTGACAGTCTTCAACCGACTTGAACGGCAGGCTGAACTTGGCGGTGCCGGCGATACCGGACGTGTTGTTGACACCACCCACTGCCACGACGCAGATATCATAGGGCATCCGTTTGCGGCCGCTCGTGTAGACTTTCTTTTTGACCGGATCGATTGAGGTGACCGTATCTTTGATAAACCGATGCCCGGCACGCCCGATCAGCCGTTTTCTATCAATCCAAAGGCTGTCTGGTTTTTTTACGCCCGAAAGCAATTCGTGGATATTCGGCAAGAATTCAAACTGCTGCCGACTATCGATTACGGTCACACTGAAATTCCGGGATAGATGATTGGCTGTCGTCAGCCCGGCAAAGTTAGCGCCGATAACCACGATCTGCAGGGGTCGTCCTTTATTTGCAGATATGGTCTTTTTTTCACTTTTAGACATTGTAACGAATGTTTAGGACGTTATTTGATTTTTCCTCGATAACTTTTAAAGATACTTTCTTGTTGTGCCGGAAGCGGCCCAACGTCGAAACCCACAGGCAGGAAGACCGTTCATCCCGGTCTGTACCAAACAAAGAACGTAATCACGATCAAATTTAACGCAATGGGAAAGTGAGATGGCTGATTATAATGAATTTAAACGCAGCCGGATCGATTGTGCTTGTAAAAGCGTCGACTTGACTGCGAGCGTCCAGTTTGATCGAAAAAGAAACATAACAGTTCACCGCAGAGCACGCAGAGATCGCCGAGAAAGAAAATTTTAATTATCCTCTGCGAGCTCTGCGTTCTTGCGGTGAAATATTGCTCACAATGAAGTTTCACACGAGCAGCGCCGCTGGCCAAAAAAACGGCCATTCTGATCAAAAAAGAAACCTCATTGGAACTTAAAAAGTTCAAATTTGTCAATTTAAACGATGTAGATTGTGGGAGCGGCTTCCAGCCGCGATGATGCAAGTATGGCTATAGAGCGACTTTTTTTCGCGGCTGGAAGCCGCTCCCACGAGAATTTGATGTAATGTAAAGCAGATGTCATCGATCCCGGTTTCATGTTACTTTTAAACATATGGGTTATAAAGTCAAACCTTTAGCTGCCGAAGAAGCTCAAGCGGCTTAATGTAGTTTCATATGAGACCATTTTTCGGTATTGGGATTGAATCGAGGCCATTTTAGCCTTACCTTTTTCAAAAGTTAATTTTGAGTTGACACATTTTCAAAAGAGGCAGGGGGCAGAGGGCAGCAGTCGAGCGCATCTGCTGCATCATATGAAAAGGAGGTTTGCTATGCGTTTTCTGAGATTTTCACTGGTTCTTTTATTGGGATTAAATGGGGTTGCACTGGCAGACATCGAGACAAACCAATCTGATATGATCAAAAGAATGAAGACCGGCGGTCACATTCTGATGATACGTCACGCCCTTGCCCCCGGCACCGGCGATCCAGTCAATTTTCGAATCGGAGATTGCGCCACCCAGCGCAACCTGGATGATCGGGGACGCAATCAAGCGAGGTCCATCGGCAATTGGCTGCGCGCACAAGGTATCGGTTCGGCCAGAGTATATTCGAGCCAGTGGTGCCGTTGCCTTGAAACAGCCAGATTGCTCGAGATGGGATCGGTTACAGAACTGCCGGCGCTAAATTCGTTTTATGAGTTGACACAGAATCGCGAACCCAATCTGACAGCGCTGAGAAAATTCATTGCAGAACAACCGTCAGGCGGGGATCTCATCATTCTGGTGACTCATTTTGTTACCATCTCAGCCATCGCCGATGAGGCTGTCTCCTCGGGTGAAGGTATGCTTCTTAAGCTTAACGAGGATGCGCCCTATGAGATCGTCGGCCGAATAAATTTCAGAAATGCAGACGTGTCGTAAAATCTGATGCAACAAAATTGTCAGTGATCGTGTCAACAACACTTAATTTTGGTCAAGGAGGTGCACATGTTTGAAGCTGCAGCAAGTCCGTATCTTAAAAAACTTGGGTTGAAGTACCCGACCGTCGAGGCTAAAGAAAAGGCTAGATTCTCCGAAATGCGCAAGTTGTTGACAACTGGAGAGGAATAGAAAAACCATTCTCAGGAAATGGTAGTCAGTCCCATAGCTTTAAAATCATCATCAAAAGAAAGGGCGGGTACACTATAGGGATTAAACCACAATATGTGGCGAACAAGGGGATTGTAAGGTAGATCTGGGGATGCCGCACAGTCGGGAACACCGGATCGCTATTGCGCTGAACTTCGTAGCGGCAGATGAGCTTGAATTATACATCACTAATCATGGACTGAAAGAAAAAAGGAAAGGGGGTATTCATGAAAACCGTATTGATAATTGTAGCTGCAGTCATATTGTTCTGGGATATACCGGCCTCTGCAAAAGAAGAATTCAAATTTCAGGTAAAAAATGTTTCACCCCAGTATGTTCTCCTTTTAAAAGGTAAATCTTCTGTGCAAAATATTGGCCAGGATATGGGAGCTATGTATGGTAAAATATATGACTATATGGGATCAAAGACGATAAATCCGGTCGGACCTCCGATCGCATTATATTTTTCAGCGCCAGGACCTGAATGGGAAATTGGTGTTGCTGTTCCAGTCCCAGAGGGCGCTGGGGGCCAAGGTGCCATCGAGGCAACTACTCACCCGGGAGGTAAAATGGTTTCGACCATGCATATCGGACCCTATGAGAAATTGAATGAATCATGGAATGCTTTATCGGATTGGATAAAAAAAAATAAATATACTCCTGCAGGTCCCGGGCGGGAGGTATATTTACATGGACCATCTCAGGAGTCTGATCCGGCTAAGTTTCGTACCGAGTTGCTTTGGCCGGTAATGTAATTTTCAGAGTTTTTTCTCCTTAATTTATTCCTGGTTGAAAGTTGTCGTTTTCCTTTTAAATTTCCTCATCGGTGAGCAGGATCTATATCCCTTCCGAATATCCAAAAGCCCAGGGTACCAATGATGCCGAAAACGAAGGCAGTGATCAGGTTGGTTTGCGGGCTGATCTGCCACAAGAACGCGCCGCCAAGCGCAGCAAACGCCACAACCACATCACGGATTAAATAGTAAAGGCCAAACATGCCGGCTCTGCAGCTATCCGGGGATAGATCCATGATTAATGCTTTGCGGGTTGGCTCGCCAAACTCCTTCAGTCCCCGCAGGATAAATGCAACAATCAACATCTCAAAGGAGCGGCTATAAAGCAGCACCAAAGGAAATAACGTAAAAAAGACAAATGTGATCGCAACGTACGGCTTTTTGTTACTGCGATCTGCCAAATAGGCAACTGGAATATAAACGATTACGGCTGTGGCCATTTCGATTGTCGTCAGTGCTCCAAACTGCAGGGCAGTTACCGGCTTTGCAATGATTTTCATGCTCCATATTACAACAAACGCATATGGTATCTGTTCGCAGAATCGTATGAGGATGTCGGTTATCAGAAGCTTTTTCATGGACGGATTCATCAGCTTGAGCAGCTTTAGCGGATTCTTTTCGGGTGTCAGCTCGTATGTATCCCCACTATTTGCTTCTAACGCATCATCTGCCTCAATCAATCGTTGTTGCATGATTAGCGCTACAGCAGCCATAAAAAATGCTGCACCAAATGCGACGCGCACGCCATCGCGCTCTCCCCATATACTGATGAACAGGCCGCCCACCAAAGGCCCCAGCGCCATGGGAATGCGGCGGACCAACGAATGCATGCTGACGCCCATGGTGCGTTTATTTTGGGGAAGCACCTTGTAGATCAGGCTCATGGTGGCGGGTAGGGAAATAGCTGACCACGAAATGAAAAAAACGGCGCCTACCAGCACCGCCTGCCAGGTGGGGATCAGGAGCACCAGCGCGAATCCGCCCATTGCGACCAGATTGAAAATGAGAAGGGATTTTTTTGTGCCGATTCTATCGGACAGGTACCCGCCAGGAAATGAGTAAAGGGCCGAAAGAAAGTTGTCTATGGCCTGCAGCAGACCGATGGCAAGCGCCCCGCCTCCCAGGGCCAGCATATAGATGGGTAGAAAGCGTTCGGCCATGCGTTCTCCCATGCCCACCAGCACCACCATGGCCAGCACACCGATCGTGCTGCGCTGCAAACCGAGAAAGCTTGAAAGCTTCGAAGCATGGTTCCTTATGGTATCGGAATTTGCCATCGTGCATGCCTTTACGCATCGTTCTCGGCGATCTCGAGCCTGCACCAGGCATACAGGGCGTCATACACCTCGAATTCCCCTTTGTCTTTGGAAATAGGCATACAAGTTATCGAAAAGCTGCAGCCCCTGTGTCATACGTTTGTCATCGTCCGGTTCTGAGGCTGCCAGGCCAGTCAACAGAGCGTTGAATCCATCCGTTTCAGCGCGATCGTATTTGCTGTCTTTAAGATCGATGTCGTGAATGACTTCGGATAGGGCGGCAAGGCCCCAGTCCTGCAAACTAAGGCGTTTGATCATTACTTCAAAGCTGCATCGATCGCCTTCATGCGTGTATTCCCCTTCAAACATATCGAAGCGTATTTCCTCAGGATCGGGAGCGTAGGTATCGGAATCAACGTATTTGAAAATTGCGGCTTCATCCACAAACCGTCGGATCAGCCAACCGCAGGCGATGCGATCCACAAAAAGATTCTTCCGCGTCACCCAAATTTTGTCTCTCAGCCCATCAAGCCCATCTGTGGCATCAACGGCATCGGTTCTATCACCTGATGCACGAGCGGCTAGATCCCGTATCAAAATTTCAGCCGTCCCCCTCTCGGGTGCCTTAAAAAAATCGATGGTGATAATGTTTTCAAACTGACGCTGCAGCTTCGCCACTTGTGCAGTCGCCTTTACCGCAGGATCCCTGGGATTCATGTTTCCTGAGGACCACTCCGCAAGTAGATGGTTAGCATCCTGAACAATCTTTTCGTAGTCGGATTTACGAGAGTTCTGAAATAGCGAGATGACTTGTTCGTCGGTCAATCCCTCCACAAACCGCACCTCAGAAATTGATCCATCACCACCGCCATCAATAACCTCTTTTAATCTTTTATTTGACTCTTTTCGCAATTTTTACAAATCCCGTCAATACGAACTTCCACTTTGTCGATACGTCCAGGAAAGGTTTTCCACAGCGATTTCGTATCGACATTTAAACTTTCCGGGCTTAGACAGTCCATCTGCCCGCAATTTTTACAGTAAAAATGAGGGTGGG
>JARFPZ010000030.1 GCA_029288035.1 Desulfosarcina sp.
ATTAATGTGCGACATGAAGATGATGGATCACATCGTGCTCCATTCCATGCAGGTTTGCCGGGTGGCCACCTATATTACCGACCATCTGGTCGATCGGCATAATCACCTCAACGCCAAAATGATCCGGTCCGCCGCCCTACTGCACGACATCACCAAAACCAGAAGCTTTGACACCGGGGAGGATCATGCCCTTACCGGCGGACAGTTTTTGAGTGACCAGGGGTATCCCGAAGTGGGCGATCTCGTTCGGCAGCACGTCGTTCTGGATGAATATAACGCCACGAAAATTCCTGCAGAGGCTGATATTCTCAACTATGCCGACAAACGGGTGCTTCACGATGAAATCGTTGATCTTGACAGACGATTGGATTATATCCTGGAAAGATACGCAAAGAAAGCGGAAGATCGGGAACGCATTACCCTTCTTTGGGAAAAAACAAAACAATTGGAAAATAGAATATTCAGTGAATTGCCCATCTCCCCGGAAGACCTCAACCGGATTCTGAATGCTGAGAACTGGTCGTTGGATCGGATTGAATATCAAACGGTATGCACTCTGAATTCAGATTCCACCGACACATAACCCCAATTGAGTCAAACTCAATTGAGGAGGTATTTGGTAATAGGTATTCGCTACTGGTAGAAGAAAATTTTTCCTGCTTTTTATATTTCACTATACCCAGACATATGATATTGACGCCGATTTCTAATAAACACCAATACCGAGTACCCAATACCACTCATAGCTATAACTTTTTATTATAAAAACTATAATATTTATTCCTTTGACTCATAGTTGCGGGATATGATACGGAGTTTAACATTAGCGGTAATCAGCAGAGATGCTCACGGCCCTCGAGGGGTTATCCCCATATGCCCAGCTCTGCCGCTGGTCGCTGATTAAGGGTATGCCTGCCTGCCCAAGGGCATGTTTACCTTGCCTGCCTAGTTAAACGCTGAGCTTTTATGTCCAGCGTGAAATCTTTTTTATTTTTACTTCATCGGGGCGATGTTAATTGCACCGGGGCGGTTTTCGCGAACCTACATGTACCATGATCGCGGCACATTCCTTCTTAAAAAAAAATCGCCCAATTCGGTCTAACCCGATCAAATTTGCTGTGAAAGAAAGGAGGTGACCCCATAAACCACATCAGTTAACTCCAAATTTCATTCAATAAAATAAAGGGGGATCAAATGCATATCAGAAAATTGGCTGTAAAGACACTTACCTGTTTCTTAACCATTTTTTTTTCGTTAATGCTGTTCGGAAACTCTTTTGCCGAGTGTGAAAATCCCGACACCCTGACCTTCTCAATTATTCCCACCGAAGAAACCATTCAAGAATTGACGATCTACAAACCAGTTATTGACTATCTGTCTAAAATGACCGGGAAAAAAGTGGAATTCTATATGCCCACCTCCTATTCAACTGTGGTGGAAGCCCTGATCGGAAAGTGGGTAGATGTTGCCGTTCTCGGTCCGTATTCTTATGTGATAGCGAATTCCAAGGACCCGGATGTGGACGTCTTTGCGACCTATGCCAAGAAGCCTGGCTATATTCAGGAAGAAGGTCCGGGTTACAAAGCCGCCCTGATTACCAAAAAAGACAGCAAATTTACGACAATCGAATCCATAAAGGGAGCTGTGATCGGTTTGACCGATCCGGCCAGTACCTCCGGCAATCTGGTGCCCCGGGTGGTTTTTACCAAGGTCATCAACCAGCCGCTGGAAGATTATTTTAAAAAGATCGTCTACACGGGCGGACATGATCTGTCGACCATGGCGGTATTCGAAGGCAAGGTGGATGCCGCTTTTGTGGCCACCCACAGGTTCGACAACGTCGTGGAGCGCGGCATGGTAAAGAAAGAAGATTTCAATTACTTGTGGTATTCACCGGCCGTTCCCCAGGATCCTTTTGTTTACAGGGGATCGCTGTGTCCGGAACTCAAACAGAAAATCGAAGAAACCTTTTTGACACTGCAAAATGAGCCTGCCTGCGCTGCCTTTTTGGAAAATGTCAAGTCCAACAAATTCGTGAAAATGACGTCGGCAGATTACGATGTAATCCGCGACCTCAAAAAGGCCAAGGACGCCAAAAAGAAATAATTCAAGGGTATTGACGTAAACGGGCGGCTGAAGCCGCCCGTTTACTAATGTGGGGTAACGTCAACGAAACTTTAAAACCCGTTGGTTCAGAAGGTTGTATCAAACATTAAAATTCTAAATCTCAAGCACCAAATTACAAATAAATTTCAATATTCAATGACCAAAACATCCACCGCAGTTGTATCGCATCACTTTGTAAATCCGGGCCTGCTGGTCAAGATGCCACTGGTGTAAATAAGTAAAGATCATTTGTTTGATATTTTGGATTTGGATAGTTGGGATTTGTTTTAAATTTGATTTTTTGTGCTTGAAATTTAGTGTTTTTATGAAATAGCTAATTTTCGAGTTTCAGTGAAATACCTGACTAAATAACGGCGTCCTGTGTCCTGATCCTGGGAATGACGCCACCAGTTTGGAGTATTTTATATGGCAACACTCGAAGTCAAAGATCTCAGAATTCGATATACGCGCTCAGGACCGGAAATTCTAAAAGGCGTCAGCTTTGACGTTGAAAAAGATGATTTTTTTGCGATTATCGGGCCCAGCGGCGCCGGCAAGTCGACCCTCATTCGCTGCATCAATCGATTGGTGGAACCCAGTAGTGGAGACGTGGTTTTAAACGGGAAAAACATTACCAAGATGGGAAGAAGCGATTTGCGAGTCGCCCGCCGTAGCATGGGCATGATCTTTCAGGAATTTAACCTGGTGGAAAGAATGTCGGTGATGGACAATGTCCTTTCCGGCCGGCTGGGCTATGTGGGGACCTTTAGGAGCTTTTTACGCTGGTACCCAAGATCCGACATTCAGCGGGCCTTGGAATTGCTTGAGAAGGTCGGTCTGGGCGATTTTGTCGACAAGCGTGCCGACGAATTAAGCGGCGGTCAGCGCCAGCGAGTCGGCATTGCCCGTGCCATTATTCAACAACCCCAGCTTCTGCTGGTGGATGAACCCACCTCCAGCCTTGATCCCAAAATTGCCAGGGATGTCATGGGAATGATCAAAACCATGTCCCAGGAAACCGCAGTGCCGGTCTTGTGCAACATCCATGATGTGCAGCTGGCACTGGATTTTTCAAATAAAGTGATCGGGCTGCAGGACGGTGTCAAAAAATTTGAAGGGCCGACCGGTACCGTCGACCAAAGTACTTTGGAAGAGATTTACGCCATGGAAGTGCTATAGCCTTAGTTGAGCGATACTCAACTATGTGGACCTGGGTATTCGGTATTTGGTATTGGAGCAAGATGATCCTAAAAGGTTATTGGCTGGGAAGCCAGAAAGCTGGGATGCTAAGATAACGTAGGACTTTTGAGCTTCCAAACTTTCCAGCCTCCCAGCTTCAGACCTTCGAAACGAATAACTTCCTTTTAGCTTTCAACTCAATTGCGGTAGTAATAGTGCGGGGTCTGACATGAGCGAAACAGTTAATTCGTCAAAATTCAACCAGATTCTTGCTGCCAGAAAGAAAAGCAAGGCCATTCGCTATGCGCTCTATTTCATTGTTTTCATTCTGGTCATTTTCAGCATCGAAAGCACCATCATCGAAGATACGGACTGGGACAGAATCGGCACTATCGGCTCCGTGTTCAAGGCCGTCGCCCGTTTTCTGCCCCCCGATTTTTCGCTGTTCAGCCAGTTGTTGAAACCCACCATTGAAACCTTCATGATTGCCTGTCTCGGCACCATGCTGGCCCTGGTTCTGGCCATTCCGGTATCCTGGTTTGCCGCCCACAACATTACCCCTTACAAACCCATTACTTATCCCATCGGTCGTGCGATCATGACCTTAACGCGCTCGGTCCACGAAATCGTGTGGGGACTACTGTTTGTGTCGGCTGTTGGGCTGGGTGCGTTTCCGGGTATTCTGGCGGTGTCCATGCGTTCGATCGGTTTTATTTCAAAGCTGACTGCCGAGGCCATCGAAGATATCGACCCGGGTCCTTTGGAAGCCATTAAGGCTACCGGTGCCAACCAATTCCAGGTCATCCTGTACGGTGTCATACCGCAAATTCTGCCGGTTTATCTGGGCAATGCGATTTTCCAATGGGACATCAACATTCGGCGGGCGACCATCATGGGGCTGGTTGGTGCCGGTGGGTTGGGCCTGACGTTTCACCGGCAGCTGGTCATGTACAATTACGGCGGGGTAACCACCGTTATCATCGCTATTTTATTTCTTGTCGGAATCGGCGAAATCGGCTCCTATTACGGTCGTAAGGCGATAATTTGACTCCAATGACAAGATGCCGGTATTTTGAGGGTAATAGATGACAACAAATACTGCAAAAATAACTGCTGCCACGCCGCGAACTTGGCGTCGATTCAAATTTCCGCACTCACTGATCAAATACGTGATACTGCTGGTGATTCTGGTTTTCGTTGCCATATCGATAGAATACCTGAATGTACATCTCTCGCGTTTCTCCGACATGTTCGGACGGCTGTGGAGACTTTTTTCACAACGATATTATCCGCCGGATATACCCTACATTCTGGAGAGTGAATACCTGGGCTATGTGGTTGAAACGGTGAAAATGGCCTATCTGGGAGCGCTATTTGGCATCCTGCTGTCCATCCCGCTGTCATGGTTCGCTTCTTTCAACATGTCCCCCAACCGGCGATACTTGTATCCGATTGCCAGACTTATCCTGATGTTGTGCCGCTCGGTTCACGAAATGATTTGGACCATCCTGTTCGTCACCATCCTGGGGTTCGGCATGCTGCCGGGTGTGCTGGCGCTCTCACTCTTCAGCCTGGGATTCACCGGAAAGCTCTTTTCCGAAGAGATTGAGGCCATCAACCGCGGGCAGGTGGAAGCCATTCAGGCAACCGGTGCCAATCCTTTAAAGGTGTTTGTTTATGCCGTCCTGCCCCAGGTCCGGGTGGCCTGGACAGGAATTGCCATTTATACCTGGGATGCAGCCTTTCGAGCCGCTACGGTGGTCGGGTTTTTTGGTGCCGGCGGCATGGGCTGGTATCTGCGAAGAACCGTCCAGCAGGTGGAAAGCACCCGGGTTGCGGCAATCCTGTTGTCGATCATATTCCTGGTGCTCATATCTGAGGTAACATCGGCCTGGGCGCGAAACAGAGTTGCCGGTAAAACCAGATAAGCATAAGGTTGAAAGGTTCAATGTTCACGGTTCCAAGGTTTCAATAAATTACCGATATCGGAACGCTAATATGCCAAACGCTCAAAATGGAAAGGAGTGACATATGGGTAAAATCAGTATGGTCATGTT
>JARFPZ010000039.1 GCA_029288035.1 Desulfosarcina sp.
GTATAAGAGACAGAAATAAATCGGTTTGTCCCATTGCAGCCGCTCTAAGCATCGCTTCATTCATCGAGCAACAATATTCAAATGCCCTTGAAATTTTAAAAGAGAAAATGAAAATTCTTGAAAAAGATTCAACTATACTTCTTAATAACGAGAAAATTGAAGGTGACAGGATTGGAAAGTAAGTCACGAATGCGTTTGACAAGATAATATCACACGTTTTTAGGATCTCCCCAAAATCAAGTACGTTTACAGTGTCTGTAGTTTTTAAAGGGTAAATTTATTGCAGATACTATAGTAGGATATAAGCTATTCCAGCATATCTGTGATTAGTTGGAGTTGGAGATTTTCAGGTTGCGCCAGAGACATAAAATCGCAATATCTGGTCATCATTTCCCAATATATTTGACAATCTCCACCTTCCACTCAGGAGTATCGCGGACGAACAACAGAGCTTGATTTAACATTTCTAAATGTGGACTTTCATCCGGTAATGCGAATCCATAGTTCTGTTTTTCGAATACGAAGGGAAGAACAGAGAGCGTCTCATATCTTCCTTCCGCTTGGCCTGCTTTGATCTTGTATTTCAAAACTGCATCGTCGCCGACCACTGCATCCATTCTACCATCATCAAGAGCCGCGAGGAGTTCTTGTCTGTCGCTGAAAGTGCGACTGTTGATGCCTTGCTCCTGTAAGTACTCAAAAGATGTCGATGCTTCCATAACACCTACCTTGACTTTAGCCAAATCCTGCGGTCCTGTAATCTTTGAATGCATTTGGTCGAGGGTGAAAGTACTGGCTAACAGGGCGGTAATGCTGGCAATCATAACTGTGCTGCCAACCGCCAGAAAAGCTGTTAGTATCCGCCCGCTCAGCGTCTTAAATTCATAATATCGGATGGGCCCAGATGTGACAAACAGCAGTCCCGCAATGAAGGCTTCCATCAGCTTGCCGCCTTTGTTTTTCATCGAATAGAGTTTATCGTTTATATTATGCTCCAATGAATAAAGGATTCCACCGATCAAAGCTGCCACGCCCACAACGATTCCTAAGACAATAAATAGTCTCTTATTGTAGAAAAAGTTCTTAAGTGTTTGCAGAAATCCATGCTGCTTCACGGCAATGGCAAGATGCGTCTCATAAAAGGAATGGGAAAGATCAACGATTTTTTCGCGTTCTTGAGTAATGGAGAGGCAGGAAACCGCGACATCTGCCTTGCCCTGGGCAACAGCCTCCAGCATCTCTTTGAGTTTGTATTGCTCTATACTATAATCAAGGCCCAGTTGTTCAGCAATTTTATCCCAAAGATAAATGCTTATTCCTGAAAACTGATCGTTATCGTTTATGACGAAGGGTGGAAAATTATACGTTGCAACGCGTACCTTACGCTTCGCTGTCTGAGCGCTAAGCGGATATGCAAAAAATAATAAAAGGGCCAGTAAAAAGAGCCCAGTCAGAGTTAATCTTAAATTGAACTTTAGGTGCAGCATATCGTTTTCCTCTAACAATATTCCAAAAAAAAAATCAAATCAGCCGAACTCAGATATATACAGTTATGCAAAAAAGCCACGCCCTCTGGAACCTGTATTATCAAAAAATATCAAAAATTTATCCAAAGCTAAGATACGTAGATGAAATCCCAGGTCAATTGAAAGCACAAATACCATAATTGGTGGTTGTTGAGTCAAGCAAATTTTAGCAAAGAAGATTTTAAACTTATCTCCGTGCACCCAATTCGCCAGCTGGAAGTCAGGCATGAAAGCAGACGCTCAGCCATTGAGTCAGCGTACCGTATCCAACTGCAATCAATGTCAGTTAATGTCAATATCTAATGTGACAAAGTAGAACTTGGATATCGGCATATGGCACGCTCCATGCTCTATTTTCTTTAATGAAAAAATCATACCGTCCTTGATTGCATACCTTGCTCTATCAGGCAGGCATTGGCAGCGGCAAGAAATTCGACTGACGATGAAAGCATTCATCGGCGATATCCAAGATTGACAAGTATTGTTGTTCTTTAATACACTAAATCGAGATAGAAAAATGGTCGCCACTCGAACAGCCGACAGGTTATGTCCATAGTTATGGAAAATAATATTGCACAAGCCGGCCACATCATCTCTTGCGAACAGTGGCTGAAAATCCTGGATGAATTAAACATTGGTGCATTCACGGTCGATGCCAAGCGACATGTATCAACCATGAACCTCAATGCCCAGGCGTTGGTTGGACTAAAAGACACCGAAGCCATTGGAAAGGATTGTCGCGAAGTATTTGTGGGGGTTCCCTGTTTGGCGAAATGCCCTTTTAAAGCCCCTGGCGCGTTGATTACAGACGAGCCGATCATTCAGATTCAGGATGAAGATCAAATCGCCCATTTTGTAACTCGGATGGCCACCCCGGTTTTAGATTCCAAACACCAGGTTGTCGGATGTATGACGATCCTACAGGATCATTCACCGATTGCCGACCTCATTGATCGAATTCATCATGAAGAACGGAGTTTAAAGATAATCCTTGATAATCTGGATGTCGGGATTTTCACGGTAGATCGGGGGGGACGGATAACATTTTTTAACACCGCGGCCGAAAAGATTTCCGGTTTTAGTCGACGTGAAATCCTGGGCGAATCGTGTTCAAAAATTTTTGGCGGAAAAGAGACCCAGGAAATTTGCTCAATGCAAGATACGATCGTCAATGGCCAACCCCGCAGCAGTCGGCAGGGCAAAATGATGACGCGGGACGGAGGGTCCATCCCCATTCGAGCCAACTACATGGCGCTTCGAAGTGAAAAAGGAACGATCGTCGGCGGGTTGACGACCTTTCATGATCTCACCCTGGTGCAGCAGCTGAAGCAGGCCATGAGCGACCGCTACACCTTTCATGATATGATCGGCAGAAGCCCGGCGATGCAGAAAATTTTCGAGATGATCAATGTGGTGGCCGCCACGGATGCCACCATTTTGATTGAAGGTGCGACCGGAACGGGAAAAGACTTGCTGGCGAAAGTGATACATTCTGCCGGTCGAAGATCCGACAGACCATTTGTCAAAGTGAATTGTGCGGCGATCCCGGATAATCTACTCGAATCGGAAATGTTTGGCTATGTCAAGGGTGCCTTTACCGGAGCCGAAAGAGATAAAACCGGCCGTTTTCAGGAGGCTGATGGCGGAACCATTTTTTTAGATGAAATCGGGGATCTGCCGCTGGCCTTGCAAGCCAAACTTCTGCGAGTACTGGAAGATAAGGAATTTTATCGACTGGGAAGTCGACACACGGTCAAAGTCAACGTACGTATCATCTCTGCTTCGAATCGCAATTTAGAGAACCTCGTTGCAAAACAGCTTTTCAGAGAAGATCTTTATTACCGCTTGAATCTATTTCGGATCGGACTTCCAGAGCTCAGAGACCGTCAGGTGGACCTTCCAATCCTTATCGGGCATATTTTGAGACGACTGAGTGCTGCCGGCGGCCGACGGCTGCCGGAAGTTTCCGAAAAAGTGATGGAGATTTTGCTAAACTATCGCTATCCGGGCAACGTCAGAGAGCTTGAAAATATTCTGGAACATGCACTCATCCTCTGTCAGGAAAAGACCATCCAGCTGCGACATCTGCCTGAATACCTGCAGATCCGTCATACCACCCGCAAACCGCCTGCAAAAATAAGTTTTAGACCTAAACCCTTACATGCTTCAGATGCCGAGGAACGCGAAAACATTATTTCTGTGCTGCAACAACACAACGGGCATCGCACCAGGACGGCCAAGGCATTGGGTATGGAGCGGACCACCCTATGGCGTAAGATCAAAAAATATGGAATTATTCCGTGAGTTGAGCGCATCTTGAAACGTTGCAAAACAACTTGCAACGTTGTTGTGCAACGCTAAATGAATTTCGCTGAGCATTTTTCATTTTAACATCTTGTAATTTAATAAAATATTCTTTATCCCTCCTATTACGTTGCATATAATTGCAACAAAACGATCCATCCGGATCGAATCATATTTTCAGCTTCTTTGATCTAATATCTTGTAATCATATCAAAATTCTTACATCCCGCTCTTCTGGCATACTCTATGCTCTATCTCCAGACAGCGTACTGCTAAATTTGGCTGTAATCCCTTGTAACCCGGCAGAGGTTGTTTTGAGTCCAGAGTTACAAAGAAAAAAAATACTCATCATTGACGATCAACTGGATATACGGATCTTCCTATGCAATTTGCTGGGTAACTGTGGTTACGAACCCATCGATGCCGGTGATAAAGACGAGGGGATGCAAATGGCGGTGAACGAAAAGCCGGCGCTGATTATCCTCGATGTAACGATGCCCAAGGAAAGGGGCCTTCAAATGTATCGGGAGCTCAAAGCGCATGAAGACCTCGAGAATATTCCGGTAATCATGGTGTCAAGCATCGACAAGAAAACCTTTTCCTTTTACCAGAGGTTTCAGGGCACGCCCCGGCATAAAGGACTCCCTGATCCTGGGGCCTATTTAGAGAAACCATTGGAGGCTGAGGAACTCATCAAACTGGTGCGCACATTGACGGAAACCGATGAGTGCCCTTTGGCCGAAGATGATGGCTAAAAAGATTGGTAAGGTAAGTCTATTTGAAGAACAACCAACAGGTATTGTACATGGCTATCCCGTCAATCTGGAAAATCGTGCTCATCGACGACGAAGAAGACATCCGAGAGGTAATGGCCGTTGCCCTTCAGGACGCCGGTTATACGGTTGAAACCGCAGCCGATGGTGCAACAGGGATAGAGCGCTGCGCAGCCATTTATCCTCAAATCGTGATTACGGATATCCGTATGCCGGGTATAAGCGGGCTCCAGGTACTGGAAACCATCAAGGGAAAATTTCCGGATATTGAAGTGATCGTCGTCACGGCTTTTGGCGAGATGGATCTTGCCATTCGCGCCCTGCAGCTCGATGCTTCCGACTTTGTTACGAAG
Source organism: Desulfosarcina sp. (assembly GCA_029288035.1). Classification (GTDB taxonomy): domain Bacteria; phylum Desulfobacterota; class Desulfobacteria; order Desulfobacterales; family JAFDCJ01; genus JAFDCJ01. The sequence goes on from JARFPZ010000039.1 coordinate 4,957, forward strand.
CCGATCAGCGATGAAGCCTTAAACCTTGCACTCAAGCGCGCCAAAAATCGCTTCACTTCCAGAAAACAGCTGAAGGACTACACGACAATTCTCGAAAAGGAAAAGGCTGAAACCAGTCAGGAACTTCTCAGAAACATTGCCTTTCAACGCAACCTTATCGAGAGTTCCATGGATGGTATTCTGGCCTGCGATGAAAACAATATTGTTGTAATATTTAACCGGAGCATGGAAAAAATGCTCAATTACGTAAAAGAAGAGACTTTGCTAACCATGACCATTGGGCAATTCTTTGTCTCCGGTGAACATGAGCGATTTCGACAAAAATTGTCCAATAAGAGGTATGGCGGCGCAGACCGTTTGATGCTCTACGAAACGCGATTGCTGGAAAAATCCGGTCGTGAAATACCGGTCCAAGTTTCCGCCGCCCTGATGTTTGATCAGGGTCGTGAAGACGGACTGGTCTGCTTTTTTAGAGATCTGCGCGAAATCCGTAAACTTGAGCATGAACTATCCGATCAAACCCGTATACTTCACCAGGATAAAATGATGTCATTGGGTCGACTAGCGGCCAGTGTCGTTCATGAAATCAACAATCCCTTGTCCGGTATCATCAATTATCTGCGCCTGATGATTCGCATCCTGAACCAGGCGCAGCTGGATGAAGAACGAATTAAAAAATTTAGAGATTATTTGGAATTGGTGGAAAATGAGACCCAGCGATGTTCCCGGATCGTGTCCGGCCTGCTTAATTTCTCCCGCATATCACCGCCTGCATTTGGAGAAGTCCGGATTGAAGAGCTTATAAACCGATGTATTATATTGAGCCGGCATAAGCTGGAACTGAGCGACATTCGCCTCGAATTAG
>JARFPZ010000057.1 GCA_029288035.1 Desulfosarcina sp.
TAAAAAAAGCAGAGCGAAGCCTCTGGCTCGTAGAGGTTGTAGCGCCTACGCCTCGGAGAGCGACATCCATCATCCGTCAATCGTCATTTGTCATTCGTCATTCCACGTAGTTTCACGCCAAATGACATGCCACCTGCCGCTGACCCAACCGTCGCAACTCCGGCTCCTTCTCACGGCATATCGACACGACTTTCGGACACCGTGAATGGAACCGGCAGCCTGAGGGTGGATTAATCGGTGACGGCACCTCCCCCTCCAACAAAAGACGTTTTTGCCTGATGCTCGGGTCCGCCTTGGGGATCGCTGCCAGCAACGCTTGGGTGTAAGGATGCAGCGCGTGTTCGAACACGGCCTCCACCGGTCCGGCCTCGACCAGTTTTCCCAGGTACATCACAAGAATCCGATCCGCAATATATTTGACCACGAGCAAGTCATGGGTAATGAATAGATACGTCAGGTTTTTGCTGCGCTGGAGTTTCCTGATCAGATTTAAAACCTGAGCCTGGACGGAGACATCCAGGGCAGATGTCGGCTCATCAAAAATTAGAAACTTGGGATCCAATGCCAGCGACCTCGCAATGGCAATACGCTGGCGCTGTCCGCCGCTGAATTGATGGGGAAACCGATTCAATTGCTCGGGCTTGAGCCCCACCTGAGCCAACAATTCAAGAACTTTCCGGCGCAGCCGGGCACCATTGATTTTGGCATGGGTTTTCAGCGGCTCGCCCACGATCTGGAGAACCTTCATGCGAGGGTTAAGCGATGAATAGGGATTCTGAAATACGATCCCCATCTCCCTTCGCAAGGCACGGCGTTCGGAGCGGTCAATTTCGAAAATATCGCGTCCCTCAAAAAACAGTTTGCCCCCACTGGGGTCGACAAGCTTCAGAATCGTACGCCCAACGGTGGATTTACCGCAACCGGATTCTCCGACCAACCCGACGGTTTCACCCGGCTCGATACCAAAAGATACGTCGTCCACCGCCCGCACCACGCCGCTATCGGTATGAAAATATTTCTTAAGATGTTGTGATTCGACACAAAAACGCATCATTCCTCCAGATCAACGCAAGTGGCAGGCTACCTTGCGTTCACCCTGACGCTCACTCAGAACAGGTGACGTTTGATGACATATTTCCTTTGCCAGGGGGCAGCGCGGATGAAAGCGGCAACCCGCCGGGGGGCGGATGAGGTCCGGCACCATGCCCCTGATGGTCACCAACTCCTCTCCTCGGCTGCCGCGGCCGGGTATAGAAGACATCAATCCCTCGGTATAGGGATGCAAGGGCTGTTCAAAGGTGTCCTTTACACTTGCTTCTTCAACAATCAACCCCGCATACATAATGGCGACCCGATCGCAGATTTCTGCCACCACCCCCAGATCGTGGGTAATCAGCAAAATCGCTGTCCGGGTTTTGTCTTTGAGATCCAGCATCAGGGTTAAAATCTGGGCCTGGATGGTCACATCCAGGGCCGTGGTGGGTTCGTCGGCGATGAGCAATTCGGGCTGACAAGACAGCGCCATGGCGATCATCACACGTTGAAGTTGGCCACCGCTGAGCTCATGGGGATATTTTAGCAGAAGCCGGTTGGCGTTAGCCAACCTCACCAGTGAAAACATTTCCACTGCTCTCTGCCGGGCTTGTTTCTGGTCCAGACCCTGGTGAATGCGAATAATATGGCAAACCTGATCGCCGATGGTAAAAACCGGGTTCAGGGAAGAAAGCGGGTTTTGAAAAATCATGGCCATGCGCCCGCCACGAATGGCGCGTAGCTGCTTTTCTTTCAGGGCCAGGATATCTTCACCGTCAAGCAGTACCTGGCCGGATACGATCTGCCCCGGATCGGGAACCAGCTTGAGCAACGAACGGACAGTAACCGATTTTCCACAACCCGTCTCCCCGACAATTCCCAGCACCTCTTCACGGTGAACATGCAGGTTTATTCCGTCCACGGCTTTTACAATACCGCTATAGGTGTAGAAATAGGTTTTGAGATCTTTTATGTCCAGCAGTGCTTGTTCCACAAATCTTCAATCTTCAGTCTTCAATATTAAATTCACAGCCCTCCAGGGCCATTTTTGCCGAGCAAGGTCTCGAAAAAAAGTCTAATCCCTGATCTTGGGATCCAATATATCCCTCAAACCATCGCCCACCAGGTTAAAGGCCAGAACGCTGACGAAAATAGCCAAGCCCGGGAACGTCACCGTCCACCAGTAATCTAAAAAATAGGCTCTGGCGGAAGTTATCATCAAGCCCCACTCCACGGTGGGCGGTTTGGCGCCGACGCCGATAAAACTCAGACTCGCCGCCAGCAGGATGGCATACCCCATATCCATCGAGGCCTGGATAATAACCGGTGACAGAACATTCGGTAAAATATGCCGACAGATAATCAATGGTCGGCTGACACCGATGGACCGGGCGGATTCAACATAAAGTTCCTCTTTGACGGTTAAAACCTGGGCGCGTATCAGGCGCACATACCAGGGAAACCAGGAGATGGCGATCGCAATCATGGCATTGATGATGGAAGCTCCCAGGGCTGCTGCGATTGCCAATGGCAGCAAAATGGGGGGAAACGCCAGAAACATATCGGTCAGCCGCATAATGATTTCATCTGTCTTGCCACCGAAAAAACCGGCAATCAGTCCCAGCGGAACACCGATGGCCAGGGAAAGTAAAATTACAGTCAGCCCGATTTTTAGCGACATGCGGGCACCGAACACCACCCGGGTGAAAATATCGCGCCCCAGCGCATCAGCACCAAAAAGATGCCGGAGGCTTGGCGGTTTAAGTTTTTCAGCAAAATTGATGCCGTGCAGGGCATCTTGAGGATAGGGTGTTATATAGGGCGCAAAAAGGGCGGCAATGACCAGTGCCGCCACGACGGCCACACCGGTGATAAAAAGCGGATTTCTGCGAGCCAGATGCCAAAGATAATGCAGCTGTCCGCGATCGCCGGAGTTTTTTTGACGCCATGCTGTCATTCTGCCCTACCCGCTGATACCCGGCGTTTTGATGCGCGGATCGATCCAATAATAAATTAGATCCACCATCAGGTTTAATAGTATATAGGTTAATGCGTATAAAATGGTCACGCCCATAATAGCCGGAAAATCATTGGTTTGAATCGACAGTGTTGTATAGCGGCCCAGACCGGGCCAATCAAATATCGACTCTACCAAAAATGAACCGCCCAGCATCAGTCCGTAACTCAAGCCGACCACCGTCACGGTGGGAATCATGGCATTTTTTAAGGCATATTTATATAGAAGGTCACGGTTGCTGACCCCGTAAGCCATGGAGGTTTGAATATAGTCCTCGCGTAAAACTTCGAGCATGGAGGAACGCGACATTCGGGTCACTACCGCCAGGGCAGCACTGGAAAGAGTCATCGCCGGCAACACCAGGTGATCAATGGCGCTTAAGAAAGCGGGCCAGTTGCCGGTAACCACGGAATCAAATAAGTAAAAGCCGGTAATCGTTGCAACCGGATGATCAATCAATACCTGTGAGTCGATGCGTCCCTGGAGCGGAAACCAGCCCAATCCCCCATGTAAAAGTATTTGCAGCGTCATGCCGAGCCAGAAGATCGGCACGGCCACCCCGGAAATGGAAAGCGCCCGGCTGACATGATCTAACGGTTTGTCCTTGTGCGTGGCGGACAGGATGCCGACCGGAAGTCCCACAACCAGAGCAATGAGGATCGAGACCGTAACCAGCTCAAATGTTGCCGCCCAGCGTCTGGAGAGTTCTTCGGAAACCTTCCGGTGGGTTCGCAAAGAAACACCCAGATCGCCTTTGAAAAGGTTTTTAAGATAACTCAGATATTGCACCACCAGCGGTTTATCAAATCCAAGCTCCTTGATGGCGGCATCAAGCTGTTCCTGGGTGGGTTTGGCCCCCACCCACATGGCAGCCGGGGAGCCCGGAATGACGCGGGACACAAAGAAAATAATGACCGAAACGCCGGCAAGAACCAACAGCGCAAAGGCCAGCCTTTTGACCACGTAATTTTTCATTGCTTCCTCAGGAAATTACTCCCGGTAAAGCTGATAAAAAAATTCACCATTGTAAGCCGGATTGTAGACATAGCCTTTCACTGATGAACGTTTGACTCTATAGGAAATTCTATCCGCATAGAAAATGGCGGGAGCATCTTCCACGATTTTGCGCTGTGCATTCTGATAGGCTTTGACAGCGGCATTGCGGTCGATCCCCTCCATTTTAACCCCTTCAACGATGAGCGCATCGACCTCGGGGTTGGAATAGTGCGAAAGGTTGAACAGTGCTTTTTCTTCGGTTTTGAACATGCCGAGCAGCCAGTCATTGGGGGTGGGATAGGTCGGCCACCAGGTCATGGACTGCAGGTTCGGTGCGGTATCGAGGTTCTTGGCCTTATCCCAGATAGTTCCCCAGGGTCCCGGGAGAAGTTCCAGCTGAACACCGATTTTGGCCAGATTGGCCTGCAAAAGCTGGGCGCAGTTTTCATACTCCTGGGATGTGCCGATGTAAGCCAGGGTTAGTTTGAGTTTTTCTTTGGCAATACCGCTTTCCTTAATTAGTTGTGCGGCTTTTTCCAGATTAAATTCGTATTTCGGCAGGTTGGGGTTGTGCCCCCACATTGTTTTGGGTACCGGACCTTCGGCCACGGTTGCCAGGCCGTTGTAGATGGAATTCACCACGGAATTGTAATCCCAGGCATGGCAGAGTGCTTGTCGGATTTTCGCATTGTCGGTTGGAAATTTTTTGGTGTTAATCAGGAAACTGGAATTCATCCAGGATTCAGACAGAATGACCTCCACCCCCGGAGCCTTCTTTAATGCCGGTAAAGAATCAATCGGCGGTAATGAGGCAAAATCAGCTTCGCCGCTTTTGATCATTTGAACCTGGGTGGATTTTTCCAAAACAATTTTAAGCACCACCCGATCAAAGTGGTTGCCATCCCAGCCACCCCAGTAATCCGCGAATTTTTTTAAAACCACCTGCTGGCTTTTTTCCCAACTATCCACCATGTAGGGACCGGTACCGGCGGCATTGCCCTGCATGAACCAGTCGGTGCCTTTCTCGCCGGCCTTGGGTGAAAAGATGTAAGCACCGTATTGGGATGAAGCGATCAGATCAATCGGAGCCGGTTCTTTGAGCAGAAACTGCACCGTGTCATCATCCACAACCTTGATCTCTGTAACCGGTGACCAGATATAATAGGCACCCTTTTTCATCTTCATGGTTCGGTCAATGGAGTATTTGACCGCGGCGGCGTTAAACGGTTCGCCGTCATGAAATTTGACCCCTTTTCTTAAATGAAACGTCCAGATCAGACCATCGTCCGATGTTTCCCATGATGTCGCCAGGGCCGGACGCAACTGCTCCGCTGAACCGGGGGGGTTATACCACACCAATGGTTCGTACACACTGACCAGCATGGCAATTTCCAGGGAAAAGGCCACCGACGGATCCCAGTCTTTAATATCTGCATAGGCAGCAAATACCACTGTATCCTTGGCTCCTCCGGCGCCCAGGGCAACAGACGGCAGGACCAAAATCATCGCTAAGCATAGTACAAATAATTTTTTTTTCATGTTTTCCTCCTTTTTGGTTGTTAGCTCCTTACATATCGATTGTTTTAATGACGGTTTCCCACAGCAAGCTTACGGGGTATCTGGCTAATTAGAGGTGGCGTTCAGACCCTGATTTTCAACTGATATACTAGTATACTAATATATTTGTCAAGTAAAAATTAAACAAGCGGCAAGTCGAAGAACAATAGGAATGGATTCTAATCTTTAACAAAACTGGACAGGATCATCGGGAGAACGGCCTCCGGCCGAAAATGCTCCTCGCCGAAGGCGAACAAAATCCTGTCTAAAAAAAATCGCTTCCTGTACATTATCCAATATTCTTTATTAAATTCAATAAGTTAATTTCATTATGATCATCTCTGCGATCTTCGCGATCTCGGCGGTGAAATATTACTCACAATTAGGCGGGAAGCAAGAATTGTAAAATGTTTAGGAGTTTTTGTCGTTTGGATATGATCAAGTATTGATGATTTCGTTGGCCCAAAGACGATCCAGAAAAATCTGCCACGGAAGAATTTCTATACCATCATCCGATTTATAGGATTGGTGTCCATTGACACCACAATGTAACTGCGTGCCTGATACTCCTCCTTAAAAGCTCTGATACCCTTCAAATGTCTATTGGTGACCATGCCGGTGCTTTTTACTTCTACAGCTATTTCATGCACTCCTAGTACGAAATCCACTTCAAAGCCGAAAACAGTTTTTCAGTAGGTAATCGGGTAGTTTGCCTCTGAGTAGTCGGGATGAGCAGTTATCCTGTGGTCACCGTAGTTGCCCACAGTGTCAAAGGCATGCAGCCAGCCAGTGGATTGACCGACAACAGGGCAAATTATTACCGGTTGCCTATTTTTTGGCCACTTTTACATTGCCTTACCAACTCAGGTTATTGACCTGGCACTATCAGAAAGTGGTAAATTCCATCTTTTTCCTACGTTTTTCCAGCACCCTGAAGGACTTTGGTTTGAATCCATTCCCAAAAACATTCCCCCAAAATGGGTAGTTGATTGTGCTCATGTTGGAAAAGGGATAGCCGCCCTCAAATACTTATCCAGGTATTTATATCGCACACTTAAAGGTTAAGATTTTTTGCACCTGATCATCCAACATGTGCTACCCAAAGGGTTCCGAAGGGTCAGAGACTGTGGCTTTCTTCATGGTAATGCAAAAAAAATGCTGTCTCTGGTACAATTATTTTTCTAGCCTATTTATAGGTTAAGGCACCCGTATGCCTTGAAAAAACCACGCTTCCTGAAAAAGTACCTCCTGCCCGCTGTTCAGAAAAATATATTTCCTTGTATACAGACATTACAATCATCGTCGGGCTTGTCCAACAACCGGATAAGATCGTGGTTCGCTTCGCTCTCAAGATCTATCCTTATTCGTTAAATTTCTGTTAATTCTTTTATCATTAATCCAGCATTTAGGCGCTGTATCTTTAACCTATCACCAAATGTTATGGAGTACTTGGGATACCGCTTATTGAAAATATGCTTGGGAATTGGATGGTTGATACGGTAAATTACAGAGGATAGATATGCTTCAAAATTGTTATACTGTCCCACATGGATGCCCATGTGGGTATTTTGCAGATCCCAAACATGCCTGCCGCTGCTCTTACCAGCAGATTCACCGGTATCGTTCAAAAAATATCCGGACCGCTGTTAGATCGCATCGACATTCATGTGGACGTACCGGCGGTACCTTACAAAGACCTGATGCAGGAATCCAACGCCGAGTCTTCGGCACAAATCCGCAAACGCGTGGCTGCTTCCCGCGCTATCCAATCCAAACGGTTTACACGCACAAAAATCTATAGCAATGCCCAGATGAGCAGCCGCCATATCAAAAAACACTGTCAAATAGATGCGGCTTCCCGAAACCTGCTGGAGTCCGCCATCGACAAACTTGGGCTTTCAGCCAGGGCCTTCAATCGCATCCTAAAAATCGCCCGCACCATCGCCGACCTGCAAGCAGAGCCGGACCTTCAGGTCGATCACATCTCGGAAGCCATTCAATACCGAAATCTGGATCGCAAGACCCAGCTTTAATAGGGGGATTAGAAAGAGATTCATGTGCCTTCTGGCTGAACGCTGTAAAGAAAATTTCTTTTTGCACTTGTTATTTAAGCATTCACTTCTTGTTTGTGAATTGTGAGCCGAGAAAATCGTTTCCATAAAATAGAAGGAGATTAACTGGGAATCTTTTCTCTTTTCGACATAAAGATATCCTTAAAACGATGGTAATTAGTGGAAACAAATTCTTTCGTACCGATGATTCCCGAATCCGTAAAATATCTTGTCCTGTATCGAAAGCGGTCGACTCTGTTTATATCAAACTCTTTTTTTTGTAAGGGTTCAGGGGTTCAATGTTCCCGGGTTCAAATTCACTGGATTGAACCAGCTTATCAACGGCCGGGCTTTCATAATAGAATTGAGAATCCTTGTTTCTTCCCGATTCAATTAAGGAATTAGACTAACGGCTTGACAGTCAAGCGGGGACATCTTACCATAATCGCATCGATTAACAATAAGGAGAATGAGATGCAAACGACCATTTCCAGCAAATATCAGGTGGTAATTCCAAAGCAGGCCAGAGAGCATCTTAATCTGAAGCCAAAACAGAAGCTGACAGTCATAGAGAAAGACAGGATGCTCATCCTCATGCCTCAGATTTCACTTGAGGAATTAAGAGGTATTGCATCAGGTGCCGGCACAGAAGATTACCGCGAAAAGGAGGACCGTTTCTAATGGTTATTGTCGACTCCAGCGGCTGGCTGGAATGGTTTACCGACGGTAGGCTTGCCGACGCCTATCAGAAGTATCTTGCCGATCAGGATAACCTTCTGGTGCCCACAATTATCCTTTATGAAGTTTATAAAATTCTGAAAAGAGAAGTTGGCGAAGAAAAGGCACTGCTCGCTGTCGGTTATATGAAAATTTCACCTGTTATCCCGCTTGATGAAATGCTCGCTCTAGCTGCGGCGGATATCGCTTTGCAAGAAAATCTGGCAATGGCGGATGCAATCATTGTTGGAACGGCACGGGCCCAGAATTGCAAAATCATCTCTTCGGACTCAGACCTAAAAAATCAACCCAACGTGGATTACATACCAAAAAATTGACAAATTCTGGTTTTGTTTGCTCCATGAGATTGCACATCTTGCAAAGCACCTGACTGCATCGGCTCAGATCATCATCGATGATTTGGATTTAAGGGGGCATGATGCCTCTCTTGAGGACAAGGTCGAAAAAGAGGCGGATGAAATGTCGTTTGACGGATTAATACCCCAAGAAAGTGTGGCAGAAAAACCCGATTAAGGGGAAAGTGACGGCCCAACATGTGTACGACCTGGCTGCACAATTAAAAATTCATCCCGCTATTATTGCCGGGAGAGTGAGGTATGAACGGAATAATTATAAGTTACTGTCACGGCACATCGGCAGTAAACAAGTGCGCAAATATTTTGCAGAAAGCGGCTCTGAAGCTACGACTTAAAATGAGTTGGAGCTCAAAATAGACTTTATTCTATACTGGTCACAAAAATATTGGGCGAACTCTTAAAGGGTATAATTAATAATATCAGAAAACAAAAATTTAATATTTAGGATGTGACCCTTTTCGTTTCCTATACCAAGAGGTACGTAATGAATATCGAAAAGCTGCGTTTACTCTATTTTTCCCCGACTCAGACCACCCAAAAAGTATTGAATGCCATCGCAGCCGGGTTCCAATCCGACGCTGTTATACACATCGATCTGACGCTGCCCGATTCAATCCGTTCTAAAGAACCCGGGAAAGAAATCAGGATCGATGACGGCTTAACCATTATTGGCGTCCCGGTTTACGCCGGTCGAGTGGCACCAGATGCTGCCGGGCGTATCAGGCAATACAAGGCCGACGGGACGCCGGCCGTCCTGGTTGTGTTGTATGGCAATCGGGAATTTGAGGATGCCTTGAGGGAGTTGAAAGATCTGGCCGTGGATGCCGGATTCAGGCCCATTGCCGGGGGCGCTTTTATCGGCGAGCATTCTTTTGCAGATTCCAAATTCCCAATTGCCCGCCGGCGGCCGGATCATAAAGATATCGAAAAATGCTCCGAATTCGGCGCTCTTCTCAGAAAAAAAGCTCAGCAAGTCGATTCCATCGACAGCATACCCATTCCCAAGTTCCCTGGAAATTACCCCTACCGGGATCCCAATCTTTTGGAAGACATCAGTCCTGAAACCTTGGAGGACTTGTGCACCAGATGCGGAACCTGCGTGTCAGTATGCCCGACAGCCGCAATTGTATTGGAAGATAAAGTGGTCACCGAAACCGGCACTTGCATTGTCTGTTGCGCATGTGTGAAAAACTGCCCCACAGGCGCCCGCGTAATGAAAGACCCCAAGATCCTGGGCATCGCCGAATGGTTGTGGAAAAACTACAGCAAACGAAAGGAACCGGAGATTTTTTTTGGATAGGACAGGCCATAAGGGGACATGAGTAAATGCAAATCTATGGCTTGACAGTCAAACAGGAATATCTTACCATAATCGCATCGATCTACAATAAGGGGAATAAGATACAAACGACCATTTCGAGCAAATATCAAGTGGTAATTCCAAAGCCAGCCAGAGAACATCTTAATCTGAAGCCAAAACAGAAGCTGACAGTCATAGAGGAGGAATTGAGGGGTATTGCATCAGATGCTGATACTGAAGGTTACCGGGAGAAGAAGGACCGTTTCTGATGGTTATTGTCGACTCCAGCAGATATCGCTTTACAAGAAAATCTGGCAATGGCGGATGCAATTATTGTCGCAACGGCACGGGCCCAGAGTTGCAAAATAATCTCTTCGGACTCAGATCTAAAAAATCAACCCAGCGTGGATTACATACCAAAGAAAAAAGAAAAATAAACGGTTATAGGGTAGAATTAATAGAAGCAGAAACCAAATATTTAATATATAAGAACTGACCCGGACCTACACAGGTCTACAGACCTATTTTGGAGATCGGCTATTCAAGATTACAAATCTAATTTAGTCAAAACCAATTATGCCAAGTTTAAACTTGACATAATTGGTTTTGCTCAATATTCTCGACAAGTACCGTCTACCAAAGGGGTATATTAATGCGGTTTGTGGGCAGAAAAAAAGAGCTAAGCGCGCTTGAGAATGCATTTCAGTCTCATGACAGCTCTTTTATCCCCATCTACGGACGAAGACGCGTCGGTAAAAGCGAATTGATTAAGAATTTTATAAAGAATAAAAAAGCCCTGTATTTTTTAGGAAAACAGGCTCCCGCCAGGCTGCAAATAAGGGAATTTTTACGCAACGGGGCTTTAGCGTTTCAACAACCGCTTCTTGAACAGGCATCGGTTGACGGCTGGCAGAGGGCGATCTCCCTGGTGATTGAACAAGTTTCAGCCGGCGAAAAGATTGTTCTGGTCATGGATAAGTTCCAGTGGACTGTGGGGGCCAGCCCCGAATTGCCTTCTGTGCTCCAGTCATTTATCGACAATGGTTGGAAGGATGGTTGTAAAGTATGCTTGATTGTGTGCGGCTCATACCTGGGATTTATGGAAAAAAGAGTGCTGGGAGAAAAAAGTCCTTTATTTGGTCGCCGAGCGGGTCAGATATTTTTAAAGCCGTTTTCCTATCTTGAAGCCGGAAAATTTCATCCAAAATGGTCTGAAACCGACAAGGCAAAGGTCTTTTCTATTTGTGGCGGCATTCCCTATTATCTCAATTTTTTTTCTCAGACCGATTCGATCGATGTAAATATCCGCAACAATTTCCTAAACGAATTTTCCGCCCTGGCGAGAGAGCCCGAATTCCTGCTGCGAGAGGAATTAAAAGAGCTGAAAAAATATTTCGGCATCTTGACGGCCCTTTCAACTGGTGCCGTAACAAACCGGGAAATGGCAAGGATAACTGGTATTGATGAAAGAGCGTTGTTCTATTATCTGAATACCCTCATTGAACTCGGTTATATCATAAAACACTATCCCCTGACAGGTGCCAAAGCGAATCCAAAACAGGTTCGCTATAAACTGCATGATCCGCTCCTACGCTTCTGGTTCCGATTTATCTATCCTAACGGTTCGGCCATTTATCAAATGGATGAAAAAAGTTCCTTTTTAAATCTGATTAAACCACATCTGGATGCCTATTACGGTACAGGCTATGAAACTTTGTGCAGAGAAGCACTAAGCCGTCTGTATCAAAAGGAAGAGCTGACCTGTGCCTATGAAATTGGAGAGTACTGGGACAAGGATATTCAAATAGACATCGTCGGTTATCGACAGGATGGTGTCATTGATATTTGCGAATGTAAATGGGGAACAATATCATCCATGCCCCAATTGCTTAAAGAGTTGAACTCAAAAATAT
>JARFPZ010000098.1 GCA_029288035.1 Desulfosarcina sp.
GTTTTGTCAATTGATAACTGGGTCGACCCCATTGATGAAGGCTATAACCGGTCGCCGCGAAAACAATCGTGAGCACAACAAACAAAATTTCCAACATCTTTTCGCGCATATCTCCTGCCGAATGCGGAACCGGTGGTAAGCTATCGAAAGAAACGCAAAGGTAAAGGCCAGCAATTTGGCGCCGTCCCGCAGCAAATCAGACCAAATGATCTGCTCACGGAAGAGGCTGCGCCAATAGCCGATATAGGTGGTAAACAAATAGGGACGAAGTTCTATGAAAAAATGTATTTCGCTGATGACATAAAGTACCAGATAAATGGCCACCGATGCTGCAACGGAATTGATGGGATTTTTAACCCAGGCAGACACCATAAAACTCATGGCCAAGGCGGGCGTCAATGCCACTGCGGCCGCAGGCCATGCCAGAAAAAAAGCCTGCAATGCCTGTTTCTGACTGAGATATTGAGGGTTCGCAGTCATCTGGAGAACACCGGGATATATATTAAGGTCTCCCCAGCCGACGGCAACCAGTCCTACCAGCAATGTCACCGCCAAAAACGCGCCGGCAAGGATGGTGATGTAAACGACGGCGGTCACCAATTTCGTTGCGAAGATACGCGATCGCGAAATCGGACGTGCCAGTAGTAATTGGATGGTTCCGCCGGCCGATTCCGATGTCAGCTGAGCGCCGCCTTCCGCTGCCGCGAAGATAGGCAATACAATCAATATCGCAAAATAAAACGCATACAGTGCAAATAAAAGTCCATTGAAATAGCTATCGCTTTCAAATGTATAGCGAAACTCCGCCCTGCCGCCGGTTTCGGTGTCTGCATATGTATAAAAGCCCATCAGCATCAATGTGATAAACAATACCAATGCGCCGATGGCGACTACGGGTCGCCGCGAACGAAGCAGCTTAATTGTTTCAAATCGCCAAAACATTATAACCTAAACTGATCGGTTCCAGGTTCAGGGTTCAGGGTTCAAAGGTTACACTTGTTTGAAACCGCCTACTATGTTGATCAAGATCCGAGATACCCGCCTTCACCCATTGGGTGAAAAGGCGTTGCTAACACAAGAAGGCTTAATCCATTTGATAGGAGTTGATTTGGAATTTTTCAACCCGGAACTTTGAACCCTGAACCGCTCAACCTTGGTGCAAACGTCTTATATAGGCGTCTTCGAGTCCGGGTTGCTTCTCATGGAATTCCATAAGTTTCAAACCCTGGTTTCCCAGCAGTCTGACCGCTTCATCCAGCCGGATACTGCCTGGGGGCAGAAGCAGCCGGCCGTCTCCGTTAACTTCCGGTTCGATGCCGTGCTTGCGTAGCACATTGACGCCGGCCTTGAGTTCCCCCTCGATACGAATCATAATTTGCCGCTCTTCGCCCAGCAGCTTATCGGGTGAACCGCAAAAAATTTGTCGGCCGTCATTTAGCATGAAAATTGTATCAGCCAGCTTTTCTATTTCGCCTAACATGTGACTCGACAAGACCAACGTAAGGTTGTGCTCGGTTTGAAGGCGCTTGAGGAGGCCGCGCAATTCCACCACGGCAATGGGGTCCAATCCATCGGTGGGTTCGTCAAAGATTAGCAATGCGGGCATGGGCAAAAGTGCCTGTGCCAAATTTAGTCTTTGTTTCATGCCAAATGAATAAGTGTGCGCCTTATCGTCGGCACGGTCCGCAAGACCAACCGTTTCAAGGACCGCCATAATATCGTCGCGGGTGGACCGTTCACGAGGTCGCATATTGGTGGCAGAAAGAAATTTCAGGTGCTCCCGGGCGGTAAGCGAACCATAGACGGCAGGTGGTGCAAATGCAAATCGCGCACGACGCATGACTTCGGCGCGATCAACGAAAGGATCATACCCGAACAGACGAACATTCCCGGAGGTGGTTTTGATAAAGCCCGCCATCAGTTTCAGAAGCGTGGTTTTGCCCGAGCCATTGGGTCCAACCAGACCTGCAATGCTACCGGCCGGCACCTCTAGATCAATGTCTTTTAGCACATTGCGTCCGCCAAATCGCCGGCTGACATGATCGAATTGAATGATAGGGTTTTGCATTTTGGCCAACATCGAATTTGATCCGACAACATGTTAGCATACAAACCTGGTCGAATCGTTTACAGGTTGAATGGTTGAATAGGTTAATTATAGTTATAATTTCAGAATGTTATTATTGTCGAAACATGAAGTGTCCAATTATTTTGCAAATATGGAATAAATCCATATATACAACCACTTAACCAATCAACTAATCAACCAATCAACGATATCTGGAATAAAGGTAAGACACGAATAGGGATTTTGGCAATATAGAATCTGGTTTTTTCCAATGAGTGTCGGCCTTGTAAATATTGCTTCCTGATGGGAATATCTTAAGTCGGGGTATTCCGAAAAAGGTTGACAGACAGCGGGCAAGATTTGGATAATAACAATCTCGGGCAGGGTATTAGCTGGCAAACACCCCATTTGAAATTACGATTAAGGAGGTTGTCCTATATGAAAAAAGAGGACATTAAAAAACTCGCTAAAAACAAAGATTTTATCTCCGGAATATACAATTACTGCGATCGATGGTGTGAGCGTTGCCCTTTTACCTCCCGTTGCATGAATTATGCAATGTCCCGGGAGTATACGACCGATCCGGAAGCCAGTGATATAGACAACGAAAAGTTTTGGCAAAACCTTTCTGAAATTTTTAAGGTGACGCGTGAGATGCTCGAGGAATCCGCCGAGGAGCTGGGGATTGATATTGACTCGATTGATTTTGAAGCGGCATCCCAAGAGGAGAGCATCAAAGATAAAATTGTCGAAAATCATGAATGCTGCCGGGCTGCAAAAAAGTACGGTGAAATGGTTAGTGAGTTAATGGAATCTGAATACATTCCGACCTTACGGGTTGTGGGCCAGCAGGAAAGAAAGAATACAGTTGAATTGAAAAGCGTCGATTCTTTAATCGGACCGGCCGCTATTGAAGAAGTGGTTGAAATTATTCATTGGTACCAACATTTTATTTACATCAAATTGATGCGATCCGTTCACGGCACTTTAGGAAATACCGAGGATTTATTGGAAGATTACCCCAAAGATTCCGATGGATCCGCCAAAGTCGCCTTGATCGCAATTGACCGTTCGATGGCGGCCTGGACCCATATGCACAATTATTTTCCGAATCTCCAGGCTCAAATTCTTGCAATACTGGCGCAGCTTGACGGCTTAAGAAAGCGGGTGGAAACCATTTTTCCAGAAGCCAGGAATTTTATTCGGCCGGGATTTGATGAGATAAGTTCGGATGTATCGTAGCGTTCAGATCCCGTTTACCAGCTCACACCGACAATCCGATTGCCTTCATGTCACGCCACAAGTTTCGGCGGCGGTTATGCGTTTTGCGCCACCTTGAAAGCAGCGCCTGGTAAGTCTTTTGATTCAGTTCGTACACTGCTTTGCACCAAGCGGCATGATGGCTATAATCCGATTTATAGACATTTGCCGGGTCGGGCACAATCAGGTGCAGGTGCTCTTTCCACACATCCATCGCAAGATGAAGGCCGGGACCGGCTTTCATTTTCTTCAAACCGTTGCGCCGAAAATTGCCGAGGAGGTCATCCGGCGATGCGTCTTCCGGCAGTGCGGTCTCGTAAAAGACCGGATATTTTTTCTTGAGTGTTTTACTGTCAGGCAAGTCTGAGGTCAAACGGGCCAGCCAGGGCCAATATTTCTTGAAGGTTTTCTTATCTTTCTTCAACTCCCTCAGCCAACCGTTGAGCTTACGCATAAACCATTCTTCTTTTGTCTTAGGATCCAAGCTCGCCTCTATCAGCCAATGAAGCCAGGAATCGGTAACAGGCGGAGCTTCCATATAGTAAGAAAAGCTGTGCTCAGCCATTTCGGTTTTCCACTGTTCAAAAAGCGGGCTTATGGATTTTTTTATCTTGGGGCTAATCAAACGCTCGTATTCTTTGATGATCGCCTCACAGTCTACTGGCAAGCGAAATATGACGCCCTGCAATTGCGCGGCAGCCGCGCGCTGCACATTGTTCAATTTCAGGGAGATTTTTCCCCAAATTTGCAAAAGGTCAGCTATATC
>JARFPZ010000131.1 GCA_029288035.1 Desulfosarcina sp.
ATTTTCACTGAATCCATATGACGCTGTTCTGATTCACTGATGTTAGCAAAAATTGGAACTTCGTATTTTTCGTAAAGCGTCAAGTAAACGTCACGAGCCAATTTCTCTTCTTCTCTTATGTACATAATGTGCTCAATTTCCATCTCCGTCAGAGTGTCCAGGGATTGGCCATTTTTTCCAGCTCCAGGACCCTTGGCGCTCAAGGGGACCGCCATAATAAGTGAAATTAATACCACCGTAAAACCAATTGCCTTTTTCGTCATGTTTCCTCCTGTAACTTTAAAGTTTTTGTCAAAAAAAATGTCACACGATTATAATGTGCAACTGTTGAAAAGGTTACAAAAAAAAAGAGACGCCTCTGGGCGTCTCTTCTTTTGCTTAAAATCAATAGGCCACAATCCATACTACCCAATCAATCGCAGGCAGTCCGAATCGGACCCACCACTGTTATGAGTGCTAAAGGTGTGTTAAATTGAACCCTAATCAGCCTGGCGGCCTTGAGCATCATCCCCGGGTCCTGGAGCATCAGGGGCGCCATGTTCATTTTGATTCTTATCACCACCGGCCCATACCGGGGATACCGCTACACTCACGAGAAGGGCCATCGAAACCAACACTGCAAAAATTTTTTTCATCATTGTCTCCATTCACTTTAATAAGGTTATAGGCTATTTTGTTTCCCTGCTATCAATCAGAACTGAATGGTACAGCAATAAACATGCCTAAAACTTTCATAAGAATCAAATTCCTTAACTAATTAAAATGATAGTGGAATTATTATCGAACGCTTGTTGACAAATTTTAACCTTTGCAGTATCTAAACATATTGTATAAACAAATCGTTTAAACAAGCGTTCAATGCTGGGGCGTATCAATGAAAAATATAGTTGCTGAACTTGATCTCACAGAAAATTGGGACAAAATACTTAACCTTCTCAATGACGGTCTGATGATTGTCGCGCCAAATGGGGCTATTCGCTTCATAAACCGTGCGCTGGAAAACCTCCTTGGTTACAAGCGGTCTGAAATGATCGGCAAGCCTTGCCTGATGCTGGATTGTGATGCCTGCGAACCACTGGTGTCAAAGACACGTAAAGCATGGTGTACGCTTTTCGATAAAGGCAAGGAATTGCAAAAAGATTGTTTAATGGTCAAAAAGGACGGCTCCTATGCTCCGGTTATCAAAAAGGCGTCACTTCTTTATAATTCAACGGGTGAAATCCTGGGGGCGTTGGAAATTTTCACTGATGTTTCTAATCTCCGAAAATTGGATAATGAGCTAAAACGTTTGTCACGCAGGCTTTATGGGAATAAAGGCTTCCAGGGAATCATCGGGCAAACTTCTTCAGTGAAAAAGATGCTAAGCGTGGTCGAAAAAGCCGCTGACAGTGATGCCCCTGTGATTATTTTAGGCGAAAGCGGAACAGGCAAGGAGCTCGTTGCCCAGGCAATCCATAACCTTAGTAAACGCAGACATGGACCGTTTGTTAAGGTCAACAGTGCCGCATTGAACCAGGCCTTGCTCGAAAGCGAGCTGTTCGGCCACATCAAGGGGGCCTTCACTGGCGCTTACCGGCACAGAATGGGACGATTTGAGTATGCTGATGGCGGCAACCTGTTTCTGGATGAAATTGGGGATCTGCCCCATTCTGTTCAGGTGAAGCTCCTTCGCGTACTAGAGTCCAAGAAAATAGAGAGGGTTGGAGATCAGGAGCCGATTGGGGTCGATGTACGAATTATCTCGGCAACCAATAAGAATCTCAAAGAGCTTATTGAGAAAGGAAAGTTCCGTGAAGATCTCTTTTATCGGATTAATGTTATTCCAATAAATCTGCCACCGTTACGAGAGCGTATGGATGATGTGCCTTTATTAGTCAAATCGTTTGTTGAACAAATGCAAATGCTAACCAAAAAAGAGATCACCGGCCTGACTGCTGAGGCGATGCATCTTCTCATGACCTACCGATGGCCTGGCAACGTCAGGGAATTAAAAGCGGCGCTGGAATACGCGTTTGTCATCAAGGATTCTGGCTTGATCGGCCCACCTGATTTACCAGGGTATGTTCATGAAAATGCAGATGTCGATATTTGCCACGCTCTCCCGAATTCTGGAATTGAATGTGAAGAGAAGACGGCCCTGATTGAAGCATTGAAAAAATCGATGGGTAACAAATCTCAAGCCGCCCGGATACTGGGAATAAGCCGGGGAACCGTGTGGAACAGGATGCGAAAGTATGGTATTAATCCCAAAAAAATCTTATTTTCCTGAAAACACAAATTAAGTCTCAATTAGTTTTTATGGTCAAATTTTATTGACATTTAATACCAGAACGAATATTGTTATCGCCGTCATCCTGCTCATTCTGCTTTCTATATGATTCTCTTCCTGTTGCTCTGTGTGTTGTGACCGACGTTTTACGGGTACGGATTTACCGGGTTTTGTCTGACATGAGGAGGGACCATGAAGCATTCCCGATTGATCCTGTCATGTTGTGTATTGATTTCAGTCAGCATGGTACCGTGGATCCACCAAAACTACTCTGCAGCCGGGGAAGGTGGGAGCAGTCAGTGCATCGACTGTCACACCAATCTGAAAAAACTTATCCGACTGTGCTGGAAGGTCGAGGCGCTCAAACCGAAACCCCTGAAATCGGAGGAAACCTCCGGCGAGGGGTGAGGCGGCCCGC
>JARFPZ010000182.1 GCA_029288035.1 Desulfosarcina sp.
CGATGTCAACAAGGATTGTGTCTGGACCCTGATTTACAACCGGCTCACGGAGCTGGACCGGTTGGATTCCATGAGAACATATCAAAAACCCCGCAATCATCTGGGAGAGCCCAAGCCGGGGAAATTGAATTTGGAAGCGAAATAAAGTGACGGGTTGCGAGTTACGGGTTGCGAGTTTCGGGCAAAAAAGGCAAAGAGCATGGGGCATAGCGCATAGAGTAAAATAAAGATGCTGGGAGGCGAGGAAGCTGGGACGCTGGGAAGCGAGGAAGCTGGGACGCTGGGAAGCACTCATTGTCCACCTTCTACCCTATACCTCGAAATCTAAATTCCGGCATCCGTAATCTGTCATCTGGCCTCTGTATTCTGTCCTATGATATCAAGTTGCGGGTTACAGGTTAAAAAAAGAATCTTTCCGACATAAGACACACAACATGCAACTCGAGACTCGCTCCGCGCAACTCGTAACTCGCAACGCGCAACACGCAATATGCAACTCGAAAGGAAGCACCTGATGCCTACGCCATTCAAAGAAGCTTTAGCATCCGACAAATTCGTCGTGACCAGCGAAGTCGCCCCACCCAAGGGAACCAACCTCGATAAATTCAAGCACCATATCGAGCTATTGAAAGACAAGGTCGACGCCATGAATGTCACCGATCATCAGAGTTCGGTCATGCGATATCCGTCTTTAGGCGGCTGTCTGATGGTAAAGGAATTGGGCGGGGAAGTCATTTTGCAAATGACCTGCCGGGACCGCAACCGTCTTGCGCTTCAGGGGGATCTTCTCTTTGCGTCATCCAGAGGGATTCAGAACGTCTTGTGCCTGACCGGTGATTCAGTCCTTTTAGGCGATCATAAGGAAGCCAAAAGCGTTTTTGATCTCGATTCCAGTCAATTGCTGGCAAGCATCCGGCTCATGGAAAAAGGCAAAGATCTTGGCGGTAACGAACTGGAAGGCGGGGTGTCGTTTTGTGCCGGGGCCATTGTCACCCCCGAGGCCGATCCCCTGGAACCGCAACTGATCAAGTTTGAAAAAAAAATCGATGCCGGGGCGGAGTTTATCCAGACCCAAGCCGTTTACGATCTCGATAAATTCAAGGAATTTATGGCCTACGCCCGCCAATTTGATGTTAAGATTCTGGCCGGCGTCATTCTGCTGACCTCCGCCCCCATGGCCCGCTTCATGAATAAAAATATCGCCGGCGTATTTGTGCCCCAGGACCTGGTTGATGAGTTGGCCGCCGCTCCCAAGGGACAAGCCCTGGCCAAAGGCATTGAAATTGCGGGCCGGATGATAAAGCAGATTCATGAAGAAAAGATGTGCGACGGGGTACACATCATGGCCATCGGCAAGGAAGAGAAGGTGCCGGACATCATGGCCGCCGCGGGATTGATTTGATCGTGTTGCGAGTTGCGGGTGTCGCGTTACGGGTCACGTGTTGCGAGGTGCGGGTTGAAAAGGGGATAAATCATTATCAAAACTCGTTGAATAGTTTACTGGTTGAATGGTTGATTAAGTAAACTATAGTCATAATTTCATTTTCCTTGACAGAAATACAGCCGACCCTGTATTAGTTCAAGCTGATTTCATAATTCAGTAAGAATACACCTGTATCTGAATTCCATCGAATCAAGCACGTATTGTATCCACCAAATTGATGACGAATCCCCAGATAAAAAAATACGATATCTGCATCATCGGGGCCGGGCTGGCCGGGCTGGCGGCAACCATGTTCGCGGCTAACCAGGGTCTGTCCTGCGCTCAGGTGGGCCATACCGGAGAAATCAATTTTTCCAGCGGCCACCTGGATCTGCTGGGCGTCCATCCGGTTGGCGAAAAAAAGGTCTTAACCGATCCCTGGGCGGGAATCGATGCGCTGGTGCAAGCTATCCCCGACCATCCATATGCCAAACTCTCTAAAGAAGAGATCCGGACCGCTTTTCGTGAATTGCTGTCTTTCCTAAAAGCGACCGGCCTCACCTATCACCGGCGAATGAATCACAACAGCACAGCCCTTACCTCCCTGGGAACCACCCGTCAGACTTACTGTGTTCCCCACACCATGTGGAAGGGCGTGGCGGCCCTCAAGAAAAAGCCTCCCTGTTTGATCCTCGATATTCGGGGCTTGAAGGGATTCAGCGCGCGTCAAATTACAACGGCCTTACAGCGCGACTGGCCGAACTTGCTGACAGCCAGAATTTCATTTCCAGGTATGGATCATCTCAACGAAGTATATATGGAACATATGGCCAATGCTTTGATTTTAAAAGAAAATCGCGAGAAGTTCGCCCAGGAGGTACGCCCCCATATCAAAGATTCACAAATCGTGGGAATGCCGGCTATTTTAGGCCTTTACCGGACACAGGAGGTGGTGTCCGATCTGGAAAAGCTGATCGGCGTGCCTATCTTTGAAATTCCCACCATTCCGCCCTCCGTTCCCGGGCTGCGGCTCAAGGAAGCCTTTGAAAGAGGGCTGCGCGCCAAAGGCGTGCAGTATTTTTCTCAAACCCGCGTGTTGTCGGTCCGGGGCAATGGTGAGCGGGATTTTGAGATCGATATCGGAAGAAAGATGACTGAGGACACCGTTCAGGCCCGGGGGATCATTCTGGCAAGCGGCCGCTTTATCGGCGGGGGCTTGTACGCCGATAGACAGCGAATCAAAGAAACCATTTTTGATTTGCCGGTTCATCAACCCGGCAGCAGAGCCGAGTGGCACCGGCGGGAGATGTTGGATCCCAGAGGCCACGCCGTCAATCGCGCGGGGGTGGAAATCGATGATGCATTTCGACCGCTGAGCAGCTCCCGTCGACCCGCTTTCAAAGCCCTTTTTGCCGCCGGCTCCATTCTGGCCCACAATGACTGGAAACGCATGAAATGCGGCGCCGGCCTTGCCATCGCCAGTGCCTTCGGGGCAGTGAAGTCGTTTATGAATATTTGTCGGTGATTATCATTTGGTCAATATAAATTT
Source organism: Desulfosarcina sp. (assembly GCA_029288035.1). Taxonomy (GTDB): domain Bacteria; phylum Desulfobacterota; class Desulfobacteria; order Desulfobacterales; family JAFDCJ01; genus JAFDCJ01. Next base: position 2,973 of record JARFPZ010000182.1, read on the forward strand.
AGTTCTTAAACCGGACGAGCTGGGATTGAAAATTGAATATTGACGATTTCGTAGAAAGCTTGAATTTCCTATTAAGCGTCATTCCGGCGGGGCCTGTGCCGGATTCGATCCGGTAGCCGGAATCCAGTGATTTCAGCATATTCTGGATACCGGATCCGTCATCCCGGACTTGATCCGGGACCGGCATGACAAAGTTGGGTATTTTTTTGCGAGATCATCGATATTGAAGATTTGTTGATACCAAAATACACCAAATTTATACTGCCAGCAAAAAGACATCATTTTGGGAGCTCTTGATTTATATACCGAAAAAAACATAGATTATATCGATGCCTTTAACGCTTTGATTTTGAGGGACAAGGGGATAGAAGAACTCTACTCATACGATCCGCATTTTGACAGAATTGATGGGCTGACCAGACTTGAGCCGTGAATGGTATCCGTTAACCCATTGAGTGGTGGCATGTTCTGTTTTACTGCTGCCGCCAGCAACTTTTCGGTGACAAAGAAATGCGCAAGGTCTCAGATTTGCGAAAAGATGCGTCCAGTATGATCACATATCATTCTGAATTGATGACCATAATTTCAGGGCTCCTGACCCCAATTGGAAAAACTTCTCGGGAAGCCCTGATATCTAAAGAACCTACAAAATTTTTAGTAAAAATATGCGTAAATTTACGACACATCAGTAGTTCTGAATTTAACCAATCAACCAATCAACCAATAAACTAATCAACAAGGTTTCATTTTTGTCCTTGAATCCTTATACCTTTGAACCAATGAACCCTGAACCCTGAACGCTGAACCTTTGAACCCTCATTCTACAATTCCAACCCAAAAAATCCGCAGTAAAGGGCTTCCAGAAGCTCGGCCTGAATAAGCTGCTTGTCCCACAGGGTCGGATGCTGTCCCGTCCAACGCCGGGCCAAAAACTCTCCGAGATCGCTTAAGCTTTGCTCGGCATCCAATTCTCCCCGATCATGCATGTAAGCGCTGACCCGCGCCCCGCAAAATGTACCCTGACAAGCGCCTTTGCCGACTCTGCTGCGCAATGCAATCGCCTGGAGATTCGGCCGGCCGTTTTGTGCACGAATGGTGTCTATGATGGCATCCACCGCACTCTTCGGAACCATTTCACATTCGCAAAGCAGGATATCCTCCGGTTCATGATGTTTCAGCCACAGATTGGGGGCCAATCCCGGCTGGGTCCACTTGGCGGGTTGACTTAAACCAAGGGGTTCGGTGCGTGTTTTACAGGGGCTGGAAACCTGCAGCTTGCGACAAACCAGGTCGGCCGTTTTTTCCGCCATTAAACGATAGGTGGTCAGCTTGCCCCCGCTGATGGTCGTAAAATTTTCAATTTCGTCCGCGCTGTGATCTATCAGTGCAAAGCTTCGACTGATCCCGCGATCTTCGGCGGCCGATCTCGACCCCACCAGGGGTCGTACGCCGGCATAGGCGCGAATATATCGCACGGTTTCAAGCGCGGGAATCATCTTGCCGGCCTCACTGACCATGGCATCTACTTCTTCAACGGTGGGATAGATTTGGTCCAGGTCGTCGATTCTGATAGAGGTGGTCCCGAGAATGGATACGGTGCCGCCGGGGACCAGGATGTCCGCGTTGGCGGAAGGACGTAAACGGTTTACAACCCGCTGGGTGATCCGGTTGTGGGTGACGATCAGACTGCCTTTGGAATATACGATGTCAATGGCCGCTCCTGCCAGACCGGCAACAACCCCGGCCCAGGCACCCGTGGCGTTGACCACCTGCTCCGCCTGGATAGTTAATTCTTCTCCGGTAATAATATCCTGCAGGCGGCTGGCCCGGATTTTATGGTTGCTTTTCTCAAAGCCCACCACCTTGGTAAATCGCAACAAGGTGCATCCCAGTTCTTGGGCCTGGGAAATATTTTCCATGGATAGCTTGAAAGGATCAATCGATGCATCCTCCACCAGGTAAGCTGCAATTAATTTATCGGAAAGCTCGGGTTCAAGTTCGCGGGCCTCCTTAACGTCCACGGGCTGGACGGAAATGTTGCATTGGGAACACAAATTGGGGAAATCCGCCACGTAGGATTCATCATCGCCTTCAACGGCAATAAACAAACCGCCGGTGTCTTCGATACAGTGGGGCGCCAATTTTTTTAACAGCTTTCCTTCCTGGCGGCATTCTTTGGCACTTTGCTGGTCGGCAAATACATAGCGACCGCCGCTGTGCAAAAGTCCATGATTGGCACCGGATGCGCCGGCATTGATGTCGCGGTATTCCGCCAGTATGCAATCAACCCCGCGCAACGCCAGGTCGCGCGCAAGTCCGGTGCCGGTGGCTCCTCCGCCAATGATGAGTACCTGGGTGTTCAATGATTTTCTCATAAACAACTTCTTTGGCCGGCTAGATGGTTTATTTTCTCAGCGATGTTATTGACTTTGCCGGACGAGTCAGACAACTTTCTGTCACTGATGTGGCTGTAATCATTTTGTGATTCCGATTGGAATACGATTTATGGCACATCCCGGCAGTCTTTTCCATAACAAATTTTTTGTGAGGTGATTGATTTAGAAAATTTTCGAAAATTTATTTCGAAGATTTTCTAAATTTCATTGTTTTCCTCAACGCGATACAATTTCATTATAGCTAACTATATGGATTTATATTGGTTATTCGAAACATACGTTATTGGCATGCTTCGTGCTTTTTTTGGGTATACAACTCCCTGGTAAATCAACCGCAAAAGGGGTTCCTGATAAACAATAAATTATCGAGCTTTCACGAAACTATCAATTTTGATTAAATTGCGCTTGCGGTAATTTTCAAATGGTGCTATCCAAAATTTTTACCGCTTTTTCTCAGATTGAGGTGATTGGTATAAAACCTATACAGAATTAAAAATGGAGTTGCTTGATGGGCCTGTCACTGCAGAATATTGACAAGATCGTAGGCCGAGAAACCCATCTCAAAGATATCAGCCTTGAGTTTGATACCGGCTCCCGCAATGTACTGCTGGGACGTACCCTGGCCGGCAAAACCTCCCTGCTGCGGATCATGGCCGGCATCGATCGGCCCACCCATGGCAAGATTTTGATCGACGGCAAAGACGTCACCGGCATGTGGGTGCGCAAACGCAGTGTGGCCATGGTTTATCAACAATTCATCAATTATCCCTCTCTTACGGTCTATAAAAACATCGCCTCTCCCCTTAAAGTCAGCGGGGTGCCTAAAGCCGAAATCGACCGGCGTGTGCGGGAAACCGCTGAAATGCTGCATCTTGAAGATTTGCTCGACCGTCTGCCGGCCGAGCTCAGCGGTGGGCAGCAGCAGCGTATCGCTATCGCCCGTGCCCTGGTTAAAGATGCGCAGTTGCTTTTGCTGGACGAGCCCTTGGTCAATTTGGATTATAAACTGCGCGAAGAACTCCGAATCGAGCTTCAGGAAATTTTCGAACAGCGCGAGGCGGTGGTCGTGTATACCACAACGGAGCCCACCGAGGCCTTAATGTTGGGGGGCAATGTGGTCGTACTTGATGAGGGGCGGATTTTGCAAACCGGCCATACCCCCGACGTCTATCACAATCCTGCGACCATCAAAGTGGCGGAAGTATTCAGTGATCCTCCCATTAACTTTATTAACGGTGCCGTCCAGAGCGGCACGGCACGGCTGGGTGGACAAATCGAGTTTCCCTTGATCGAACATCTTCAATCCCTGTCTTCCGGGCAATACAGATTCGGCGTACGCTCCAATCATCTGTTTCTCTCCCGTACCCATGAAGAAGATACTGAAATCCACACCAAAGTTGAGCTGTCGGAAATCAATGGATCGGAAACCTTTATTCATGGCCATTACGCGGATTCCCGACTGGTTGTGCAGGAAGATGGTGTACATCCGTATCGGATGGGTGCGGAGATATCGATTTATGTACATCCGAGCAGTTTTTTTGTCTTCGATCAAGCAGGTGCTTTGGTTGCGTCTCCCGTCGGTTATACCCATGAAAAGCCTTAAGGATAGGAGCCCGTTATGGCGCGCATCGAATTAAACGAGATCGCCCACAGCTATCTAAAAAAACCCCGAGACGAATCCGATTATGCCCTCAAACGCATTCATAATGAGTGGGACGACGGCGGAGCCTATGCCTTGCTCGGGCCCTCCGGGTGTGGTAAAACCACTTTGCTCAATGTTATTTCAGGTCTTCTGACACCCAGTAAAGGACGCGTGTTTTACGACGGTCGGGATGTCACCGCCCAGCCGCCGGAAAAGCGCAATATTGCCCAGGTCTTTCAGTTCCCCGTGCTCTATGACACGATGTCGGTCTTCAACAACCTGGCTTTCCCGCTGCGCAATCGTGGGGTTGAAGAAAGCGAAATTAAAAAACGAGTCCTGGAAGTTGCCGAAATTCTTGACCTGACACCTTTTCTGGGCAAAAGAGCCGCCGGTTTGGCGGCCGATGCAAAGCAAAAAATATCATTAGGACGAGGATTGGTCAGAAGCGATGTGGCGGCCATCCTATTCGACGAACCACTGACAGTAATCGATCCCCATCTAAAATGGAACCTCAGGCGCAAACTCAAGGAAATCCATGAACAGCTGAAGCTTACTTTGATTTATGTTACTCACGATCAGATAGAAGCCCTGACCTTTGCCGACCAGGTCCTAGTCATGTACGAAGGTGAACTCGTCCAGATCGGAACACCTCAGGAGCTTTTTGAAAATCCAAAGCATAAGTTTGTCGGCTTTTTTATCGGCAGCCCCGGCATGAATTTCTTAGCCTGCACCGTGGACGGCAATATTGCAAGGGTGGATGGAGCCGGCATCCTGCTGGACGACCACACGGCGGCATTAGGGCAAAAAGCGCAGGGAAAAATAGAAATTGGCATTCGCCCCATGCATTTAGAGATCCATGCAGACACCGTTGACGGCGGGATACCGGCAGCGGTTAAATCCGTGCAGGACCAGGGCAGTTTCAAAATCCTGACCGTAAACATGGCCGGCCATACGTTGCGCGCCCGGCTGCCGGAAGGACAAGCCGTCCCGTCAAATGAAGCCTGGCTGCGCTTTCCACCTCAATGGACAAAACTGTTTGCCGATGGATACTTGGTAAATAAGTAGACCAATTTCAGGGCTCCTGACCTCAGTCGGATATGCTTCTCGGGAGGCCCTGTTATTAAAGGAACCTACAAAAATTGTAGATAAATTAAGCGTAAATTCAAGATGCAACAGATTTTATCAAAAATAAATGGAACGGTAACCCAGAAAAAGGCAGTAGCGACGTCCTTTATTTTGGTAAGAGACCTGAAATAAAAAAATTCAGAACGATTCGCCCAAATTCAGTTTTATGGATGCGATTTCTGACATTTCTGTTGCATCAGATTTTACGACACATCAGTAGTTCTGAATTTATAGTTTAATAAGATCAACTCATACAGATGTGATTTAACAAATCAACCAGTCAAATATTCAACGAGATCTGTATTATGGATAAGTGGCAAAACAACAAAGCCTGGTTTTTGGTGTTACCGGCATTTATCATCGTCGCCTTTAGCGCCTTCATCCCGCTGATGACCGTGGTCAACTATTCGATCCAGGATATCTTTGGACCGGGGCAGAGCGTTTACGTGGGCACCGAATGGTTTAAAGAGATGTTAGGTAACTATCGCCTGCATGACGCCTTGTGGCGTCAATTTCTGTTTTCCGGCCTCGTCCTGCTGATCGAGATACCCCTTGGGATTTTAATTGCGCTGGCCTTGCCCAAACGCGGCTGGGGCGTCTCCGCCTGTCTGGTGACCCTGGCCCTGCCCCTGGTCATTCCCTGGAATGTGATCGGCACCATCTGGATCATATTCACCCGGCCGGATATCGGTCTTTTCGGCGTAGGGATTAACAGCCTGGACTTACTGGAAGTGCCCTTTGACCATACGGCCAAGCCGCTCTATGCATGGATTACCACCATGTTAATGGAGGTGTGGCATTGGACACCCCTGGTTGTCCTGCTGGCCTACGCGGGACTGAGGGCCATCCCCGAGGCCTACTACCAGGCGGCCAGGATCGACGGCGCATCCGCATGGGCAACCTTCTTCTATATTCAACTGCCCAAGATGCGCGGAGTGCTGACCATTGCCGTGCTGCTGCGCTGGATGGACAGCTTCCTGATCTATGCCGAACCCTTTGCCTTGACGGGAGGCGGTCCCGGCAACTCGACCACCTTTCTGTCCATCTACCTGGTAAAGCTGGCAACCATGCAATTTGACCTGGGCCCGGCGGCAGCATTTTCGCTGATTTACTTTGTTATCGTACTCCTTTTCAGTTTTGCATTCTATCAGGCACTACTGAACGTTGGCAGGGGAGAAAAAGCATGAAGATCCAAAAAAGAACCATCGCACTCTGCATTTATTTCGGACTCCTGATCCTTCCGATCTACTGGATGCTCAACATGTCTCTGAGGACCAACGCGGATATCCTCGCTAATTTCGCCCTTTATCCGGCCGATATGACATTTGTAAACTACATCAAGATTTTCACGGATCCAACCTGGTATATGGCTTATGTCAATGCGATTATCTACGTCGGCATGAATACCGCCATGTCATTGGCCTTTGCCCTGCCCGCGGCCTATGCCTTTTCACGCTATAAATTCCTGGGCGACGGTCAGATGTTTTTCTGGCTCCTGACCAATCGCATGGCGCCCCCGGCGGTATTTCTACTGCCCTACCTGCAACTCTATGCAACCATCAATCTGATGGATACCCATATTGCGGTGGCCCTGGCCCATTGCCTGTTCAACGTGCCCCTCGCTATCTGGATTTTGGAAGGTTTTATGACCGGAATTCCAAAGGAAATCGACGAAACCGCCTTTATCGACGGCTACAGTTTTCCGCGCTTTTTCATCACCATTTTCATTCCACTGATTCGAGCCGGCGTGGGCGTAACCGCATTTTTCTGTTTTATGTTCAGTTGGGTCGAACTGCTTTTTGCCCGGACCCTGACGATTACCGAGGCAAAACCCATTACCGCCACTATGACGCGTACGATCAGTGCGACGGGCCTGGATTGGGGCTTGCTGGCCGCCGCCGGCGTGCTCACCATCGTTCCGGGTGCGATGGTGATCTGGTTCGTAAGAAACTACCTGGCCAAGGGATTTGCTTTGGGAAGGGTGTGAAAGATATTGAATATTTAAGACTGAATACCAAATTCTATTGAATATTTAATACTGAAGATTGAAGATTTCAGAAATCGTTAATTGGTTGATTAGTTGATTGGTTAAATAGTTGCAAATATGGATTTATCCCATATTTTCCAAATAGATGGACACTTGATGTTTCAACACTCCTAACATACTGAAATGATGATTATAATTTACCCAATCAACCAGGCAACCAATAAACTATTCAACGAAAATTGGATTTAGAGCTAACTGCAATATTCGCATCATCCAGAAAGACTGCGGGCAAAAAATAAAATAGGCAGAATACCTTAAATATTCAATCTTCATTCTTCAATTTTCATTTGCGAGGTATCATGGGTCTCGAGTGGATGTACTGGACGTGGCCGACGGCCATTTTCTTTATCAGCATTTTTCTGATGATCGGCGGTATGCTTATCTGGGAGTTGGTGTCGCCGACGATCGAACGCCGCGGTTTTCTAATGATTCCGACCACACGGGGTACGCGGTTCTTTTTGGGATTGCTAGGCAGCGCCTATATCCATCTCGCATGGCTTGGATTCACCGATTTGGCGCTTTGGTATGGAACGATCATATCGCTGGTCTGGGTGATTGTGGTTATGCGGTGGGGGTGAAAATGATTGAAGATTGAAGAATGAAGATTGAATCGGACGGAGTGAAGCCTCCCCTCCGGCCTGTAAGCCCATGAAGCCTACGGGCTGGAAGCGGGCTCGTAGGGGTTGTAGCGCCTACGCCTCGGAGAGCGACTTCCACAAATCTTCAATCTTCAATATTCATTGGTCAATGTTTTAGCAGGCTCTATGTCGCAAGCGTTAATGGCCTTCTCGCCGGCGATATAGACCTTAAACTAAAAGATAATAAATGAAGGCCGAGGTTTGGAGGTGTCCCAATGAGAGGAATTATATCGCGAAAGAGTAGGAGGATCATGCTTCTAGCAGGTGTACTCGCTGTACTGTTCGCTTTTTTTGCAGGTACTGCGAGTGCGAACATGGAGGCAGCCAAAAAGTGGGTGGACGAGGAATTTCAACCATCCACTTTATCAAAAGAGGAACAGATGAAGGAGATGGAATGGTTCATCAAGGCGGCCGAACCCTTTAAGGGGATGAACATCAAGGTCGTGTCCGAGACCATCCCGACTCATGAGTATGAGGCCAAAGTGTTGGCCAAGGCGTTTGAAGAGATCACCGGCATCAAGGTCTCCTTTGACCTGATCCAGGAAGGTGATGTCATTGAAAAGCTTCAGTCCCAGTGGGCATCCGGCGAAAATCTTTATGATGGTTGGGTTAACGATTCCGATCTCATCGGAACCCACGCGCGCTACGGGTATGTGGTGCCTCTGTCCGACTTTATGGCCGGCGAGGGCAAGGACGTGACCCTGCCCACCCTGGATGTGGACGATTTTATGGGCAAGTCATTTACCACCGGACCGGACGCCAAACTGTACCAGCTTCCGGATCAGCAATTCGCCAACCTCTACTGGTTCCGCTATGACTGGTTCAACCGTGAGGATTTTAAAAAGAAGTTCAAGGAAATTTACGGCTATGAGCTGGGTGTACCGGTCAATTGGTCGGCCTACGAGGACATTGCCGAGTTCTTCACAGAGCATATCCAGGAAATAGACGGTAAAGCCATTTTCGGTCATAACGACTATGGCAAGAAGGCCCCGGATCTGGGCTGGCGCTTCACCGATGCCTGGTTGTCCATGGCCGGTGCCGGCGACAAGGGTATTCCCAACGGCCTACCCGTAGACGAATGGGGTATCCGCATGGAAAATTGCCGGCCGGTCGGCGCGACCGTAGCTCGAGGGGGTGCCGCCAATGGCCCGGCAGCCAAATATGCACTGCGCAAATATATGGAATGGCTTCGCAAATATGCACCACCGGGCGCCCTGGGGATGGATTTCTACACCTACCTGCCGTTTCTGGAAGGCGGCAATGTCGCTCAGCAGATCTTCTGGTACACGGCCTTTGTGCCCAACATGGTCGCACCGGGTCCCACGGTCAACGAGGACGGAACTCCGAAATGGCGCATGGCGCCATCGCCCCATGGTCCTTACTGGGAAGAGGGAATGAAGTTGGGCTATCAGGATTGCGGTTCCTGGACCTTTATGAAGAGCACACCGATAGAGCGCCGCAAGGCTGCCTGGCTCTTCGCTCAGTTTTGCGTGGCCAAGACCACCTCTCTGAAAAAGGCTCACGTAGGCCTGACACCCATCCGCGACAGTGATATCAAGCACGAGTCCTTCACTGAGCGTGCACCCAAACTCGGCGGACTGGTGGAGTTTTACCGCAGCCCGGCGCGGGTCGCTTGGACGCCCACCGGTGTCAACGTGCCCGATTATCCCAAGCTGGCCCAGCTGTGGTGGCAAAATATAGGTGAGGCGGTATCCGGTGAGGTGACCGTGGATACGGCCATGGACAATCTCGCCAATGAGATGGACCGCGTGATGCAACGCATCGAGCGCGCCAACGTGCAGGCCGATTGCGGACCGAAGCTCAACCCCAAAATGGATGAAGCCGAATGGTTAAACAAGCCCGGCTCGCCTAAAGCGAAAGTCGATGAAAAACCGCAAGGTGAGACGGTCGACTATGACAAGCTCATTCAGGCCTGGCGTGAAGGGCGTGTGAAATAGCCAGCATATTTGATGGTTGAAATTAGACCAATTGTGTACTTAAACCGTTTTGGACAGACTATCTACTGATTTTAAATCATTAAGAAAAGCTGTCCAACGTCTATGGATGGATATTCAGCCTTGAGGGGCTAGAGCCGACGCTTTAGCCCCTCAACTTTTTACCAAAACAGCCTTACAGTCGCAATTAATCATTTACCTTACAGTGCCTTTCAAGATAGGGTATTCGTTATTGGTATCCAATATCTACGGGCACTTAAACTCGCTATCCTGTATATCTGAAATAATATAAAAAGTATTTTACTAATGCGCAGCATAATGTAATTAATCCGCTACACTCTTGACCTAACTATTTTTTTCAATTACCAACAACTAATCTACTACACGCAATACACTATTATTTAAGGCGGATTAATTACCGAAAAAGGAGAACAAACCATGGCCAAATACGTGGGCGCCTTAGATCAGGGCACGACCAGCAACCGGTTTATCATTTTCGATCATGGCGGGCAAATCGTTGCTGTCGAACAGAAGGAGCATCAACAGATTTTTCCGCAGCCGGGATGGGTGGAACATGATCCCCTTGAGATCTGGCAGAACACGCAGGAGGTCATCCGCGGCGCCCTGGCAAAAGCGAATATTACCGGATCGGATCTGGCCGCCGTCGGCATCACCAATCAACGGGAAACCACCATGCTCTGGGATAAAAATACCGGCAAACCTTTCATGAATGCCATCGTCTGGCAGTGCACCCGCACCGATCAAATATGCAAAGAATTGAGTCGGGAGCAAGGGCAAAACCGCTTTCGTGACATCACCGGGTTGCCGATCGCAACTTATTTTGCGGGTCCCAAAATCAAATGGATCCTGGACAACGTTGCCGCCGCCCGCAGCGCGGCCGATAAAGGCGAGGCCTTTTTCGGGACCATGGAAACCTGGATCATCTGGTGGCTCACCGGCGGACCCAATGGCGGGTCGCATGTCACCGATGTCACCAATGCCAGTCGAACGTTGCTGATGG
>JARFPZ010000228.1 GCA_029288035.1 Desulfosarcina sp.
ATGGAAGCATTTCGGTTGAAGAACCCCTCTCGAAACCCGGAGATAGCATCCGCCTTCGTGCCATGATGAATACGATTGTCGCCCTGGCGGCCTGCAGTGTCAGTGAAAGTCAATGTAACGGGGGGCGATGCACCCCTCTCAAGGTGATCATCAATGGCTAAAATATGGAGGAGAATTGTCCATGGCAGAAGCAAAGGATACGATTCTTGCGCATATCTTAAAAGCGTTTATATGGTCGATGGCAGGCATCAAAGCAGCCTGGAAAAATGAACAGGCATTTCGGTGGGAGGCTGCCATCATTGTCCTGATGGTGCCTGTGGGCCTATGGCTTGGAAGGACTGCAGTGGAGCGGGCTCTGCTGATCGCATGCTCCATGTCGGTTCTCATTACTGAGCTGCTAAACTCTGCTGTGGAAGCGGTTGTGGATCGGATTGGGCCGGAACGGCACGATTTATCAAAACGGGCAAAGGATCTGGGATCCGCTGCGGCATTAATCAGCATGATTACCGCTGCCGTTGTATGGGTCCTGATCGCCTATGAGCGTTTGCTGGGATGAGGCTTTCCATGGCCAGCGATGGGGCTTGTTGGAGTGATAACCTGGATTTTGCCCGAGCCGGAGGCTATCATAGGCAAGACGCACACCTTTTTCATCCAATATTCAGGTATAATAATGATGGAGGAACACCATGGATATTCAGACACTAAAAACCTTCTTTATGTGGTGTACAATCATAAACGGCGCCTTGCTGGTTCTGTGGGCGATCATGTGTATACTGGCACCGGATTTGGTTTACCGTATGCAAAGCAAATGGTTCCCCATCTCCCGAGAAACCTTCAATGTGGTTATCTACTCGTTTCTCGGGTTGTTTAAAATCGTCTTTTTGGTCTTCAACCTCGTTCCTTACGTGGTTCTTCTGATTGTCGGATAATAATGTAAAGGGAGGCACTCATTCCATCCAATCCTCCCGTACGGAAATCATGAAATCAAGAGACCGCCATCTGCAACAACAACCGACCCTGTCATATACGAGGCCAAATCTGAGCATAGGAATGCCACCAATTGTGCCATTTCTTCTACTTTTCCCAGCCGCCTCAAAGGGATCGCTTTCAGATACCGGGACAACCTGGTTTCATCGGAAGATATATGTGAAATTAAGTCTGTCTCGATATAGCCGGGAGCAACCGCGTTTATCAGAATGTTGTGTTTTGCCCATTCAATGGCCATGGATTTAGTAAACATCACCACAGCTCCCTTGCTGGTATGATATGTCGAGCGCGAGGGCGCTGCTATGAAAGCGCCTACTGAGGCAATGTTTACGATTCGGCCATAATTGTTATTGATAAAGTGCGGCCCCACCGTCTTTGTAAAATGAAACATGCTTTTAACGTTGGTGTCCATTACACGGTCGAATTCCGCTTCACTGGTTTCAAGCAGGGATATCGGTACCAACACGCCGGCGTTATTTATCAAAAGGTGCACGCCACCCAATTCGGCGATTGTTTTATCCACAACCCCTTCAACCGAACTTGCCACCGCAGCATCTGCCGGCACCGCGACCGCTTTTCGGTGTTGGGACCTCACCAGTTCGGCTGTTTGGTTGATTTGCGCTTCTGTTCGGGCCGTTACACATATATCGGCCCCTGCTTTTGCCAAGGCAACGGCAACGGCCCGGCCGATTCCCCGGCCAGCACCGGTAACAATCGCTACCTTTCCTTCGAGATTGATCTCCAAAGACATCTATTCCCCCTTGTTAATCATTAAATAACTCGGGTTGCATTTCTACCGTCACCCTGTCCGAATCCGTCAGCCGCGGAGCCAGTCCGTGAATTTTTGGCAATTCATAGGAGAAAAAAAAACAGTAACATCGTTGGGAACCAGGCGATCCTCTGCACCAGGAATCAGCTTTGGAACCACGAAAAGAGAAATTCCCTTGACGCCGGCGGGTGCCCCTTCAATCTTTGCCAACATAAGGTGTACCACATTGTCGACGCCGTCGTGATCACCGGCAGAGATGAAAATCTTCTGCCCCTTGATCCGATAGTAACCGTCATCCGTCGGGTATGCTGTAGAGGTTATATCAGCAAGGTAACTGCCGGCCTGTGGCTCGGTCATGGCCATTGTCCCTTGCCAGTTACCGTTGAGCATGTTCGGAACATAGGCTTCTATCAACTCTTTGCTGCCGAAAGAGGTGATCAAACGTGCGGCGCCGGCGGTAAGTTCCGGATAGATCCCCGCCGAATAATTCGCCGCCATGAAGATAAATCGACACGCCGAAATAAAAAGAATCGGAAGCTGCTGACCGTCAATTTCCTCCTCGAAACCGGCTGCGATCCAACCGCCTTCACCGCACTCCTGCATGATTTTTCGCACGGAAGGATGCACTTTAACCCTACCGTCAACCAGCTGAGGTGGATTCTGATCCATTTCTTCCAATATGGGCCACATGAGGTCTTTGGACAGCTTTACAGCGGCATCCAAGACCATGTCGAACATCTTGCGGTTGTACTCCTGATAGTAAGGATGATCGGTTAGTGATTCTAAATCAAAGACTTCATAGAGCAGAAATCTGAGGTTACGCTCGCTTATAAATTTTGTCGTCGCCATGCTTCATTAGTTTCCTTAAATTTTTCAGCATTTAACGGTTGTCCACTGATCGTTTTCGTCAATTAAGCGGCATTGATCCGTCCAGTCACATACATTGCCGATTTTTTCCGGGCGTTCGAAAATGGCGCTTTTGATGAGACACTCATTTTTACTATCATCCACTTCAATGCCGGCGACATAAGTTGTTTCGAAATTTAGTTTCTCGATGATTTGATCCAAAATCATATTGATGATCGGGCAATTGTAGATTTTGATGCCTCTTTGCCTGAGCGCTGTCTCCTTTGCGACGTGGATACAACCGATAACTTTGACATAGAGTAAAATATCCTGACCGCCGATGGAATAAGATATTTCTTTGGCCAGGCCGGCGGTGGTGATTTCCCGAATGCAGTTTTCAATAATTTCGGTGGGGGTGGAGCCCTGAATATCTCTTGATTGAATAAAATCGATGCCGATAAATTCCGTCTTCCAGCAGGCACAGTCCGACAGCTCGTGGTAAAAAAGCTCCTCCAGTCTGGCCATCATATCATTGAAGTACGCCGTTCTGTCCATTTAGGGTCTCTCCTTGTTGCCAAATTTTTCCCAGTAAACCAGATCTTCCATCGGCAGCTTGGGCCGGGGATGTTTGCGCTCTTCGGCCGGAAAGCCGACGGCGACATAGCAAATGACTTTGTACTCGTTCATACCCGTCGGAATGCCCAGGATTTTTTTAAATTTTATAGCGTCCCGAGACGTTGCCACCGGTCCGTGCACCCAGCAGGCGCCCAAGCCCAGAGAGTGGGCCTCCAGGAGCATGTTTTCGGTGGCGGCCGACAGATCATAGGGGACATCCACGGACCCGACCTGCAAGTCACCGATGACGGCGATGACCACCGGTGCGTGCCTGGCAAACTCGGAGACTTCGCCGGAGTACATGAACTCCAGGACCCGAGCGCGTTTATCGGGGTCCTGAATTTTCTCAAAGCGTTTTTGCATCTCCCCCATGCAGTACCAGGCGGTCATACGGGATCCGCTGCCGACCCTTGCCAGATCTCCGATCTTATTTTTGGTTTCCGGATCCGTAATGACAATAAATCGCCAGGGCTGATAGTTTTCGCCGGTGGGTGCCCACCTGGCTGCCTCGAGAATTTTATCGATCATCTCGTCGGGGACCGGATCGGGTTTGTAACGGCGGATGCTTTTTCTGCTGATTAAGACGTCTATAATGTCTTGCATCGTGTATCTCCAATTTTGCCGAATCAGCGACCACCAACAGAGCTGGGGGTATGAGGATGTCCCCTGGAAGGAGCCGGCCCACATCTGCTGGTGGCGGCTGATTTTTATTAGAATAAATTGAAAATAGTAAAAAGATCTCTTAGTTTAAATTTTTAAAACTTTCTGTGCGGCTTCACCTAAAATGATATTGATCTCCTCGTCACTGAATTCCAGGTCCGTTTCGCGTTCCTTGAATGCCTGGACCCATTCTTTCAACGGACACATCAAATTGGGATAGGGTGCATCCGTCGCAAACAGGATTTTCTCGGGACCGGCAATGTCGATGATATCCCGCAGCCATTGATAAAAGCGCTTTTTCGGCAGCTTTTTATAGGGCTTCTGCCAGAGGGACAGATCAACGTACACATTCTTGAGCCAGGCCGCCGCTTGGATGGCTTCCTGCCACCAGCCCACATCACCGCAATGGGCAAAGATGAAATCAACCTCCGGGTAACGAGCAGCGGCCGATGCCGCATGGACGGGGCGTGAATTTTCCCAACGCAGTGCCACCGAAGGGGCGCCGCCGGTATGAATTAAAACCGGAATTTTCCATTCGGCAGCCTTCTCGTAGACCCAATTGCAGACCGGATCGTCAGGCATGTAGCCAACCCCGGCATGCAGCTTGAATCCTTTCATACCCCATTCGCTGTGAGCCTGTTCGCAGTGTTTCAAAGCCCCCTTGCGGCGCGGGTCAATGGCCATAAACGCAATTAAACGGTCTTCATGGCGTTTGGCGGCATCCGCATAAAGCTTGTTCTGATCAAAGATATGGATGGGAGGTTCGCCGAAAAGCAGTCCGTAATCCACGCCGAATATAATGGTTTTATCCACCCCGGCGGCGTCCATTTCCTCGATGATATTGTCGGCTTGGGGATCTATGAGGGGTCTGACGACGTCCTGGGTGAATTCGCGATCGCTGATGTCAACATTGTGGGTTTTACGGTACATCATCGCGAAACTTTTCTGGGCCCCTCTAATGTAATCGCCCTGAACCGTCCCAGCGGCAACCAGATGTCGGTGTACATCAATAATCATATGCTTTTCTCCTTACGTTTCAGTATATTTAACTCAAATCCCAGACGATCGTGTTCTCTCAGTTATTCATATACTGCCGGATGTAGCTTGCAATCTCGGCCGACGGGGTTCCCGGTAAGAACACTTCCTGCACGCCCATTTTCTTAAGTACCGGGATTTGATGCTTTAAAATAATGCCCCCGGCAATTACCAGTATGTTTTCCAAGCCCTTCTCCCTGAGTTTCTGCATAACTTTTGGAACCAGAACCATGTGGTCGCCGGACAGAAAACTCAGACCCACGACATCGACGTCTTCTTGCACCGCGGCCGTGGCAATTTGCTCGACTGTTTGTCGAAGACCGGTGTAGATGACCTCCATCCCGGCATCCATCAAGGCACGTGCCACAATTTTAGCGCCGCGATCGTGGCCGTCCAAGCCGGCCTTGGCGATCAGGATTCGTATTTTTGGGTTTCCCATATTAATCTACCTTTGGTTAAACATATGTCGAAGCCTGAAACTCACCCCATTTTTCCCGCATGACACCGCAGATCTCGCCGATGGTGGCGTAGCTTTTTACGGCCTCGATGATATGGGGCATAAGATTTTCTTCTTTATCAATGGCCTGTTCAAGATCGGCCAATTGTTTTTGCACATCCTCGGCTTTTCTGCGGGCTCTGATCCCGGCAATCTTTTGTTTTTGGGCGCCTTCAACACTTTCATCGATTGCGAAGATTTCCTGATCCTCCAGTTCGCCTTCAGAAGGCATACCGTATTTGTTCAATCCGACAATGACGCGTTCACCGCTTTCCACACGTTGTTGAAATTTTACACTTGAATCCTGAATTTCTTTAAAAACAAATCCATTGTCAATGGCCCCAAGCATTCCACCCATCACATCTATTTTTTGCAAATATGCCGCCGCCTGCCGTTCGATTTCATTCGTGAGGGACTCTAAAAAATAGGAACCTGCCAGCGGGTCGATGGTGTTGCCGAGTCCGCATTCATGCGCCAGGATCTGCTGGGTTCTGAGTGCGATGCGGGCGGAATCCTCGGATGGCAGCGCGTAACCCTCATCCCAGCAAGCCGTGTGAATGGCCTGATTGCCGCCCAAGATTCCCATTAAAGCGTGCATTGCCACTCTGACAATGTTGTTGATGGGCTGCTGCGGCACTAAAGTAGATCCGCAGGATCCGGTGAAAATTCGAAACAAACGACTTTTGGGATTTTCGGTTTGAAATCGTTCCTTCATGATTTTTGCGTATAACCTGCGAGCGGCTCGATATTTGGCCACTTCCTCAAAGAAATCCATGTAGCATCCCAGGCTGTAGGACAAACGCGGAGCGAAATAATCCACATCCAGATCCCTTTCCTGCGCCTTCTCAATATAAGTGATGGCATCTGCCAGCGTGAAAGCAAGCTCCTGGATGGCGTTGGCGCCGGCTTCTCTGAAATGGTAGCCGGTGATGTTGAGCGTGTTCCATTTGGGAACGTGACTTGCACAATACTCCACGATATCCAAAACCAGTTTGATGCTGGGTTCCGGTGGGAAGATATAGGTGCCCCGGGCAATGAACTCTTTCAAGATATCGTTCTGGGTGGTGCCCATGAGTTTCTCAGGCGGGACGCCCTGTTTTTCGCCGACGGCAATGTACATGGCCAGCAGAATGGTGGCGGGCGCATTGATGGTCATGGATGTCGAGACACTATCAAGGGGTATATTTTGAAATATAATTTCCATATCGGCCAGGGAATCCACGGCGACCCCCACGCGACCGACAGCCCCTTCGGACATGGAATCATCCGAGTCGTAACCTAATTGGGTCGGCAGATCAAAGGCGATGGATAAACCTTTCATGCCTTGATCCAAAAGATAGCGAAAACGCTGGTTGGTATCTTCGGCGGTACCGAAACCGGCATAATTGCGCATGGTCCAGAGACGTCCGCGATACATGCTAGGATAAACGCCGCGGGTGTAAGGGTACTGGCCGGGAAATCCCAAGGCCTCGTTGTAGTCCCATTCCGGCAGATCAAGGGGGGTGTACAACCGGTTAACCGGGATCCCGCTTTCGGTCGTGAATTCTTCCTGTCTTTCGGGAGATCTGTCCAAAACTTTTTTAAGTGAGGTGTCCTCCCATTGCTTCAGACTGTCTTGAATTTTTTTCATAAAAAAACCCTAAACCGGATAAACCGGATAGAATAGCCACCAAGGCACAAAGACACTAAGAAAAACTGTTTTTTATAATATAACTTCGTGTCTTAGTGCCTTGGTGGCGAAAATATTTTGTTAGATAAATCCTTCGCAAACCTGATGTGATTTCAAGAAATAGGTACTAAATCTGCGTCGACCCGGCGTTGTCAGTTTCTTCATCCGTCAATGCTCGAATGACAAGGTCTCTGGCCTTTTGTACATGATTTCGCGTTAATTCGATGCTGCCAATGATATCTTTGTTTTTCATTGTCCTGACAAGACGATGGTGTTCATCAACGGCAACCGTCATTCGTTGAATATCGTAATTCTCCAACCGGGCGCGCAGGTAGATGTGTTCAAAATTCCTTTTCAGAAGCCATTTGAGGACGTTGTTCTTTGTCATGGCCGCGATTTGAAGATGAAACTCAGAATCCAGCAAAAACTTTTTGCGAGTGTAGTAATGGGGTTGATAATCAGCGTGTTCATGGAGTTTGTTTTCCAATACCTGCATATCAGCTTCATCTGAAAGTTTGATTGCCTGTTCAACGGCATAAACTTCCAATGCTTCTCGAACCCCGAATGCATCCCAAACTTCCTGCAGATCAATGGGTTTCACGTAAAATCCGCGGAAGCTTTCAAAGGCGACAAACCCGTCTTGAACCAGACGATTGAGGGCATTGATAATCGGTGTGCGCGACATGTTGAGTTTATCGCCGAGGTCTTGATTGACGAGTCGTTGACCGGGGATAAGCTTTTGGTCAAAAATCATCTGTTTTATTTTGCGATAGGCTTCCTCAATTCTTGTGATCGAATTGTTAGCTTGATCTGTTTTTTGAATCATTTTGACTGACCTCGTTTCGAACCGATCTTTATAAAAACAATATTCAAAATTTAATGCAATATTTAATTCAATAATATATATCTGTCAAGAAAAAATAATCGCACCATAAAATCGAAAACATCTCAATTATTTAAATTTAATGTTAAATTCTTATAAAATTTCTGAAATATCGAAATAGAGACCGAAATAATTTTTTCTTGACAATCAGTTTAATAAAATATAATTCAGAATTTAATTCAATTTTATGGTGTGATAGACTGTATGTTGGCCGGCTCAATTGGGTGATGGTTTTGCGATTACGAAGCAGACAAGGGATAAATGCTTTACACAGGGGAAGGCTATGATTAAAAAAATCAAGCATATTGGTGTTGCCGTCGATGACTTGCAGACTGCCAGAGATTTCTTTCAGGAAACCTTTGACCTATCCACTTCAGACCAGGAAAATTTCGGTGAACTTCTTTTCTCTTTTATTCCCATGGAAGGAACGAATCTGGAACTCCTTCAATCCACTGAAGCCGATGGTCAGATTGCTAAATTTATCCAAAAAAGAGGAGAGGGGATTCACCACATTGCGATGGAGGTAGACGACATCCAAAGCGAACTGGACCGCCTTAAGGCCAAGGGCCTAAAACTTATTAATGAGAAACCGTATCGGAATGCTCATCAGGAGCTGGTGGCATTTATACACCCTAAAAGCACCTTTGGGGTGCTGATCGAGTTGATCCAGACGGATTAAAAGACGTTTGCAACGTTGGGATTCGGTTAGTGATATCTACGCTTGACATTCAAGAGATATAATTATGAAGGATTCGCACCATGCCAGCTGAAAAGACCTGGAAAAAAGAGCTTGAAAAGCTTCATGCCAGAGAAAAGGAAGCCCAAAAGGGCGGCGGGCAAGCGCGTTTGCAAAAGCTAAGGGAAAAAGGGATTTTAACCGCCCGCGAACGCATCAACTATATTCTGGATAAGGGTAGCTTTGTGGAACTCAATATGCTGGCCGAACACCAGTGCCACAATTTCGGAATGGATAAGAAAAAATTTGCAGGCGACGGTGTCATCACCGGTTACGGGACCATTGGCGGCCGCAAAGTTTTCATTTATTCAGAGGACGTCACTGTTTTAGGCGGATCGACCGGCAAGACCCATGGTGCCAAAATCCACTACATTCTCAAACTGGCCCGAGAGAACATGGTGCCGGTCATTTGTCTGAATGCATCGGCCGGAGCCCGTATCCAGGAAGGCATGGACAATGTTTACGGCATTACGGGCATGTTCTACCAGAATTCCCTCAACTCCGGTGTCGTTCCCCAAATTGCTGCGATTATGGGCGCCTGCACCGGTGGTGCGGCCTATTCGGCGGCGTTGTGTGACTTCATCGTTCAGGTGGAAAAAACATCATATGTATTTATTACCGGACCGGCGGTTATTAAAGAAGTTACCGGAGAGGAAGTTTCGTTTGAAGAATTGGGCGGCGCCAAGGTTCACAGCACCAAGTCCGGTGTCGTTCATCTGTCCGCCAGGGATGACAGACACTGTCTGGACCTGATCAAGGATCTGCTGAATTTTCTTCCTCAAAATAACCGGGAAAAACCGGCACGCAAAGCCTGTGCAGATTCTAATGAAAGGGAAGTTCCGGAACTCATTGACATGGTTCCCATCCAAATGTCCAAGACCTATGATATGAAGCAAGTCATTCGTACGATTGTGGATGAGGGCGATTTTTTCGAGATTCATGCAGTCTTCGCCATGAATATGGTGGTGGGCTTCGCTCGCATGGACGGTCGGGTGGTCGGCCTGGTTGCCAACAATCCTCGCTTTATGGGGGGCTGCCTGGATATCAATTCTTCCGACAAGGCCGCCCGTTTCATTCGAACCTGTGATGCCTTCAATATCCCTATCATCTCTCTTGTTGACGTACCCGGATTCCTGCCGGGCCTCGATCAGGAACACAGTGGTATCATTCGCCACGGTGCCAAAATGCTGTATGCCTGGACCGAGGCTACGGTGCCAAAGATTTCGTGTATACTCAGAAAAATGTATGGCGGTGCGATTCCGGCCATGGGGGTCCACCAGATTGGCTTTGACCAGGTCTTTGCCTGGCCTTCGGCGGAAATGCAAATGGTGGGGGCCGAGCCCTCCGTAAAAATCCTCTATCGCCGGGAACTTGAACAGGCTGAGGATCCGGCTGCCTATCTGGAGCAAAAAATTGAGGCGTATCAGGAACTTTACCTGACCCCTTATCACTCAGCATCGCGTTCAGTCATTGATGCCGTTATTCATCCCAAGGACACCCGCAAAAAAATAATTTCGGCACTGAGTATTTTAGCAGGCAAAGCTGAATCACCGAGACAATTTCGTAAACATGGCAATATACCACTTTAAATGAGTCAAAATACCCAAATATATAAAAGTGCCTGTAGAATGTGCCATGGTGGTTGCGGCGTTTTGGTGCATGTCAAAGACGATAAAGTCATTAAAGTAACCGGTGACCCGGAGTCGCCGCTGAATAAAGGCAAAATGTGCCCCAAGGGCCTGGCGAGCATTGAGCATCTGTATCATCCGGACCGGTTGAAATATCCCTTAAAACGAGCAGGCAAAAGAGGAGCAGGCAAATGGGAACGGATTTCGTGGAATGAAGCCCTTGATTCAATTGCTGAAAACATTACTGCCATAAAAGAGACGTACGGCATCGAAGCCGTCGCGGTGGGGACCGGAACCGGACGGCATCATTTTCGGCATGTGGCAAGGTTCGCCCATGCATTAGGCACCCCCAACTGGTGTGAGCCGGGATTGGCCCAGTGCTTCATCCCGCGAATCCATGCCAGTGTCATGACCTATGGCGGGCTGCCGGTTTGTGATTATTACGGTGAGGTCAATCCGGCCTGCGTGCTGGTGTGGGGTCACAATCCCGTCGTCTCCGGCCCGGATGGTGAAATTCAATTTCGAGCCAAAGAATGTTTGAAAAAAGGGACTACTCTGATCGTGGTGGATCCCCGGAGGACAAGTTTGGCCGAGCAGGCGGACATCTGGCTGCAGTTGAGACCCGGCACCGATGACGCCCTGGCCCTTGCGATGCTCAATGTGATCATCAACGAAAATATATATGACAAAGAATTCGTTGAAGAATGGACGGTTGGCTTTGATCAATTGGCAAAACGTGTCGACGACTATACACCTGACTGGGCGGAGGACATTACCGAGGTTCCTGCTGAAAAAGTCAAAGCGGCTGCCCGTCTGTTTGCCGATACCCGACCGGCAACTCTGGAATGGGGCGTGGCGATTGAACAAACCCCGAATTGTTTTCAGACGGTCCGCGCTGTCGCTTTGTTGCCGGGCATCACGGGGAATATTGATGTTCCCGGAGGCTGGATTTTCGGTATGGGAGTCATGAGTGAGGTCTCACCGCTAATCAAGAATCTCCCGGAGGAGACCCGCACCAAACGTTTGGGCGCCGAGGAATTCAGGGTATTATCGGGTGTAAAATCCTTTTTTCCTTCAGCCCACGTCCCGACCCTTTTCAAGGCCATGCGCACCGGCGAGCCCTACCCGGTGAAAGCATTTCTGATTTTCGGAAACAACGGATTGGTCAGTTACGCCAACAGTAAACAGGTCTATGAATCCTTGATGAGTTTAGACTTTATGGCGGTAATGGATTTTTACATGACACCGACAGCCGAACTGGCTGACATCGTATTGCCGGCTGCCAGCTGGCTCGAGGTGGATGAAATCGTCGGCCTTCCTTATATCGCCCATAATGTTGTCCTGGTGCAACAAAAAATAGTAAGGGTCGGTGAGTGCCGGCAGGATGAAGAGGTTTTTATCCAGTTGGCGCGCAAGCTGAACTTAAAGGCAGGAACAGAGCCGCCGGAGAGCCCTGTCAGCGCACCGGATCTTGTCGATGAGTTTCCTCTGGTGCTGACCACCGGTGGCAGGTCACAATATTTCTTCCACACCGAATATCGTCAAATCAGGTCATTGCGCAAGCGGGATCCGGAACCCCTTGTTGAAATTCATCCGAAGACGGCAAAGGCGGCGGATATCCAGGACGGT
>JARFPZ010000545.1 GCA_029288035.1 Desulfosarcina sp.
TGTCGCGCCAGGGCGGGCTTGAACCCCGAACCTGGAACCACCCTCCCTTTGCCGGCGAAGTAATGGAGGTGGAAACTTACGGCTGGCTGGATGCCTCTCTCACGTGGCAATAAGCTCGTATGAAACTAGCATTGAAATTGTTCTTGCCCCAAACGCGAACTGTTGACCCGCAGGAACAATCGAATGACGAACGACGATTGACGATAGACGAAGGGAGGTTTCGCTGCGCTCCTCGATATTAAAAGATAAAATAAAAACAATTCCTTAATTCGTCACTCGGCATTCGTCACTCGTTATTCGTCATTCGGTTTTTTATGGTTACTTTCTCAGCCAGACTGGACGCTCACGGTCAGCGGCGGCACGCTTATGAAATCCCCAATTCATCATCGCCCGGCACCCGCCATCCGGGCCAGCGATTGGGCCATGCTGTCAAGAAAGGATTCATCCGGGATCGAAATCGACAT
The DNA here is from genome assembly GCA_029288035.1 of Desulfosarcina sp. Lineage (GTDB taxonomy): Bacteria > Desulfobacterota > Desulfobacteria > Desulfobacterales > JAFDCJ01 > JAFDCJ01. Next base: position 465 of record JARFPZ010000545.1, read on the forward strand.
TTTGAGACTGCCGTCTTCCGCCTTTTCCATACAATCACTCAGTTTTGACTTAAACGCACCGGCAAGCTGAGCGACCTCCTCGGATTCGTCCTTATCGGAAAGCATCTCACCGATAAAGGCAAACGCCGCCCCGACCAGTTGCCCGCCGGCAGCAGCGATCTTCTTCTTTCTTGCCAGAGCTTGTACTTCTTTTTCAACCCGTTCTTTCATACTTTCATCTTCGGCAGCCGCCGGTTTTTCACCCAGCAAAATCTCCAGCCGCCGCTTCAGCTCTTCCATGCCGGCTGCCATGTCGACTTCCGCTGTATCGGAATCAGGATCGAGCACCGCCAGCGAGAGCTCGTGCTTGGCCGAAAGGGTTGCCAGAAGGTTTTCCTCCAGGGTATCTTTGGTCACCAGCAAAAACACCTGGACCGGCCGTTTTTGGCCCATACGATGGGCTCGGCTGATGCGCTGCTCAAGGACGGCCGGGTTCCAGGGCAAATCGACATTGATGACGGTATTGGCCGCCTGGAGATTCAGACCGGTGGCGCCGGCATTGGTGGTGATAAAAAGTTTGCAATCGGGATCCTTTTGAAACTGATGCATGAGCCCCTGCCGTTTTTTCTGGGGTACCGAACCGTCCAGCCGAACATAATTCAGCTTCTGTTTTTCCAGCAACGGTTCGATCAGATTCAGCATGGTCGTCCATTCGGAAAACAAGACGATTTTGCGGTCTTCTTCAGCCATCAGCTGGTTCAGCAACTCGTTGAGTTCATCCAGCTTGCTGGAATATCCCGGTCCCTGCTTGTCCACCAAAAAGGTGCTATTGGCGCACATCCTGCACATCAGCAACGCTTTTTGAAGTCTGAGCAAATCCATTTCCGTCAGGTACTTTTTATTGATTATGGTCTGAATTATCTGGCGGTGGCCTTTTTGCAGGTCCAGCTGTTCCTCGGTGGGTGGGATTCTCAAAACTTGGGTGGTCCGCGGAGGCAGCTGTTTGATAACTCCTTTGCGGGTGCGGCGCAGCAACAGCGGTTCGAGCTTCGCCCGCAGTTCATCCAGGTTCTTGTAACCCAGCAGCTTTCCTTTTTCATCGACGACCTTATGCCGATTGAAAAACCGGAAGGCCGGTCCCAGCCGTCGGTCATCGATGAATTCCACCACCGAAAAAAGCTCATCGAGCCGATTCTCAAGGGGTGTTCCCGACAGAACCAGGGCAAACGGAGATTTCAGGGCTTTTATCACTCGGCTCGTTTTGGCCTCCCAGTTTTTAATGCGCTGCGCCTCGTCGAGGATAATCAGGTCCCAGTTTACGCCTTCGATAGATAAATAATCCCGCAGCACCTGCTCGTAGTTGCATACGGTGAAGAAACTGTCGCCCTCATATTGCGTCGGACGATCTTTGGCGCTCCCTAGCACAAGTTGGCAGCTGCGATGGCTGAAGCGTTCAATCTCGATGCGCCACTGGGATTTTAAAGAAGCCGGGCAGATCACCAGCACTTTGGATACGGCAGCATGGCGGGACAACAATTCGGCCACACCGATGCCCTGGATAGTTTTCCCGAGCCCCATATCATCTGCCAGGACCGCCCGGCCGGCCCCGGCGGCAAAGGCGATACCGTCCAACTGGTAGGGAAGCAGTTCGGCATTTAGCAGGGTTTTGCGTAAAGGGTGTTTTTGAGGGGCTTTACGAATCTCGGCCACCGCTTCGGCCATGCGCTCCTGAAACAACTTTTGATGGATGTATTCTTCGGCATCGGGGTAAATGATCACCTCGGCACCGAGTCCTTCCACCTGGCGGATACTGCGGATCAGTTCTTTTATGTTTTGGATCGACTTCCCCTGGTACGGCGATAGGAGTTTGGCGATTTTCGGGGAAAGGTCCTCCGGAACCAGCATACCAAGCTGCAGGTCCCGGCCGTAGCTCAAATAGACACAAATATCTTTGATTTCTGCCGATGTTTCCCGAACGGCCTTTTTGAATTTTTTCCCGACTTTATCCAGGGCATAGATGATATGTTTGCAGGTTCCAAGGGTGTTTTTACGAAAATCCGGGCAAGAACAGTAAGACTCCCCCGGCTCCCAGCCTCTTAGCGCAATTCGATAACTTTTGCCGGAGGCATAACTGGTAATGATGTAGTCGGTCCATAACTCAAGTGGATTCATGGAATTTAAGCGCATTTTTTCTTTCTGTGCTTTTTCCATGCGGTCGGCAAGCGCCTGCTTGATGAGGGCCTCCTCACTCAGGCTCTCCATGGGAACCCGTTCAGGCGGCGCTACCGACAGCCCCAGAGAGAGTTTTTCCTCGAGAATCAGCGAAAGGGCTGCTCCCTGATGCTCACAGGCGACGGAACAGGCACTGCAGCCAATGCTCAGACGCCGGGGTTTCATGGGGTCCAGGGCAATTTCGACCTTGGCGTCTCCCAGATCCAGCCGGAAGCGTTTGCTGTTGAGCGTTACCCGCTCAAACAGGTCGATATCATATTTACCGCCCGCTGTTATCAACTGTTTGCCCTGGGCACCCAGCAGCTTACAGGCCTGATTGTATGAAAGATGTGACAGCTTATCCTTTAACGTAATCATGGTGACAATTCCTTTCTGTTTGCGAGCCCCAGACGGTCAGTCAGTAAATACTTCCGTGTCGGCAATTTGTTTTGCACCCGTATAGGGTTTTGATGTTCAGCAGAACTTCTGAAGCGGTGAATGTTTTTTGTAAATTACAGAATACCTTTTTAATCCAGTATCAAGCATCCAGTATCCAGCATCTCGGTCGAGTACCGGCGCAGCATTTTTGTCCAAATAATACGGCCCAAATGTAAACGAAGTGATGAGGTCTAAATTCGCAATGCTTACAATTAGCCTTGATCGAAGCCTATGTCAATTTTTAGTGAAATCTTTTTCACAATTTTCGTTAATACTTTACATATTTCGAGAAAATGAAATGAAGACATGAACACGGTAAATATCTATAATTATAATGGATATATTCAAGAAATTGATTTGGCATATTTTCTGCAAAATTGATTCAGCAGGAGGTTGGAAGAGTTCCAGGGTTGTCTTTTGTCATTAATTTTCAAATTAATTGGCGCTGTTTTTCTCACTAAATCCTAACACAGCAGACAAAACCAGCTGAGGCCTTGCGGTCTCCAAAGGTTATAACCTGATCCAGAGGAATTGACGTGGTAAATAGCTTCCTTCTCGGGTGACCGTGCAACGGCACCACGGGATTCGATCCAAGGCCTCTGGAACTCTTCCTAGCCTAATGCCGACAGGAGCGATAACGATGCCTGATCACAGCACAATAAGAATTGGAAAATATAAAATTAAATCTACCCGACAATCCGTTCGAAAGTTCAAAGCAATTCTCGACAAGTTGGAAGTGCCTCACATCCTCGATGATGTCAGTTTTCATAACACCCT
>JARFPZ010000319.1 GCA_029288035.1 Desulfosarcina sp.
GATACCGGTTGAGCTCCGCCAGCACGATACCGGGCTGTACCCTCACCCATTGCTCTTCTGCGCTGAAATCAATGACCTGGTTGAGGTACTTGCCGAAATCGATCACGATTCCCTCTCCAAGCTCGTTGCCCGTCCGGCTCGTGCCTCCCCCGCGGGCGGTGATGGGGATCTTATGCTCCCGGGCGAATCTGATGGTTGCGACAAGGTCATTCGTTGATCGCGGTTGGTCAATTGCCCGCGGTTTTATCCGATAAAGCGAAGCGCCGCTGCTGTAAAGGGAACGGCTCAAGTCACTGGCCAGAACGTCCCCCTCGATCTGGTTGCTCAACGCTTCAAAAAGGCAGCCTTTTACCTGCATGAAAAGATCTTCTTTCCTAAATCCATCATCCCTTGCGCAATTCAACACAGAGGATGTCCAATTTGTTAATATCCAATGAATCGTCTAATACGGTAAGCATTCAAAAGTTTCTTTCAAGAAAAATAAAAGCTCCAGAGCAGTTTCTCCGGAGCTTCAAGTTAGGGGCTTCGCCCCAATTGGAATTGGAATGTTGGAATTATAGAAATTCCGAGAAGTTTAATTACCGGTGCCGAGGTACAGAATCGGTATCTGTATTATATTTTAGCCAATATTTCAAACAAAATTATAAAATCACAGACTCATTCACTCAGTTTCAAATAAATAGCCGGGTTCATATCTGCAGTATTCATGGGCACGGGAAGTTAAAATTCTTCCTGCTTTCAAAATTTTTTCATATGATATCATTAGATTAAAATTTGAGCCTGACACAGAAATCGATCAGAGGGGGTAGTTTTGAAACTGGCTCAAGGGTTAAGGTACGATTGCGTTTTTTATAGGCTCGAATGAAATTCTTAACAGAATCACATAAGAAGTCAAGGAATATTCCATCCAAATTGTTTGAGTCTGAACTTTTGGAATTTTCAATAAAAAGTTTTGCGGGAGATACGCGCAAAGACTCCCGGCCCGGCTGGAAGTCGGGTCAAAGGGAGTGCTCAGGGCAATCGAATGACCAAAACCGGAATCGTGGATTGTCTGACCACCCTTTTGGCAGTACTGCCGATCAGGACATCGGTGATCGCGCCGTGGCCGTGGGTACCCATAACGATGAGATCACAATTCTGTTCTTTGGCTGTTTCGATTATAATTTCAGCAGGGTCTCCGTTTTTGATTAAAATTTCATCGGTGACAAAGGCCTGGTCTTCCCCATCGGCCTTGGCCTCCTCGGAAAATGCCTGCAGAACTTCTTTTATAGCGACATTATCCCTTTTCTTACCGATCAGTTGATCCCGCGCTTCGGAATAATGTCGCGCTTTAATCTCATTCCAGGTGCCGGAATCGATCATGTTGGTTATAAATTCCTCCCCGGGGATTTCAGCCAACACATGCAGGATCGTGATGCCGGCGTCATACATATTGGCCAGGCTGACGGCATAGGCAAAGGAATGAACGGCGGTTTCCGACAAGTCGGTGGCATACAGTATTTTTTTGATTTGAATGTTCGGTAGATTCATTTCCATAACCTTTTTGCATACGGATTAAAACAAACCAAGCTTTTTTCGAGACTACACTCTGAAAAAGCGGCCTCTGAAGGGCTCCAAGCATACTGATAATTTATATAGGTTTCAGGTTTCAGGTGTCAGGTGTCAGGTGTCATTATCCAACATTTCCCTTCCCTGACACATGACTACCTTAGTATGAAACTTTATTTCTGCATATATGTCAGACCGAGTTAATCGCGGCTGGAAAGCCGCTCCCACAGCCTATATTAACTAATATGAATCTACAAAGTTTCTTTTTCGATTAGACCGGCCGTTTTTTTAGCCGGCGGCTGGGCTGAAGCCTGAAACCTTCATTTTCTGACACCCTGTCGTCAGAAAACGGCATCTAAAGGCCCAATACCCGCGACCCCTATCTCCCGAAATATAAATCGGGCAGCCACAGGGCTATTCCGGGAAACAGCATGACAATGATTAAGCCCACCATCATAACCAGCACAAAGGGAATGATCGAGCGGTAGATATCCGCCAGCGACACCTCTTTGGGAGCCATGGCCTTCATCAGAAACAGATTATAGCCAAAGGGTGGCGTCATGTAAGCAATCTGGCAAGTTATCGTATAGAGAACACCGTACCAGACCGGGTTATAACCCAGACTGATGATCAGGGGGACATACAGCGGCGCAACAATGATCAGCATGGCCGTATCGTCCAAAAACATGCCCATCAGGATGTAGGACAACTGCATCATCACGAGTACCCCAAACGGGCTGAGACCCCACCTTTCAATAAATAGCGATTTGATTGCATGCACGGCGCCGAGACCGTCAAAAACAGCGCCAAAGCAAAGGGCGGCCAGAATCACCCACATGAACATGCAACTGACGCTCAGCGTATTCTTTAAGGTCTCATCCAGCACCTTTTTATTTAAACGGCCCTTGAGGAGAGCGGCAAGGGTCGTTGCGGTCGCACCGGCTGCCGAGCATTGAACGAGACTGGTGATCCCCATTAAAAAAAGTCCCGTCATGGCAAAAATAATAACCAGGGGAACTATCCCGGCCCTGAGCAATCTCAACTTCTGGCTCCAGGTTATGGTCTCCAGCTCTTCCCTTGATAACGAGGGGCCCAAGTGGGGTTGAATTCTGCATCTGATATAAATGTAAGCCATAAACAAGCCCGCCAAAAGCAAGCCGGGAAAAACACCGGCCAGCCATAGCTGTCCGACCGGCTGCCTGGCGATCATGCCGTAGAGGACCAGCACCACACTGGGCGGCACCATAATCCCCAATGAACTGCCGGCCTGGATAACACCGGTAACCATGACCTTGTCATAGTTGCGCTTCAGCATTTCCGGCAAAGCG
>JARFPZ010000551.1 GCA_029288035.1 Desulfosarcina sp.
AAGGGATTGGCTGAATTTTTTAAGTCAGCCTGGGAGGAATTAAACGGTGCCGGTTCCGTTTTGGCCTACGAGAGTTTCACGAGCAAAGACGCCGACTTCAGCGCTCAGCTTACCAAAATAATCGACTCCGGTGCTGAATTCATGTTCACCCCCCAGTATTACAACGAAGTCGCCCTGATTGTTCAACAGGCCCACCAGTTGGGTTGGGAAAAACCGATTGTGGGCACTGACAGCTGGGGCTCGGCTGAGACCGTCAAACGCTGCGGCCAAGACTGCTATGGCCTGTTCTTTAGCACCCATTTCGCGGCGGCCGGCACCAAAGGCGCCACCAAAGTCTTTATCGATCGCTATGAAAAAGAGCATGGCTACGTACCCGACGATGTGGCCGCCCTGACCTGGGATGCCATGCACATCGTTCAAACGGCCATCGAAGGGACCGGTGTGATCACCGGCGATATTAAAATCGATCGTGAGGCCGTACGCAATGCCCTGGCCACCATCAAGGATTTTGATGGGATTACCGGCCGCATGACCTTTACCCAGGATGGCGACCCTATCAAATGTGCCGTCATTGTCCGCATCAGTGATGCCGGTGAGTTTGAATTTTATAAATTTGTCTGTCTGTGATCCCGACACAATCGCATGTTGAAAATTATAAACGTATATGATATGCACCCTAACACTTTTCGGATTCAATGAAGTCTGCAAATGAGTCCATAACACGTTCATACAAAATTTTTTAAAAAGGAGGTCCATGATGAAAAGAAGATTGCTAATGGTAACTGTCGTTTTCTTTGTTGCGGCGGGCTTGGGGGTTTGCGCATTTGCGAAAGGACCCGAAAGCATTAGAATCGGTGTCAACGCACCGCTCACCGGCGATATTCCCAAGGTAGGAGAGGGCACTAAATTCGCCGCCCAGATGTGGCTGGAAGACATCACCGCGGCCGGCGGCATTGAGGTCGGCGGTCAGAAATACAAGGTAGAGCTGATTATCGAAGACAATGAATCCAAAGCCGAATCCGCCGTTAAGGCTACCACCAAGCTGATTACCGAGGAAGATGCGCTAACCATTGTCGGTCCCCAGTCGTCCAAGCAGGCGATTCCGGCGGGCGGCAAAGCCAACGAACTGGGCACACCGATGATCAGCCCCTGGTCGACCAACCCCGATACCACCAAAGATCGTCCCTTTGTGTTTCGCGGCTGCTTCCTGGACCCCTTTCAGGGACCGGTGGTTGCCAATTTTATCAAAGACGAGTTCGGTTTCAAAAAGGCGGCCGTTCTTTACGATGTCGCCAGCGATTACCCCAAGGGGTTGGCCGAATTTTTCAAGGCGGCCTGGGAAGAACAAAACGGTCCTGGTTCGGTCGTGGCTTACGAAAGTTTCACCACCAAGGACACCGATTTCAGCTCCCAGCTGACAAAAATCAATAACTCCGGCGCTGAATTTTTGTTTACTCCCCAGTATTACAACGAAGTGGCCTTAATCGTTCAGCAGGCCCATCAGTTGGGCTGGGACAAACCGATTGTGGGCAGTGACAGCTGGGGCTCGGCCGAGACCGTCAAACTCTGCGGCAAAGACTGCTATGGCCTGTTCTTCAGCACCCATTATGCGGCGGCAGGCGCCAAAGGCGCCACCAAGGCCTTTATCGATCGGTATGAAAAAGAGCATGGCTATGTGCCCGATGACGTGGCTGCTCTGACCTGGGATGCCATGCGAATCGTTCAAACGGCCATTGAAGGGGCCGGTGAGCTTACCGGTGACATCGAAAAGGATCGCATCGCTGTGCGCGATGCCCTGGCTTCCATTAAAGATTTTGACGGAATTACTGGCAAGATGACTTTTACCGAGGATGGCGATCCGATCAAGTGTGCCGTCATCGTCCGTATCAGCGATGCCGGTGAGTTTGAATTCTATAAATCAGTTTGCCCGTGAAACGGAGCATTGAATGACGAGTGACGAATGACGAAGGGTGGAATCGCTCTCCGAGGCGTAGGCGCTGCAGCCTCTACAAGCTGGAGGCTGCGCTCTATCTTTTTAGAAAAAATCGACAGAATTCCTTCCTTCGACATTCAATATTCAATCGACAATATTCATTCCATATATGGTAGCCCGGGAGACCGCTGATGGTATTTTTGCAAAATCTTGTCAACGCATTGCAGTGGGGGAGTTTTTATGCCCTCATCGCGTTGGGGTATTCCATGGTGTACAGCATTTTGATGCTGTTCAACTTTGCTCACGGGGATATCTTCATGGTCGGCGCCTATATCGGTTTCGGCGTCGCCACGACCATCGTGGCCCTTACCGCCATGGGTGCTTTTGCGCTACCCGGCTGGTTGATTCTGGTGTTGACGATTCTGATCTCTATGTTTCTGACCTCTTTTGTCGGTATGTTTGTCGAACGGGTGGGCTACCGCCCCTTGCGCGATGCCCCCAGGGCATCGGCCGCCATCACCGGACTGATGATCGGCATCATTTTAGAAACCGGCAATCTGATTTTGCTCGGAGCGCAACGATACAGTTTCCCATCGTTGATCGAAACAGCCACCTATTCCTTTGGTGGGGTGTTCGTGACCAATAAAAAAATTATGATTGTGCTGGTGTCCATTACCTTGTCTTTCGCACTGCACCAGTTTATCCGCCATACGCGCTGGGGGATGGCGATGCGGGCCATGGCCTTTGATTATGTAGTGGTGCCGTTAATGGGCGTGCCGCTCAATAAAATCGCCGCCCTCACCTTTGCCATCGGTTCGGGATTGGCAGCCGTAGCCGGCATTCTGTTTGGCGTTGCATATCCGGTATTAGACCCCTACATGGGTATTCTTATCGGCTGGAAAGCTTTTGTGGCTGCGATCCTGGGCGGTAGAGGTTCGGTCGTGGGCGCCACCCTGGCAGGATTTTTACTGGGCTTTATTGAAATGTTTGTGCCGATGGTCTTCCCGTCCACTTTCCGGGATTTAATTGCATATTCGATCATTTTGCTTATCCTGGTGTTTCGGCCCCACGGTTTTTTTGGCGAAGCCTACAGTGCCAGGCTGAGGCTATAATTGAAATAAAGGATATCATATGGAATTGACGAGCGACGGGCTGTCGACGGACAAGGGGCGGGTTTCAAGCCAAATTCGGGTATTCTTTGGCCAGATCCCCCTGCTCAGTTGGCTGCTGGGGGCATTGGTTGCGGTGGCCTTGGAATATTTCATCGGTACGCCCTTGGCCCGCACCTTGGGATTGCGCAAAGCACCGATGCTTTTCGGCTTTGTAATCATGCTCAAAACGCCGGGTTTGATCCACAGTGCCTTACTTTATTTCCTGCTGATTTATCTCTTGCCGATCGGGGTGGTCGCACGGTTGACTGCCGGAAGCATGAACCGGCTGGCAGGTAAGCTTCTCGATTTTCCTCTGATGATTTCAGCCCTCATTCATCTGGGTATTTTTTATGCCATATTGCATTGGTGGTCGGACATGAGTCTCTATCGGGCGGATGTCCTCAGATTTACCATGATTGCCGTTCTGCTGACATTGAGTTTGAACCTGGTCAACGGTTACATGGGGGAATTTTCATGTTCTCACCCGGGATTTATGGCCTTGGGCGCTTATGCTTCCTCGGTTTTTACTGTCGGCCTGTTTGCCGATGACAGACTTTTCGGAGCGGCCCTGCTGCCTCAATGGCTCGGTCCTTTCTTTTTCCCAATTGCGCTCATCGTGGGCGGACTGGCTGCAGCCATCGGCGCCTTGGCGGTCGCTATCCCTTCCTTCCGGACAAGGGGAGATTATCTGGCCATTATTTCACTGGCCTTTATGTTCATCGTAAAAAGTCTGATCGAGAATCTCGAATTTGTGGGGGGACCCCGTGGATTGGGCGACCAGCCCGGTTGGGCCAATCGGCCGGTTGTCTTCGCAACCGTTGTGATCGGCATCTGGATTATCAATAACTTTGTGCGCTCTACGCTGGGCAAAGCATTGAATGCGGTGCGCGACAACGAAATGGCTGCGGATGCCATGACCGTGAACACCCGGCGTACCAAAATAACCGCATTTTTATTTGCCGCCTTTTGGGCCGGTGTTGCCGGTGGGTTGTATGCCCACGCCCTACGATACGTTAATCCAGGAACCTTCGGCATCCAGAAACTGGCCGAGGTTCTGGCAATGGTCTATTTCGGCGGGCTGAATTCTGTCTACGGTTCCATCGTCGGTGCCTGCAGTATCAGTCTGCTGGGTGAGATGTTGCGACCGCTGGA
>JARFPZ010000554.1 GCA_029288035.1 Desulfosarcina sp.
ATCAGTCACATGGAGCGCTTTGAAGGTAAGATGGATATGGTCACCTGTCTGGAGGTGGCCATGGAGGAAGCGCTTGATCAGGATGAAGAAATTCTTCTGCCCACCGTTGAGGTAACCGGTGCCGTATCACGCGAGCATGAAAAATATGCAAAAAAACAGCAGGTTGAACACCTGATCTCCCTCCCGCTGCGATGCAATGATGAGCCGGTTGGGGTATTGACCTGCGAAAGGCAAGAGACCCCTTTCACTGATGGTGATGTCCGCAGCCTGAGAATACTGAACGATCAGGTATCCTGTCGGCTTGCCGAGCTGAAAGAACGCGATTGCTGGTTCGGGGCGAAACTGAAGGATGGAATCTGCAAACAGGTCTCCGGTCTGCTCGGTGTGGAGCACACTTTGACAAAACTGGTGGGCTTGCTGACCTGCGCCTTGCTGTTTTTTGCGATCATCGTCAAACTTCTCTAGCGTGTCGAAGCCGCCTTCATTCTGCGGAGCGAAGACGTTCGACAGGTCTCCGCTCCTTTTGACGGTTACATCGATAGGGTTCCGGTTAAAATTGGTCAGAAAATTGAACAGGGCGATCGCCTGTTGTTGCTAGACACCAGTGAGCTGTTGCTGGAAGAGTCCGCGGCACTGGCCAATCAGATCCGATTTCTGCGCGAGGGAGAAAAAGCACGGGCCTTGAATAATCTGATTGAGATGAAAATCGCTCAGGCCCGGGCGGATCAGGCCGGGGCCAAGCTCGAGCTGATCCAGCATCGTTTGAACCAGGCCCAGGTGAGTTCTCCGATAACGGGAATCATTGTCGAGGGCGATCTGGAAGAACTAAGTGGCGCGCCAGTCAATAAAGGCGATATCCTTTTTAAAGTGGCGCGCCATGAAAACCTGTTTGTGGAACTCAAGGTTAAAGAAGACGATATCCATGAGCTTTCTGAAGGGCAGTCCGGCGATGTCGCCTTTGTCAGCCGACCACAATTGAAATACCCTTTCATGATCTTTCAAATTGACCCGGTGGCGCTTCCGGGAGATGCGGGTAATATCTTTACCGCGCGGGGTAAGATTCTCGAGACGCCCATGGAGTGGTGGCGGCCTGGTATGAGCGGCATCGCCAAACTCGATGTCGGCCGTCGCCGGATTATCTGGATTGCCACCCATCGGACCATCGATTTTTTTCAGATGCTGATGTGGTGGTGACGGGATTGATGCAAAAAATCATTTCGAGATGTTATGACTATTATTACCTTGTAAAGCGCATAGACGCCAACTTCAGAACTGATGGCGCGCCTGTCATTCCGGGCTTGACCCGGAATCCAGGTTTTTCCATTGTCTTACGTTTCTGGATTCTCGATCCGTCATCCTGGACTTGATCCGGGACCAGCATGACATGAGGAAAAATCATCTTATTTGCTGTTGTGCCAGAGTGAGAGTCCTGAGGAAACACTCTTTCCTATTTTAAACCTTTGAACCTTGAACCTTTAGCCCTGAGCCTTTGGTCTTTCGTTTTGAAGCTGGTACCAAAGTTCCTTTTTAGATCAAATTGGCCGCTTTTCAGACCAGAGAATATGGTTTCATGACCACCGCAAGTCGGACATTCAATGAATCCTGGCATCGTGTGTCAAACCTGCGGGTTGGTCTGCGCCAGGCCGTGCCCATCCGCAAGCAACTCTTCCGGGGCAAAACCTGGTAGGTCCTGCAAGATCCCTTCAGCAATTATTTTTTCCGAATAGGCCCGGAAGCTCATGAATTTATCGTCCGGTTAAGCGCTGGGCGGACCGTGGGGCAGGCTTGAGAGGCGTGTCTGGCGCACAATCCGAGTGGGGCCCCCGGTCAGGATGATGAGATTCAATAGCTCTCGCAGCTTTACTACGCCAGCCTGCTAGTCTGTGATTTGCCGGCAGTGTTTTGATTGACGAAGCTATCACACCGTTGATCATTTCCCAGGCCCACGAAAATAAACTCCTGCATTTTTTCAGAAAGCTAGGAGGAAAGAGCGGGACTGCCCGTGAAACTGCAAGCGAATTTTGGCATTTTTACAAAAAAGATGTTGACAACCAGATCTAAAGTAGATACTTTATTTTAGAGTGAACACTTGGAGGTTTCGGCCATGGGAACCATTACAGCTAAGCAACTCAAGCAAAAAACAGGAGACGTCATCAAACGCATCAAATCCGGTGAACGACTTACGCTAACGTATCGGGGAAAACCGCTTGCCGTTATTGAACCTACCACTGAAAAAAATTTAAATAAATTAAATAAGGTAAGCGATTCGGTAAAAGCCTGGGAAAGAATCGAATCAACGCTCAACAGCACGAATCCTGAATTTAAAAATTGGCGGGAGGCAACCGAGTGGGTTCGAAACAGGAACTAATTTTAATCGATACAAATGTCTTTGTAATTGATCTTCGGTACAAAAGAGATACTAACTTTAGGTTGAACCAGTCGTTTCTTTCTTTTGTTGCTCAAAACGGCAGCGGTTTTACGACCATCGTCAATTTGCTGGAACTCTGCGGTATCCTTTCTTTTAACCTTAACCAGGATCAATTGTTAGATCTATGGACATATTTTCAAGACAGGTACAAAATTACCGTTTTACCTGAGCCTAATCTTCAAAGTGATTTTCCAAGCATCGAGATCAATCGATTATTTGGTATTTTAAGCAAAAAAACCTCATTTGGTGATGCATTAATGATCTCCGCTGCGGAGAAATACCTGTCATTTGTTTCAACCATGGTTACCTGGGATAATGACCACTTCAAAGATAAATTTGCCGGCAACGTTCTGACACCCAATGCGTTTCTTGCCAGCCATAATAAAAATTAGTAGCCAACAACAATCATTGTGATCAGCTGACAGCTATTCAATTTTACTCTCCTCACCAAAGATTACAGGTTCGTCCTTTGGGCACTACGGAAGTAAATGCCCCCTTGTTTAGTCCAATATCTATAATTATCATAAAAGATAGCCTTTGTACTCATTCTTGGACGCTAAGTGTAACCTTCGAGCTCCAGACTTTTATTGTCAGGTTGTCCCAGGGTGGCGATAACACCCAAATTAACAGAAAAGGGCCTATATAATGGTTGAAAACGGTCAATATCCACTTATTGAAGAAGCCGAAGAGGATGCCTTGAGCATAATTTTAGAAGGAACCGCAAAGGTAACGGGAGAGGCGTTTTTCGTGGCACTGGTTGAAAATCTGTCCAAAGCATTAAACACACACTCCGCTTGGATTACCGAATATATTGAAGCGACCCGGCAGCTTCGCGCACTCGCATTTTGGGCTGATGGACAGCTACGAACGGATTTTATTATAGATTCCGAAGGAACGCCCTGTGGTGACGTTATTGAAAATGATGAATTTGTTCATCATCCTGATAATATAATCAATTATTATCCGCAAGACGAACTGTTAAAGGAACTAAAGGCTTCAAGTTACATGGGCGTACCGCTTCGGGACATCGAGCAGAAGATTCTCGGGCACCTGGCTGTCCTGGATACAGATCCACTGCCGCGAGAGCCCCGTACGTTAAAAATATTTCAGATATTTGCCGCTCGGGCGGCTGCCGAACTGCAAAGGCTTCGTGCTGAACAAAACCTTCGCAAGCGCGAAGAAAAATACAGACGAATTGTGGAGACTGCCGGTGAGGGTTTTATTCTCCTGGATAGGGATTATCAATTTACGGACGTCAATGACATGTATTGCAAAATGACCGGCTATCGTCGCGATGAGATCATCGGCAAAACGCCACTGGATTTTTCTCCTGAACATCACAGAGATTTTCTGGTGAGCCATAGAAAAGATCTGTTTTCAGGGGATTTCGAGGATTTCGAAAGTACGATTGTTTCAAAAGACGGTCGGTTAATCCCCGTTCTGGCACATTGCAAGATACTGAGAGATGATCACGAAGAAATTATCGGTAAAATGGCTTTTTTGACGGATATGACCGCCCAGAAAAAATCGCTGTTGCTGGCCGCAGAAATACAAAAGAGCTTATTGCCGAGAGATAAACCCCGTATCGAAGGGTTCGACATTGATGGCCGGGCGGTCAGCTGTGACGAGATCGGTGGTGACTATTTTGATTTTTTTTGGGATGGAAATTGCGGCAATGACCGATTCAGCATCGTTGTCGGGGACGTGATGGGACACGGCGTTGACGCCGCATTGATCATGACGACTGCCCGAACCTTTTTACGAGTTCATGATACCCAATGTGGCGATGCCGCCCAGGTGGTATCAGACCTGAACCGCCATCTGGCTGAAGAAGTGCTGGATGGGACAGGATTCATGACGCTGTTTTTTCTCAACATCGTGCCGGCCACCGGACAGCTGCGCTGGATCAGAGCCGGGCACGACCCAGCCTTTATTTACGACGCCCAGGATAATCGGTTCCAGGAACTAATGGGTACCGGCATGGCGCTCGGGGTCGATCCAGGATACGATTTTGAAGAATTTTCCACAAACGGTCTCAAACACGGGCAGCTGATTGTCATCGGAACCGATGGTATCTGGGAGGGCACGAACAGCGCCGGTGAGATGTTTGGCAAGGAACGGTTTCGTGATATTCTTCGCCGCAAGGCACATCTGAACGCGACGGGAATCATTGACGCCGTCTACCAGGAATTGGATAATTTTACCAGCGGCTTAAAACAAAAAGACGATGTCACCTTGGTGGTCATCAAGGTGGAAGGTAATTACGGGCCTATCGAAGACTGGCACATCTAGAAATTATTTTTTGTAAGGAATGGTTTGTGGAAGCCGCTCCCACAATCTAAATTGCTTAAATTGGCAAACTTAAACCTTTTTAGTTTCCTATGAGATTTCTTTTTTGATCAAACTGGCCGTTTTTTTGGCCAGCGGCCGCGTTTATATGAAACTTATCAAAAATGGCTCGGTTTTATTGATAATTAGGCTGGCCACGGCGATGGCTTGGATCTAACAGCGAGCCGTAGTCTGCGACGAGCCAAGCCGAATCGAATTTCGAATTTCAAAGGATGGATCCGCTTCGCTAAATCTTTTCTAATCGTACAAAATACATTATTCGATGTTGGATGTTGGATGTTGGATGTTCGATGTTCTGCGTTCATTGGTTTCTTTCTCGATCCGATTTATATCTCACGGTGATTGTCGATCAAACCCCGCATGCCGCCATAAGCAAAATTCTGTACCATTTCGTTGGCAACGAAATCATGGGGAAAGCCCAGTTCGATGCGGCTGACTTCATTCAACTGTTTCAGATGCGTTTCATCGAGGGTAAATTCCACACAGGCCATATTGTCTTTCAGCTGGGATAGTCGGCGGGCGCCAATGATCGGGATCATCACGCCGGACTGCCGGCGCAGCCATGCCAGGGCCACCTGGGCCGGTGTTTTTCCAATGGTTTCGGCAACTTTTACCACGGCAGCGGTAATCGAATGTTTGCGCTCGGTAATGTCTACCAGCGGCGCCACCATGGGATGCGTCAACCGTTTTTCTTCGTTAACCGTGTCGCCACCCTCCGCATACTTGCCGGTTAACAGGCCGCCGGCCAGCGGTGACCAGACGGTAACTGCCAAATCCATCTCCCGGGCCATGGGCAGCAGCTCGCGGTCGCAGGTACGTTCGATCAGACTGTATTCGACCTGAAGACCGACAAACTGGGACCAGCCGCGCAACTCAGCCAGAGTATTGGCCCGTGAGACAACCCAGGCCGGCGCATCCGATATGCCGATGTATAGCACCTTGCCCTGGCGGATCAGATCGTCAAATGCCCGCATCACCTCTTCAACCGGCGTCAAAAAATCCCATACGTGCAGCCAATACAGGTCGATATAATCGGTATTGAGGCGTTTAAGGCTGGCTTCCACCGATTGCATCAT